>JBHLQH010000017.1:0-7157 GCA_048884965.1 Candidatus Thorarchaeota archaeon | reverse complement strand
TGTTGTGCTTGATGTAGTGCCCGTCGTAGTGTCAGTAGATGTTGTTCCAGATGTTGTAACTACCACGATGACAGAATCACTGGAATAGAGTCCACACTCCGAGTAGACAACGAGGGTGAAGTTATGGGTGCCGACCTCAAGGTCATCTAGCGAAACTATGATAGCTAACTCATCCCATTCATCAGAATCAATGACGACTCCATTATGTAGGAGTTCATAGGAATCAGGATAGGAATCAGAAACTATCCAAGTAATTGATTCTCCAGTGGTTCCTTCTATGAAGGAAATGTCATCTGGATGATTGATTGATGGTGTGCTTAGAGCTCTCACTGTAAGAAGAACTGTGTCATAGGTGTAGTTATCGCTCTCAGAAAATACAACAAGAGTCAGGTTGTATGCGCCTACTTCGAACCCATCCACGTCAATCTCTATGTTCAATCCGTCCCATGGACCAGAATCGATAATGCCTTCACCAATGATGAACCAAAACTCATCAGGATATGTACAGGAAACTTCCCAGAGTATCGAGTTCCCCTCAGACCCGTACCAGTACCAGATATCATCAGGATGATTGATCTCAGGAATGCTTCTAGCTCGTACTATTAAGAAGACAGTATCCATTACACTATTACCACATCCCGAGTAAACAATGATGGTGATATTGTAGGTTCCAACATCAAAGTCATCTACGTTTCCCTCAACATCAGCCCCATCCCACGTATAAGGACCATATAGGGTTCCATTGATATACATTTCAAAAACATCAGGATCCGAAGATGCTGCATTCCAAGTGATGATGTTATCTATATCTCCATACCAATACCAGATGTCATCAGGACTGTCAATTGTGGGAGTTGTGACCTCAAGAATGGTAATCTCAACAGTGTCAGAAGCTGAGGACGCGAAATACGATGTCAAGACTAGATTATAGATATAGTATCCAGGAGTGAGCCCATTCAGATTCACTACTACCGGTCCACCGGTCCAACTGCCACCAGACTGGAACGAGGAGTTAAGATAGAGCTGGTAGAACCTGATATAGCCTGATGAACTGGTCCAGGTGATAGACTTTCCGGAACTACCCTCATAGAATGTCTGGTCATCAGGACTGCTGAGAATGATGGTATATCCAGGAAGACCGTTCGGATAGCCATCAATCCCGCCTCCTGTCCCATATACGAAGTAGAAGCCACCACCGGCATAATCAGACCAAGAATTGCCGTACATGACACCATCGTCCCAGTCATTACCAGCAACATCATCCCAAGCATTGTGTCCAGTGTTCCCTCCAAACTCGTTCAAGTAGAACAGGTTATTGGTACTTGATGAAAGTACATAGATACCGTTTGTATTGTTGAAGAAGCCACTATTTGTCACATTGCAATCCAAAGCGTGATATAGTTGCATGCCATGAATACAATCGATGACAAGGACCTCGCTAACATCGACATCATTTGAATAGTAAAGATAGATACCTTGTATTGAGCAGTTGATCACTCGCACGTTACTGATTTGCAGAGAGAACGAGTTTTGTGCGTATACACCTGTCTGTGAACAATTCCAAATCTCAGAGTCGAGAATAGCACAATCTTCGGATTGATAGAGATATATCCCATGATATCCAGATAATGAGGTGTTCACACCTGAAAGGGTCGTATTATGAGAATGGTCTAGGTATACAGCAGTATTACTACTCGAAACTATCGTATAGTTCACAACTGAACAATGAGTGCTATTGTAGCTCCATAATCCATAGTATACATCAATCAGAGAATAGTTGGATAGGCTCACATTATTACAAGATGCAAGATGCACAGGAACTGATACTGCCAGCATCTCAGATCCTGAGATTGTGAGGTTCTCGCAATAAAGTAGAATGATCTGCCCGTAGTCCAATGCTTCAAGATCTAAGTTTGCCTGATGTTCAAGCCACGCTATTGGTAGTCCACCGACCTGATTGTTACTCAATGTATGATTGAAATAGTTCATGTTAGTGCTAGGAATAAGGATTCCAGTACTACTTAGGGTGTTAGAGTAGATCTCCAAATCCTGTGTGGATTGTAAGTATATGCATGCCTGATCCCCATTGACTGTATTTGATATAATATATCCACCATTGGTATTGAACAGAGAGATTCCCATCTCATCAACATCGATCTCATTGCCTGCAAGGACGCAACCATGGCTTGAGTATAGTGTGATTCCCCAATTAATGCTGTCAATCATCACATTGTCTTCAACATGGGAGGATTCTGATGATGCAATGCGCATTGCGCTACTTGGAATCAAAGAGAGTGTGTTATTTGTGAGAATGGAGTTCGGTGATGAGCTTAGCTCTATACCGTAATTTGTTACATTTGATACTTCATTGAAATCAAGGATTGAACCAGTACAGTATTCCAAGTATAGTCCTTCATTGAACCGTTCAGCATAGCAATCGGTGATATTCAATCCAGGGGAATTATCACCATGGATGGCGTAAAATCCATCATAGAACTCGCTACTGGATATCGTGCAATCTTCAGAGTATTGGCTGAGGACACCGATGCGGCAATCCTCGGCCATAAAGTTGGATGCGATACAATTCGTTGAAAAAGTAAATACATAGCCTAAGGTAGCACCATAGAAGAAACCACCTGTTGTAGATACATCTTCACAGTCAACGATGAAAACCTGTCCAGCAGAAGCCATATCATAGAATGCAGAGGACTCATTGACAAGATAGTAGATCGGCTTTCCGGCAATATTATTGTCCAATGACACCTGATGTGCCCAGTGTTCACGAAGGTCTCCTTCTATGTATAGGCCACCATAGCTGAGAGAGTTACTATCTAGAATACAATTTGTCGACGTTTCCAGCACAATTTGACTGTCATGAATATTGGTAATCTGGTTGTCAAAGAGCTCGATATTGCTGCTATCCTCAATGAAGATTGCTTCATAGTCACTCACATCCACATCATCGATTATATTCTGAAGTAGTGACACGTTGGAACTTGTGTCAATGTGTATGGCATAGTTTCTGATCAAGCTGAAGGTGCAATCGATTACTGTGACATTTCTGACCTCATATAGGTAGAGCTTGCCAGCCCGATATGTTCCTGCATGGACAATATCGCAGAAATCGGAATATTCGAACTCAAAGGAAGGAGCGATAGAATTACTCACATCATTCCATTCGAAAAGACCGTAGTCCGAATCATAGAAGTAGAAATTCCCATAGTTATTTCCCTCGCAATGACAGTATGCTGTATGTGTGTATCCGGAGTTTTCTACGTAGAAGCCCTCTCGCTGATTGTAGAGGGCTTGGCTATCCCATAGGAGCGTGTTATTACACGAAGCAATGTAGAATCCTTGCCGAGCATTATTCAACGCGATACAACATGTGATCTCAACATCAAAACACGAAGAAGCAAAGAGTCCTTCTTCTGAATTCGAGGTGGAATTGGAGTGGTTTATGTGTGTCCTTTCACTCCCCCAAATATTGTATCCCCTCTTCGTGTTATCATGCGCGTTACATTCATCAAAATATGTATCAAATGTGTCATGGTCATAGAATCCGTGGTAGTTGTCGAAGGCAATATTATCAGATAGCAGAGTGTTGTTTGAGTTTGCGATCCCAATTCCAGCAAAGAGGTTCCCTGAAACGGTATTATTGTCAATTGTACAATCTAACGATTCGTCTATCAGTATACCATAGTCATTCCCTGTAGTAGACACCGTACTATAGACTGTGTTGTTCCGAAGAGTGATTTCAGTCGAGTCATATACAGTGAAGGCGTCGTCATCCTGATTGGCTGCGATATTGTGACTAGCATTGCAATGATAGCAGCTGTAGAATGTCAGTCCATGTCCGTAATATTTGGCGTCGAATTCGTTGTAGTCAGCAACTACATCCGTAGAACTATAGATGTACAACTCACTCTCAAACAGGAGGTTATCTAGGATCTGGGTTTCATTTGAATTGTTGATTTGGATATCAGTATATGTTACATTGTTACCAACTGCAAGCGAATTATTACATCCGATTAGTCTGATGAGGGGATTACCACTCAAGAAGGAACCCACGATCGTGTTTTCAGTGAGATTGGCATAGGGGCAGTCAGTCAGAAGGATGTCCGCCGCTCTTACTTCATCAGAAAAGCTATCGACAATGGTAAGATTGGTCGAATCAATTGCTTCAACTACCCGCGAAACATTGTAGAAGGTGCAACTCTCTATGGTGACATGAGAGGCATTATCAAGCACTATGGCTTTTGCTGGTAGGATTTCATCCTTAGCTGTTCTGAAGAAGCAGTCCTTGATGATGCAATATGCATCGGTATCTGTTATATTGACGAGGATGATCGAATCAGTAATATTCTGACCTTCAAATACATATGGTTGCTCAGGGGTGCCCAGTCCTGTGAAATGCGTAGAAAAATCACCATTACCTACTATAGTGATCTTTGGATGGTCGGTATAAGACAGACATACTGTTTCATTTTCCATGAGTTCCAATCTCATGGGAGTTACGTCTGATAGAATAGGGATAACCAATAGAATCAGAACTAAGAACACGCCTAATAATTTCCTCAAATCAATCCCACTCCGGTCTTGCCTCTACAACGGGAAGCTCAGCACGCTTTCATATGTAGCAATGCAACCAAATGTTAGAACTTGCTGATGATTTGGCGAGTTAAATTCCTTTTGAGGAGAGGAAAAAACGTTGAATTGGATCAAATGATAGGTAAACCAGGATGCTCCGAAACCAATTGATGCCTAAATGGCTGATAAGTATGTATTCCTTTCAGCCTGTATTGAAAGAAACTCATTATTTCGATAGACCTAGCTCTCACTACAAAGTCAGAAACAATGCAAAATGAAAAAGGGTGCTCAACAGCATGGAGAAGGGTAAGTCCCTCGTAGGGCAACCATGTTATACGATTGCACTCCCGTCGTCGCCTGCACCCCCTGTCTGAAGACAGGACAAACAAATGATACGATAAACAAGAGCCATATTGATTGTTTTCAGTTTTCTAAACTTAAGAAGTATCAAAGGTTTCAGGAGAAATGGGGATGAGGGGTTCACACTTTACACCGTCTTCTTGTAACCAATTTGTACAAGCGTGCTTAAGAATCGGGATGAGAATGAATGTAACCAGAATCACAGAAAGGATTACGATTCCATAGAGTGCTTCAGTGAAATATCCAGCTTGGAAGCCAGTATATGCAAAAAAGAGTGTGACCTCCCCCCTGACAGCCATACTGAGGCCAATAGTTCTAGCTTCTCCTCTATCATACTTGCCAAAAAAGGATCCGAATATTCCGCCTACATATTTTGGTACAATAGCTACAACAACCAATAGTAGTGCAATAATAATCGAGAGGATATTTAAAAATGGTACAAGGTTGATAGTCAGACCAATACTAATGAAGAAGAAGGGAATAATCCAGGAGGAAATAGGTTCGAAATCATCATGAATGTCAAGATACTCATCCTCATTCCCAATAATTACCCCTGCCACAAAAGCTCCAATGATTGGAGCTAGTCCTAGCATTTGAGCGAAGAATGCCAAATAGAGCATCAGAGATAGACTTACGAATATGGGCAAGGATTTGTCATCATATTTCTTGGTCTTTAAGAAGAAGTAGGGGAGAATGTATCTATATAATATGTAACTGACTGCAAAGAACACAGTGATGTTAATCAGGATGGTAGGAAGTCCAAATGGATTCAATGATTCAACACTAGTGAAAAATGCAATTATGAATGAGAACAATGCAACTGCGATGATATCATCAAATATCGCAGAAGCAACGACGGTTTGGGCGGCTTTTGTCTGTAGCTTCTTGTAGTCACAAAAGAGGCGAGTGCTAATACCTATACTTGTCGCAGTAAATGCAACACCAAGGAATACTGCTGAATACCATACATCAATACCTTCAGGAAGTAAATCTATTGTGGTCATCCCAATTAATGCGAAGAAGAATACGATGCCTCCAACAATCATCAATAAAATTCCAGATCCTGCAGTGACAAAAGCAGGGGTGCGTACTTTAATCATATCATGAAAGTCAAGCTCCATCCCCACCTTGAACAATAACAAGAGTACTGCAAGATTGCTGACGAAATTGATAATGAGCGCCGCTGCATCTAGCTGACTCTGTTCGATTTCTAAGAATGCAATCAAGGATGATGTTGGTATTGCATTCAGATATAGGATTCCCAGCACGGTAGGTCCTAGTATTATTCCAACTAGAAGTTCCCCCAAGACCTCAGGTAAATCGAATTTCTTGAACACGACTTGGGATATCTTGATTGTTGTCAGAATTAGTGCAAGGAAGAGAAAAGGTAGTATGAAATTAGATGCTGCCATGTAGATATTCCTCAATTCGTTAAGTATGATTCCATGATTGCCATCTTTGGAGCTGTAGTTTTCCTAGAAACATAGTTGGCGAGCTTGTTCAAAACAAGAGATACTGCTGCTGCGAAAAACATGATAAAAAGCGAGAATAGCATCTCCTCCAATAGTTCAAGTTCTAATACAAGCATGTGTTTGTCACCTCATAAACCGAAGGCGTTCTAATAGTTTTTATCTTCTTCTATACAAATAGTATATAACCTATTCTATATGGTATCGATTTATTCAAATGTTAAACTATTTGAAAGTAATTTGATTTGTTTACCTTTTGATGTCCTCGCAATGGTTAGAGATTCTTCTAAGAAGCTCGAAGGGATTACCTGATAGGATGACTAGGGACACTCAATGGACTCTGAGATGTTAACGACCTCAAGGTGAGATTGACCGAATTGGACCAGATATGCTTGGCGAATGGATACTGGGCAGCGACGAGAGGTGGCGAAACTCAATATCACTAAAACTCTCAGTCAATACAGCTGCTTTGCTATCTATAGCTCTTCAGAATGCTGCAGCTCTAACGGATACTGACAACAATGAGATAGAGCTCAGCATCAAGCAGATTAAACGAAAGAAGAAGATTCGTGGAAAGGAAAAAGATGTCGTTGTTGGTCGATGGACAGTAACTGTCAATGCAAAAGCTACTGACTCGTGAATAACCTACTCCATTTCTGCCTATGTAAATTCACTATAAACTAAATATTCGATAGCAGACAATACAGAAATGAAAAAGGGTGCTCAACAGCGTGAGAAGGG
>JBHLQH010000016.1:78564-79750 GCA_048884965.1 Candidatus Thorarchaeota archaeon | reverse complement strand
GAAAAGAGGTCTTCTTTGTTTTTGAAGTAGATATAGATGGTTGCTGGTGATACTCCCGCCTCAGTCGCAATCTTTGCAATCGAAATCCCATCAAAGCCAAGATCATTCACGAGCTTGACGGAGGCTTTGACAATCGCATCGTACTTGGCTTGATCACGTGTCCTCATGGTAATTAGTGAATGTTTGTTCACTTATATAAATATCTCACCGTAATAGAAACTATTATAAATGAATGTTCATTCATTTTTGATAACTGAATGACTATTCATTAATATTATAAGGGTGAATAAAATGAAACAAGATACTGAGATACAAATAATGACATCGGAGTTCAATTATCCCAAGACCATTAGAAGGATTGAACAGAATCAGACCAATTGCTATCTTCTAGAAACAGATGGTGGATTCATTCTTATCGATACTGGATTTGCCAAATCCCGTCAAGAGATTGAATCGATATTGGTGGAATCTGGTTGCACGCCAGAGAATCTCAAGCTCATCATCCTGACCCATGGCGATTTCGACCATACTGGTAATTGTGCATATCTACGAAGCAAGTATGACTGCAAGGTTGCTATGCATTATGATGACTTGGGAATGGTCGAAAAGGGCGATTTCTTCTGGAACCGCGAGAACAGAGCCATTACCAAAGCCCTCGGTAGAATGATGTTCTCTCTGATGCGTATGAATCTGAGGATGGAGGACAGATTCTCTCCAGACCTTTTCCTTGAAGATATGCAGGATCTCTCTGACATGGGTATGATGGCAAGAGTGATTCATGTTCCTGGCCACTCAAAGGGGTCGATTGGGATTCTGACTGATGAAGGCGATTTCTTCTGTGGGGACCTCTTCGTGAATACCAAATTCCCTGATAGGAATAATATGCTATCCAATGCAAGCGAGTATGAAGCAAGTATCAGAAAAGTCATGAATCTAGGTGCTATATCCGTCTATCCCGGTCATGGAAAACCGTTCCTGATTCAGGAAATCTCTGAGGGAGCATAGGGGGTAGTTTCATGGCGACAATGACTATGCAAACCACCTCGGAGAATTCCGATGCACCAAGGAGAACAATGAGACGATACATGCTTCTTAGCCTGATTGTGATAATCTGTATGATGCCAGTTGTCATCATCATATTGCAGGCATCAGGATATGCCGGCACCATGGACGATACACAGCTAGG
>JBHLQH010000016.1:0-78464 GCA_048884965.1 Candidatus Thorarchaeota archaeon | reverse complement strand
TACGGTTCTCCTTTCCTTTATTTTGAATTTCAAATACCTTATTTTGCTACAGATTCTTCAAGGAATCAAGTCAATACTTCAGTGGCAAAGAGGCGGAGAAACGTGAGCTATACCAAGAAAGAATTGAAGAACTACCTAAAGCGTTTGGAAAAGGACAAATCAGGGCTATCAAGCTTCACCTTTGAATATAGATCTGGACACACCGCTTTTCATTCTCGGACTAGAATCATCATGACCCCTGAGAAGATAGTCCTCTCGAAAATACCGAAAGGAATCCCCGTGGATAAAGATGAAGAGAAAGCTGCAAAAGTCCGAAACATGGCATTCTCAGAAGATGCGCTACTGAATTTCATCAAGGAACTGATTGACAGAAAGATATGGGATATGGAGAATTGCACCGAGAGGGCGCTACCAGATACTGCATTACTCTCATTCATGATTCGAGATGGTGACAATCTATTGTTTGAACAGAAGGTCTGGGAGAATTGTAGGAATGATGACAAGCGAACTAAGGAACTGATACGTTCTCTAGCAGCGATTCTTCCAAGAGATTGGCCACCTCCGTAGGATATTCAATCTCTCAAATCTGTAAGAACTCTCTAAACACAAAGACATGAACCCATGATTTGACAATTGTAGACTATCTGTCAGGTACTGTGATACGAATGACTGGTATGAGCGATGATGTAGGGTAGATGATTTCTAGGTTGGGTAAGAATACGTACAATATGATTCCATTAGTTGCAGAAACTGGGTAAATCTATTGGCACAAGATCTCATAGTGGATATGCGCATGACAATCGCTAGGGCGCCCAGTAGTAAAATTGCTTGTAGTACTCTGGTTTGAACCCGTACTTTGAATAGAGATTCCTTGCGGGAGTATTTCCCACTGACATATCAAGAACTGCAGCACTCTGATTATCATTTCTCAAGGCAACCAACGCTTGAACAAGTAGATAGCTACCAAGACCCTTTCCCTTCTCTTCAGGTATAAGTCCTACAGGTCCAATTGTGCTTTCTTTATCTCCCGGTCTAGTGATAATGAAGCCAATGACTTGTTCTTTCTTCTCTAGAACCAAGGATGCTTCATCGACAAAAGGTGAGTTCTTGTCAAAGAAAACTTGTAGGGTTACCTGTTGTTCAGCGTGGGACATAGAACGGAACAATTGGTCTTTGCCATTCTCGAAGGTCTGGAATCCTGATTCCTCAAGTTTCTCGTATGGTACTTCAGTGAATCTTCTTATGGTGTATTCATTGGGGCGTTCAAGTGTGGGCAAATCAATAGTACTAAGGTCTACTTTCATATGTACCTCTTCAGCAGCAAAGCGAAATCCGCACTTCTCATACCGGCCAATATACTTTCGTGATAGGTTTCGATGTTCATTCGATAGAAGCACGAATTCGATTTCCAATCTTGTATAGCCTTTCTCAATGATGTTCTTCTTTGACGCCTCAATGAGAGCAATGGCAATCATTTCTGAATCTCTTGCAGGGTCTATTATTGGTGAAAAACCACTGATGAAAGCCATTAATGGGAATCCTAAATAATAATAGATACAACCTACAATTTTTCCATTCTCTTCAGCGATCACAATCTCGTATTTCTCATTCTCTGAGATTCTTACAATATTCTGTGATATCTCTTCAATGGTCTTTCCTGATTCCAATGGAGTGCCTCTCCTATTAGCTACAGATATTTCCGCAATTGTTGTGCACTCTTCAAGGCTCAATTTCCTTGTTTCGATTTGAAGCGTCATTTGATTTCAATCGGACCTACAGATTTTTTATTATTAGTCAATCGTACTGCGCCACCTTCACGATGCTAATTTGGTTGTTCATTGGTATTCAATTCCAAAGTCAATCAATGAATCTCGTCAGAAGATTGCCCTTCTCATCTTTGCTTGTCATAATAGTAGCGGAATTCTTCCCGTCTTGAACTCTAATATCAAAGCTACCGGATACTTTCTTCTTACTTTCAGTGGACTCCAAGATGAGAACATAACTGAAGTGATGTTCCCCTGGGCTGATGCTACCCTCATAGATGACAATTTCGTCTGCATTCTGTACAACCTTCACTTGAATTGGATTGTCATCTAAATGAACGAAGACTCCCACCAACTGATATCCTGAAACATCATGTGCACAAGAAAGACGAAGAAAGGCCCCTCCTCTCTTTCTGTGCTCCAAAAGATATAGCTTGACCTCGTTCCTGATCTCGCTTGGCATTTTTTGCAATGACTTTGTCGAGAGAAACTCCTCGAAGGTCTGAAAACCACCAAAATAGCCTCCCCCCGATTGACAAGTCCAATCTGTGCCAAAATATGACAATCCGGATGAGCTGACTTCCAGATCCATCCAGTGGTCCTCTTCAAAATGCCATGTCCATTTTCTCTCAGGGATATGAGAATAATCCCATACAGAATCTTCTTCCATTTCATGAATTCCTCTAGCTTCTCCGTTTTCTATCGTTGGTTTTTGTAAAGCCTGGAAAGAACGGATATTTGACCTATGTGCATGCTTTCATGCTCTATCAGATGAAAGAGAATCCATTCAATAGTGACCTCTGCGTGTCCTAGATTGACCAGATGGTGAAGTGAAGCATCATCAAGATTCCTTAGCCTCTCACGAACCTCCTTTCTAACGTCATGAAGCCGATCAATATAGAATTGCTTACCTTGCCCAGCTAGCTGAGGAATGCCTTCTCGAAGTGGGAATGCATACTTCCACTTCTCATAGTCCATCTCTTCTCCATCCATGTCTTCGAATATCCACGACCACTCAACCCCTGCGACATGAAGAAGCAATGTTCCAATTGATTCGATATTCCTTGCATTTGGAGTAAAATCAAGTTCTTCATCTGGGAGATCATCTACTACCCTTAGGAGTCTATTTCGTACTCTTTCCATCATTGAGAACAAGAATGCAACTCGAGGAGAGAGATCTCCTGGTCTGTTAAGCGCAATGATGTTCTTTGGTTCATCAGTCATGTTCTACAGGTCCGAAGGGCTTACTGATAAGATATTTCCTTTAGTCGAAAGAAACCGTCAAAAAAAAGACACCACACAAAGTACAAGTAACTGGGATTAGTGGTCTATGCAATATTCCTTCTCTGCCAGAAAGAATGAGTCATACCTTTTATTTTTCCAAGTACAGAATAACTTGAGTGATGTAATGAAATTTGATTTGAACCTTTGGACTAAGAATATGTATAGTCTTCACAAGAGGGTTGGTGTTGATGACCGTGGAGATCTAATTTTCCATAGATCTGAATTATACCTAAAGAACATAAATTTCTACATAATGGATTCCCGCGAGATAGCTTCCGAACATGATTATGAAGGCAGAATCGTGGCACGCGGGCATCTCCATGAGGGCACCGATCTAGTATTCATCTCTCTGAAGTGCTTTGATGATGCACACAAAGATCGTTCAGAATTAGATTTGACTCTTTATTCAAATAATCCTACTATTCTTCTGCCCCTTCTTGAGCAGATTAAACAAGTTCTTTGGCAGTAGGTCTGTATTCTTTCTTCTCATCTTATTGGATGGAAAAACATTTGAATCACACACAGTGTAGTTCATCGCGGTGTATGAGGTGGAATTACCTTTTCTAGAATATCGAGTCGCAACGCCATTAGATATGGATGAGATCGTTAACCTCTGGAAGGAGATTCAAAGGTATCACGAAGAACTTGACCCTCGCTACTCCATGGTCGATGATGCTGCTTTCCTTGCTCGATCGTACTATAGTGAACGAATGGACATGGCAGACAATATCTTCTTTGTTGCCACGTTGGAGAAGCAGTTGATTGGTTTTGTCTTTGCGTACCTACAAAAGAAACCACCTGTATACAGAGACCTCGACATGGGCTTCATCGACACTCTTATGGTCACAACGAGATACCGCCGCTCAGGTATTGGTTCTCATCTTGTTGACTTGGTGAAGCAATGGCTCATTGATCAAGGAATTCATCGATTGCAGCTATCCGTGGCATCCATGAATCAAATTGGAATAGCATTCTGGGAGAGATGTGGTTTCAAGGAGCTTAGCAGAAGAATGGAATCAGATATTTGATTGATTCATATCTTCTGTATCTCTCAACATGGATTTCATCGAATTCTTTTCAGAACTCGTTTGAGTTCCTCTCCAAAGCTCTTGATGTACCTATTACAGCTTTCTTGGAATTGAGGATGTACCATGGCTGTTCCGTGGTAGAAGTAAATGAGTTGAGCCAATCTTGCTACCGTGAATAGATCAATGTACTCTAAGTTCACATCCGTTAGTGGCGTGGTTTCTGTGTAGCTCTCAATAAGGGCTTCTTTCATCTTCGGTATAGGATTCTCAATCTCAACAAAGTAGTGTGCCAATGCAACACCCAAGTCGAATAACCAATAGCCAAATCCACAATCATCAAAATCTATTGGTCGAGCTTCTCCTTTATGGAAGAGCACATTTCCATCAACGGCGAAATCCGCATGGATTACGCCATAGACCTCTCTTCCAGTACCCAGCTGTTCCATTCCCTCTTTCACTAGTTCGATTGCATGCGTAAAAGATGCTTGATAGGCTCTGGGTATCGTGTTTCGAGTTTCTTCACCGACGAATCCATATTCAAAGCCTCCCCCATAGAGTCCTTCCCAATTCCAATGTGGGCGAATAAACTCCTTAGGAGGTTTCCAACTAATTGATTGTTCATGCATTCTGCCAATTACTCGACCAACCGCCTTCATATGATGCAAACTCGGGTTCTTAGGCGCTCTCCCATCAATCCAGCTTATGAGAGAACAGTTTCTTGAGCACGGAACCTCAAACTCGCTTTCCACTACTGTTAGCCACTCACCACTCAGATTTCTGAAAGGTTTCGGGACAGGAATTCCTGCATCGCTAAGAGCTGCAAGCCACATCATCTCCGATGGTATGAACTTTGGATCCATGTATCCTGGCTGATGCAATCTCAGATTATACTGCCCGGGAGGAAATTGATGTGACTCACTATCTGAAGGAATAGTGACTCTATAGATTCCATTCCCATCAGCACTCTGTAATTTCAATTGTGCATTATCGATTCCATACTGCTCTAATGCCCTCTGTGCGAGTTTTCTTAGTCGGAGTAGAACTGCTCGATAGCTTACTTCAGTTGCCAATGACATATTCATTCATCTCTTTTTCCGATTCGCCTACATGAATAGAGTACTCTCTAGATGAAGATGCTCATGCAAGAACAAATACATATCACTTGAGTTCACCCACATCTAGATTCGCACATTTGAACGCGTTTCAGTAACTCATAGTTGTGGGCCTCAACTCTCCGATTCTGATACTGTATATAAGAAGAAGCTTCAGCGCCAGAATAGCGCTCTCTACGAACCCTCCCGTGTATGAACAAGTTTATGCTCTCACCTACGTATCTTGATTAGGTGTTGTGCTATGGTCATAGGAGACAACTATCCCGAAGGAAAGGATGCAATCTGTCCTGCTTGTGGCATTGATATGGAGAAAGGGTATATCGTAAGTGCTCGGGGGATTTTTTGGAACCATCAACTTTCTGTGTTTTCCTGTACAGGCGAAACTATCGGCCCTTATAGTGGTTTGGGGTTGAAATGTTCGTATATTCAAGCCTATAGATGCCGCAAATGTAGACTTCTGAGATACTTGGACAGTGACCGCCCTTCTAGGTTTGTGAAATATAGATGTCCATCGTGTCAGGAGTGGAATGAATACTACAAGAAGGCACGTCCGGATGACCGACGCATATGTCTTAGTTGTGGAAAAGAGTTCGTGATAGATGGGTGAAAATTATGGATGACACAAATCTTCGAGTCTCTCTCGTTGAAAAGCGCGGAGAGACATCAATCTTCATTGATGCAGAGATAGATGACGAAGGGCGCCTTGTCGTATCAGGACAGGACATTGGTAGGGCTCCAAAGGAGTTCTGGGGGGACTCTGATTACGAGTATTGGGTCATTATTCCTCCTGAAGAGAAGGACAAGCTTCTCCTTGCCCTCATAGAACTGGTGTACAAAGATGATCTCTATCTTGTTTCCAAGTTCAGAGATTTCCTCAGCCAGAAGGGGATAAAACGCGAATCTGGCAGCTGGGTCTAATTTGAGGAATATTCAAATCCTACCATAGATATCCACCTTGGAGGTATTGCTATGTGTCCAACTAGCTGGAAAGAGTTCGACCCTCCCAATCAAGGCCTGAATGAAGGAGAAACCATTGAATGGGATAAAAAAGCAGGAATCAACTTCATTCTGTTCTGGTGTGGTGGATGTCTACCCCTACTGACGATTCTCACGGGTTGGTTCATCCTGGCTATTCTGGGCGAAAGAATAGGTACAATAGTCCTGCTCATCATGGGCCTTACTATTCTCTATTTGCTCTATCTGATGATTCAGGCAAAAAGGACCCGATACTTCATCACCTCTCAGAGACTACTAGAGGTTCGTGGTGGTCTTATTCAGAAAGAAATCCTCCTCGAGAATCTGCAAGAATTCACTCCTGATCAATTCATGAGTACTAGTGTTTCACATGATGAAGGAGCATACACCTACTACAATGTTACCATCACTGATCCATCTACTAGCACTGCGATACGAATGACTGCGATGCGGGAAGACATCCTAGATGTATTGAAACGACTTGGAAAAAGCCCGCCAATTTAGGCACCAAAGAGAGACGCTCTTAATCTATCTAACATCTCTTTGTACTCATCTTGGCCAGTGGCATATACCCATAGAAACCACTCAAAGAGCTCAATGGCTTTGGGGTCCGTGACATCACCCTGCACTAGATTCTCTATGACATTCGCCCATTTTAGACGAAGGGCTTCAGTATCAACAAGTAACTCAACCAGTTCCTCTAGCTCAGATGGAGATTTATCCACATTAAAGACAGGCAACGCTCCACTTATCTCCTTGCGGAGCGCATCTTTGAATCTCTTTGGACCATAATGTAATCCGAAGGTGACAAAACTCTCTGCCAATCGACGATAATACTTGGTTGTTCGTTTGCCAGTAGTCACTGTGCCATATTCTATGACGAATCCATTCTCCATCAATATGGGGAGATGATGGTACAACTGGTTCTTAGTAAGACTCTCATATCCCTCCTCGCGATTTGATAGTTGAATCAGTTCTGTGACAGACAAAGCATGTCGCTTTATCACGCTCTTCGTTATTGTAAGAACCATCTTCTTATTATCAGCAGTTTCAGTTGTCACAAAGTCATCAATACCCTCTCGCAACATCTGAAGGATTTGAATTCTAACTGGGTCATGGAGTGCATTTATCCGACTCTCACCACTAACGAAATCGATGCTCTTTACAGGTTTCTTTCCCTCTGGAGTCAACTC
The DNA here is from genome assembly GCA_048884965.1 of Candidatus Thorarchaeota archaeon. Taxonomy (GTDB): domain Archaea; phylum Asgardarchaeota; class Thorarchaeia; order Thorarchaeales; family Thorarchaeaceae; genus MP5-2226. The sequence goes on along the minus strand of JBHLQH010000016.1, from coordinate 71,109 downwards.
AATACCCTTTATCGTGTCACCGACTTCTAGTGTCATTTCTCTATCTCCGTGACCTTACCGGGCGCCATTAAGAGCTCTGATAAAGCTTGTTCTTACAAACTTCACAATCATTTTAATGTGTCATAATAAACCTTTGCTAACAACAATGGTGTGTAAAGACAAACCTTTTATGCAAACTATTGTTCGAGCCTCTTAGAATGCGGGACCTTTCTGGTGATAGATATGCCACCACATTTTGTAGCTGGGACTGAAAAAATGCTGATCGATGAGAGTAATTGCGCAGCGTATAATAGAGCTATAGTTGACTTGATTCCTGGTGCATTTTGTGTTCTGGATCTAGAAGGGACCATCAAGTTCATGAATAATCATGCGATGCAGATGCTTGGGCACGACACCCTTTTTGCATATATTGGCAAGAACTTGCTTGAATTCATAGCTCCTGAGGATCGCAGGAGAGTAATGGACGGGCTGAAGAGAACGCTCCTAAAGAGAGTCGGCTCATTCTCAGAATATCTACTGTTGCGACCTGATGGAAAACGAATACCAATAGTAGCTGGATCCTCACTAGTTCTTGATGAAACTGGTGAACCGATGGGATTCGTCTGTGTTGCGCACAATCCACAGAATATCAAGCAAATACTCTCTAGAGAGTATCTAGCATCTGACCGCGCGCTCTTCTATCTTGATATTATGAGTCATGATATATCAAATCAACTTCAAGTAATCATGTCCGCCGCAGAGCTCTTGCTTTACAAGCTAAAGGAAACAGAACACGAATTTCTTCTCTTCGATATCTTGGACTCGATCAAGAAATGCAATCGAATTATTGAGACCTCGGAGATTATGGAGCGTATCATCTCAAGCGCGACCGCAGAAAGATCACTTCGAGAAGCCATTCACACTGCTCTAGTGCAAGTAATCGAGCGTCAAGATGTGGATGTAGAAGCACAGCTGGAAATAGATGACTCGATTATAATGGCTGATGAGTTCTTGGAGCAATTGCTATTCGCCATTCTTGATAATGCCTGTATCCATAATAATCGTGTCAACAAGATGATTTGGATAAGAACCACGGAGATCGATGATGGCTACTCCGTTCTTATCAGTGATAATGGACCTGGAATCTCACATCACATGAAATCTCAGCTGCTTGATATGCAACAGCGAAAAGGAGGCTTAGGTCTTCATCTTTGCAGGCTGATTTCTGATAAATACGGCGCAAAGATCAATATCTGTGACCGTGTTGATGGTTGCCATGAACATGGCACACGAGTAGAACTTTGGTTCCCAAAACTAGCTATCAGATGATTCGCATTATCTCATCATGCAACATCTGATTACATGCCAATGCAGAGTTCCCCATTACGTTTGGATTGCCATCAAGGTCAGTAAAAATACCCCCTGCCTCAGAAATGATTGGGAAGAGGGGAGCGATGTCCCATGGAGCCATTATGGGATCAATCATGACATCAGCTCTACCTGTAGCAACAAGAAGATACCCATAGGCATCTCCCCACGTTCTACATGATATAGCACGATTGAGAAGTCGTTCTGTAAACTCTGGTCTGCGTTTCTTCAGATCTGCATAGTCAGTAACTTGAACCCAGGCGTTCTCGAGTTTCTCAGTTGAAGAAACATGAGCCCTTTTTCCATTGAAGAAGCATCCCACCTCTAGAGCCGCATAGACAGTTTCAGAAGTTCGTGGTGCATGGATGACCCCAAGAACTGGTGAGCCTCTGTATTGAAGTGCAAGAAGTACTGTATACAACGGTACTGCTCTCACAAATGACGAGGTACCATCAATAGGATCAATGATCCAACGGAAATCAGAATCGGTATCCTTGTTCTCAAATTCCTCTCCCATTATGGAATGCGTTGGATATTCAGACAGAATTTCAGACCTGATGAAGACTTCTGATTCTCTATCCGCAACTGTGACAGGCGAGTTATCTGATTTTCTCTCAAATTCCGAGATTATCCCATAGTGTTCGAGAGTAACCTTCCCTGCATTTTCTGCAATAGTCTTGGCGAAATCAAGGAATTCCAGTTTTTCCTTTTCTGATAGCACTATAGACCCCCACCTATTTCCTAACCCGCATGTGGAAAACCTTTCGTTCTGTGATATCCTTCTACTAGAAGTTCACGATTCTATCAGCCGATGCGACCATTTCAACAAACATATTCATAGTACCAATTTCGACATTTGGATGAATTGATTCTGGTTGTACTCCTCTTGCCTTTGTACAGGTACCACAGCACACGACCCTGCCTCCAGACTTGATGATGCTTTCTAGCATTTCATAGTTGTTAGGCATATGAACTGGGTCTTGTCTATACAACGCGCAAAACACTCCGCCCTGTACTAGGAAGATCTCAATGGTATGTCCATCCTGCAGTGCAGTCAGTGCGAATTTGAGTCCGGTGTATGCGCTCTCATCAGAGTATGGCTCAGATTTGATAACCACTGTAATTGCTGTCATCCTTTTCTTCATCCTTCTCGTATCTGTGCCGTTCGTTTGAGAGTGTATGATAAGCATTTCTGAATGGCGAAAAAGATAGCAGTAAAAATTCAATTCCTGCGTACATTTATCTGATAATCTGTATCCGGACATGTGGCGAACTACGATGGTTTACTGAGCGAAATCCCTAGCTGGTTACAAATATCTAGTATGTACTATTTGGGGGAGTTGTTCGGTGACCTAGTTTGGCTATAATGAGCCCTATCTTCTATTGACTTTGGCCAAGTTATTGGGCAATGATATGTTCCTCTCGTTCTGAGAACATCCCCCTTTTCCTTTTCTAGACCTTTATGGGGAATAGATTATCAAGGTCTAAGATATTCCCTAGCCTATGGAGCGACTGATATGACAATTGATGATCTTACAGTGGCAATCTTGAGTGGCGGCAACTCCACTCGATTCGGCGGTCAAAAAGCATTAGCCCAGTTTCAAGGAAGACCTCTGGTTTCTCATATGCTTTCTATTGCCCAAGCACTATCTTCTAGAGTGCTAATGGTCGTTTCAAATCAGGAGCAAGAGGATGCTATTCGCAAGATCGCTGGCGCTCTCGAAATAGTATCTGATCCTGACGATTCAACCCGGTCCGCGTTAAATGGTGCAGTGACAGCTTTTGAATATTCCAAATCATTGCATACCCTTCTGCTACCTATAGATACTCCGTTAGTTAGTAAAGGAGTATTGAAAACCCTCATACAGCTCAGTGAAGGCCACGGAGCTGTCATTCCAGGTTGGCCCAACGGTCATGTAGAGCCTCTTCATGGAGTCTATCTCACTGAGCATGCTTATTCAAGAGGGCTTGCTGTTTTGGAATCAGGAAGACGAAGAATGCAGGATTTATTGGACAAGCTTACCAATGTCCTCTATGTTTCTACTGAAATCCTAAAGAGATTTGATCCAAATCTGGATTCATTTGTCAATATCAATACACCTGCCGATCTAAAGAAATTGGAAATGCAAAGGTGAACTCTATATTCCTCCACTCTCGTGTCTGATCCTACAAGTACCCTCATGTCCTACCATACAAGGACCGTAGGGTCCTTCTGGAGTACATCTCTTCCCGAATAATATGCATTCAGTTGGATCAATCATCCCAAGAATGACCTCATGGCATCGACATCCTGGTAGAATGTCCACCGATTCGATGGGTGGAAAATCGAATTTCTTACGAGCATCGTATTGACGATATTCGCTTTTAATGAACAAACCTGATTTTGGAACAATTCCTAGCCCTCTCCACGGAGCATCCTTTACCTCAAATGCTTTGGCGATAACCCGCTGAGCTGCAACATTACCCTCAGGTTTCACTACCCTAGTGTATTCGTTCTCAGATACGCTTCTGCCTTCTTTGATTTGAACCAAGATCATTCTAATCGCTTCAAGTACATCCAATGGTTCAAAGCCAGCTGCTACACAAGGAACCTTTCGCTTTTCTGCTAGGGTGGAGAAAGCATCAGATCCAATAATTGCGCTTACATGACCCGGCGTGATAAATCCATCCACAGCAAACCCATCTAAACTAACTAGGATTTCCATTGCCGGAGGAATGACTTTCAAAGAGGTTAGAATGGAAAAATTATCTGGCGGCGTTTTGACTATTTCAATTGCCATCGTAGGAGCTGTGGTTTCAAAGCCTGCTCCGATGAATATCACCTCTCGATCAGGATTTTTCCGTGCGATCTCAATCGCATCATTTACTCCATATACGACACGTACATCGGCGCCATTGGATCGTTCTTTTACTAAAGATGAGGAAGTTGACGGTACTCGAATCATGTCACCAAATGTTGTAATGATGTGTCCTTGCTTTGCTAACTCTATTGCCATATCTACATCCTGTGCAGCACAGACACAGACGGGGCAGCCTGGTCCTGCTATCAAAGAGATGTTCTTTGGCAGAAGAGACCTCAGCCCATGACTACTGATGGTATCTTCATGGGTGCCACAAACATGTACGATCCTGAAATCCTTTCCATCAATTAGATATTGTATCTCTTTGACTACTGCATTGGCATACTTCGAGCTACGAAAATCACTCTGTTCCAAAATCACACCTCGACCAAGCGGTCTTTGCTTGGAACCTCGAATAAATCTACGCATCTAGTACAGGTTTACTACTCGTAGCGAATCGAATCAAGAATGACAAGCGCTTCGCCAATGGAAATAGATAGTTTGCTTGCAAGCTCTTTTGGAGATATATCAGGATTATTTGGAATTATCTGATCGTGAATATATCCTACAAGACCAGAGTACAATGGGCTTCTCATAGTAGTTTCAACGAGTATTGGCCACAATGGGTTTGTCTTGAATTCAGAGAGATTAACATCCATCAATCTAGTTGGTACCTTCTCTCTGTGATTTGTCCTTATCCCTTCCAAATTAGGAGGACTCTGTGTGCGCTTATCTAGTCTAGCTTGCTTCAAGCGAGCGTCCCTTCCTTTTTTCCCGGCTAGGTCTGGGATTGTATCCAATCCTTGACCCAGACATTATTTGCCGCTCCGAGATTATAAGCCTTGGGGAGGTGACCTTTATTGTAAGGTATTCCCCGCCAACTGGGATAAAATCGGGACGCAAAGGCAAAAATTATGCCCCTCAGGAAGCTTTAACAAGACAAAACCCTTCGAACAGTCATAGAATGTAGGCCAATAAGGCCATTATGGGGTTTGAGAAAAAGTTGCCGCATGGCATTCGTAGAATTGTTTTAGACGTTTTGAAACCACACAGTCCCCGACTGACCGATCTCGCCTTGATGATATCACGCGACGAGCGGGTTGAAGGTGTAAATATCACATTGAAGGAAGTTGATCAGAATACTGAATCAATCACAGTCACACTTGAGGGCAATAATATCAACTATGAAGGCATCAAGGAAATCCTTCAAGAGGCTGGAGCAGTTATCCATTCAATTGACCAGGTTGTCGCAGGTAAGGAGCTCATTGAGGAAGTCACACTTCAACCTGAGAATTCCTAAGTCAAATCATTTGCCGCGTAGCTGGTTCAGGAGTCTTTCGCTCTCTTCTTCAATCATACGTTGAACAAGTGTTTGAAGCTCTTGCTCGAATGCTAATGGCACTATGTTTACAATGTTGCATAGTCTATCGACAATCTTCTGGGCAAGTGTAAAAGATGCAACCATTGAATTTGAGGTCACACTTCGGACTATCTCTTCTCCGACACTCGCTCTGACAACAGATGAGATGACACTAGCGATAGTTCCTTGAGAGTCAACAAAGAATGGAAGCTGATTCTTATCATGCAAAACTACGAAACCGAGCTTGTCAGCGATGCTATCAGTATACCATTCTAGACTGGACTCTTTCATCCTCAGCTTCATTGCGAATTCGGTCTTGGTAAGAGGGTTAGGATGACTCCATGGATGCCTTGTAACCATGTATAGAGCTGCTCCAAAGAGTGGGTCAGGGTCTCTTGGCGGACCTTCTTGCGAAATGTATCTTCGAATGAGATCGAGTGCCATCATCTGATAATTCTCATCGATTCGATGCTGGATGAAGTACTGATGGGCATCTCGTATCATATTGACTACAACCTTTGAATCTACAGAGATTTCTCTGGGGTCGTATCGATATTCCATCCTTTCTACACTCTCAGTACTGATTCATGGAACTCCTTAATCCCTTAAAACTCCATAGGAAATAATGGTCCGTGGTAAACACGTTGCGCGCCTTATTGACTGTTTATCGTGCCCGATAGATTTTCTCAAGGGACCATCGTAGTGCCCGTTCAATCTCCTCTAGTCTAGATTCCGTGCCATAATTGCGTATGACGACTTCTTCCAGAATTCCATCATCCGCACGTACTTCGAAATCAAATGCATCTTCCCAAGTCATCGCTCCTTCTTCGACCTTGTGTCTATCTTCTTCCTGGTATTTGCCTAGGATTTTTTCCACAAAGAATCTAGCAAATGCGCCTCGTTTGATGTCATATACTGCATGACCTGCAGGTATTGCTCGGATTTCGTTCTCAGTGACTTCTAAAGTACCCAGCTCAAGCTCACGTCCTTTATTGTACAGTACAATGCTGCGTAATTCAGGTGTAGATGATGAAGCTGGCGATGAAACGGATGGAGATGGTGCCGTTTTGCTGAGAGCCACATCAGCGGTAGCAAAGCTTCCCGTTGTGATAGTTGCATCTAAGGCCTCAATAAAACTCTCAATTTGCTTGATTCTAGCTCTTAGCTGTTCCAGCTCATCTTCAAGATGCTTCTTCAATTCCAATAGGACCGGTATTTGCGGACTTGCCATGACTCGCACCTTTGACCAACTATGCGAAACCTATGTTGTCTAATTACTATTTTATCCCGTGTGTTATGTACTCATCGGAAATTCACACAAGTGGATCTGATCTATTCCTCTTCTACAACACGAATGGCGAAATCAGGACAATGCATTTCGCAGATATGACACACCCTGCATGCAGCAAGATCCTTCACCTCTGGGAGAAAGAAGCCTCTGTTATCAACCGATTCTGATTTCTTCAGGACCCCATGAGGACATACGGATATGCAAATATGACATCCCTTGCACAATCGAGGGTTGACAGCAATTTCCCGAGCATTCTTTGCCATTTGACGACTTCCTTCGAGTTCGGGCTGATTCGCTCCAAGATATAATGATATTCATCTGGGACATACTTCGAGCACATTATATGTGGAAGCAAGCAATATCATTACAGGGTCGGTGCTTCATTATTGAGTAACTTCTTTGTCTTCATGTGTCCTAAGTGCAGGAATTTCACCAATGCCCCTGTTGGTCAAAAGAAACGAAGATGTAGCTATTGTGGGAGCATTATTGATATCACGAGGGCTTCAGTTGTACTAGTCGATAGTCATACTGAAGCATCAACAGCCGTCAAGCGGTTTAATGCCTCTCGTGGAGGTGATGAATTCGACAAGGCAGTTGAACGATCCCTTGAACGTGTGAGGTCTCTAGTCCCTGAGAAGAAGATTTCCGTTAAAGATCTGACAGTAGAAGAAGGAGATCTTCCTTCAGGAAAGAGAGGTAGGCTTCTTACCATCCTTGAGGCCCATGCAAAAAAGGACCCTTTGTCAATGACCAAGTTAGAAGAACTTGCAGAAGCAGTGAACTTGGATTGGGCTTGGGTTGAGAAGCAATTGACAACAATGGCTAACGGTGGCGTCCTAATATTTCCTAGACCCTGGACTGTAAAACTTGTCAAATTACCTGATTCCAAAGGAGAACCGGAAGAAGCAACCCGTGATGTAAGTAAAGAAATCCTCGAGTTGTTGAAACGCCAAGAGGATGGTCTGAGTATCGATTCCGTTCTGGCACATTTCCAAGAGATGCAGATATCATCGAATTCAGTAATATCTTCATTGGAGAAATTGATGAGTGCTGGAGAAATCTATGAACCTCGTCAAGGTCACATCTGTGCAATATGATGATTCGAACCATTCAATAGCATTCCTGTATCAAATGGATATGATTCACATGCCAATAGTGGAATTAGTTGCAAGAAAGGCGCTGGAAGCAAATCCAGATATTGGCATGTCCGTCATTGATCTAATTGTACTGCTATGGCTATTCTCGAATCCATATGAGAGCAAACGGCGACAGTTGAGTTCGATTCGAAATGTGCTGAAAATGACCGAAACTTTGCAGACTCCTGGAAAGGGAATCGAGCTTTCAGATGACGAGGTAACTCAGATTGTCTTAGGTAGCCTTAGTAATTTGAAGAAGAAAGGACTAGTATATCTTCAATCTGCTGGAGTACATTATGTCAAAGGAACTCTTACTAATTCTGGTGTTGAACTTGTTGAGAGATCAGTCAGCACTCCCGCGTTGAAACGAGTCACTGCTGAATTCGGGAACAACCCCTAGCAGAAGTTGTGGTCTTTCATAATACTTTTAAGCACACTTCAACGCGCAGACCTCTGTCGAACTCTGAAAATAGTCGTTTCAGAACGGAAGGAAGCAGTGCAAGCAACTTTGTTCTGCTCGCGAGAACCGCTTGCATACGTGTGCCGGAAGGTTCTGGAGTGATTGTTGAGAACGATATAGTACTACCAACGCACCTAGCTAACGCAAGGTGTAAAGAGTAAAGATAACGCACCGGAAGTGAGGCATGATGCCATCATATCGATATTCCATAATCGGCATTGACCCTGATAGGACCGCTATTGCTAGTGGTCGTAATATGCGCTGCTCTCCAAAACACTGCAGAGAGATATGCACTGAAATTCGGGGCATGATGCTGGACAAAGCAATTGAGCTCCTCGAGCAGGTTGTCGAGGAGAAAGCCTGGATTCCTTATAGGCGTCACAAAAGAAAGCGGGGCCATCACCCTGGAATGAAGAAATGGGGCCCTGGTGGACATCCTGTAAAGGCGTCACAATATATTCTCAAGGTACTGAAGAACGCGGAAGCGAATGCTGACAATAAAGGTCTGGATATTGACAGACTTAGAGTCATTCATGCTGCTTCCCAGAGAGGACGTATCTACAAGGCCTTCATTGAAAGAGCCTTCGGTCGCAGTACCCCTTACTTTGAGAACACTTCCCATGTGGAGATTGTATTGGAAGAGGTGGCATAATGTCTGCAATCAAATACTTTATTGAACAGAACACTCGACGACTTACTATAGATGAGTTTCTTGGCTTTGAGTTGAATTCTGCAGGATATGGTGGTGTAGAGATTCGAAAAATGCCCATGAGGACTGAGGTAGTTATTCATGCATCACGTCCTGGAGTTGTTATTGGACGACGTGGGTCCAAGATTCGAGAGCTCACAGACATTCTGGAGAACGAGTTCGGAATCGAGAATGTGCAAGTAGAAGTTTCCGAGATCGAGAATCCTTGGCTAAACGCTCAAGTAATGGCCTCTCGTCTAGCACGACAGTTAGAGCGAGGTGTACGATTTAGACGAATGGCTTACTGGATCCTGAGAAGGGTCATGCGTGCCGGTGCGATTGGATGCGAGATTATTGTTAGTGGGAAACTATCCAGCAGACGTGCCCGTTATCAGAAGTTCAAGCAAGGAACAATTGCAAAGACTGGTGAACCTGCTACAATCTTTGTTGATGAGGCCGATGATAAAGCTGTATTGAAGCCTGGAGTGATTGGAATCAAAGTTCGCATCATGCGACCAGATGCCAAGCTTCCTGGAGTCATCTTTGTTAAGAAGCCAAAGACCAAGAAGAGGAAGAAGTTACCCGTTGCAGCTGCTGAAGAGGATGAAACCCCTGAAGATGCTGTAGAGGATGTTGAAGAAAGTCTAGAGGGAATAACAGATCTGGACGAACTCAGAGAGCTTGAGGAATTAGACGGTCTAGAACTTGTGGACGATGAAACCGAGGCTACAGATGAGCCTTCAGAGGATGATAGTTCATTCGAAGATTCTGACACAGAGCTGGACAGGAAGCCTGTCGAGATTGATGAAGATGCGCTGAAGGAACTTGAAGAGCTAGACGGGCTTGATGAGGGAGGCGACGAATAAATGCCACAGCTTACAGCGAAAGATATCCGCAAACTGACACCCGCTGAGCGTCAGAAGAAGCTCCAAGAGCTTTACAATGAGCTTTCCTCCATCAGAGTAGATGTTGCAACAGGTGGTGGATCTGATAATCCATACAAGACTCGTGCTGTAAAGCGAGCAATCGCTAGAATCCTTACAGTTCAGCACGAAGATGAGCTGGAGGCTACCAAATGAGTGAGATAACCCCTCTTAATATCCTCAATCACGAGATTATCGGTCTTGAAACCCATATCGTTGGTTCTCGAGACCCAAGTCATGTGTCAAAGAAAGGCACCATTGTTGCAGAAACAAAGGAGATGATTCAACTAGACACAGCTGAAGGAGAAGTTTTCCTTCCGAAAGAAGTCTGTGTCTTTCAAATTACGCTTCCTGACGGAACGATCGTCCAAGTGGATGGCAACCTATTGCAGGGCCGACCTGAGGACAGAATGAAGAAGCGCCATGGCAGGAGATGGTGAAGATGGCTAAGAGTGAAACCAAGGTTCGTAACACTGGAATCCCCAATGTTGAACCACCTGAGAAAACGTGTGATGACGAGAATTGTCCGTTCCACGGAAACTTGTCCCTTCGAGGACGGGTTCTAGAAGGCACTGTTACGAGTGTGAAGATGCATAAAGCAATCACCTTCCAAACAGACTTTCTAAGCCTCGTCAAGAAGTACCTTCGATATGAACGAAGACGTTCAAAGAAACATGCCTATCTTCCACCATGTCTAGAGGCCAAAATCGGGGACTCGGTGAAGGTTGTTGAATGTCGTCCACTAAGTAAGACGATATCCTTTGCTGTTGTTTCTGTCACTCCAAGTGGAGTAGTTAAGGAGGACTAAAGATGTCACGGAAGGTCGGTAGAGGTATTCGAAAGTTCATCCCGAGGATTGCACGAGGACTCCCGATAGGAGCAAAGATCCTATGCGCCGATAACTCTGGTGCAAAGGAGCTGCAATTAATTACCGTATTCGGCTATAAGGGCAAGCTACGGAAGCTCGGAAAAGCTGGTGTTGGTGACAGAGTTAACGTTGCAGTCACAAAGGGAAAACAAGAACTTCGTAAACAGGTGCTTCAGGCAATCATAGTACGGCAGAAGAAGCCTTACAGAAGACCTGATGGCACTTGGATGCAATTTGAAGATAATGCTGCAGTATTAATCAAGCCTGGCGGTGAGCCTCAAGGCTCTGAGCTACGAGGGCCCATGGCCCGTGAAGTCACTCTGATGTGGCCTCGAGTTGCAGCTATTGCGTCAAAGATAGTGTAAGGTGATATGAATGGTTAAGAAAGTAAGTCCAAAATCCCCTCGAAAACAACGCAATCTGATACACAAATCACCGATACACTCACACAAAAAGATGCTCAAGTGCAGACTTGATGAGTTCCTCCGTGAAGAGTACTCGATGAGATCACTTGTGCCTAAGCAAGGTGATCTGGTGCGGATTATGCGAGGTCAATTCCGGGACACTGAGGGTAAAATTGTCCAAGTTGATTATTCAAAGATTCGAGTATATGTAGATAGTGCGACAACAACAAAATCGGATGGAAAGGAAGCACAGATTCCGCTGCATCCTTCGAATCTGATGCTTGTCAAACTAGAACTTGATGATGAAAGAAAACAGATTCTGGAGCGAAAGACAGTCCAGGTTGCGGAGAGTGAGTAAATGGCAAGAAGAGGTCAGAAGAAGCATCTAAAACGTTTGCCAGCGCCCAAGAATTGGCCAATTAAGAGAAAGCACGGTAAGTTTACCACAAAACCAATTCCGGGTCCTCATGGCAAAGAAGAGTGTCTGACATTGGCAATACTTCTAAGGGAAGTATTGGGACGCGCTGAGAACATGCGTGAGGTCAAAGCAATACTATCCGCAGGAGACGTCTTTGTTGATGGTCGACCCCGAAAGGATCCTCGATTCCCCGTTGGATTGATGGATATAGTTGAGATCAAGTCCTCGGGTGATAGATTCAGACTACTGCCCAAGACTCGTGGAGGCCTTCGATTAGTGACCATAGATGAGTCCGAAACAAAGTTCAAACTAGGTCGAATCCAACGAAAGATGATGGCTCCTGGTGGAAAATGTCAATTGACACTCCATGATGGCCGCAATCTACAGCTTCCAGACAGTGCAAAACCAGCCGACTACAAGACCCTTGATACTCTTGTTATTTCTGTTCCTGAACAGGAATTGCTTGACACAATCAAACTGGACAAAGGCGCATATGCAATTGTCACACAAGGTCGTAACGTTGGGATGGAAGGAAAAGTCGTTGAGATTGAGAAACGGATAGGCACGCATGCCAGTACCGTTACCGTACAAGATCCTGAAGGAAACAAATTCCAAACTGCTCTAGAGTATGTCTTTGTCTTGGGCAAAGATAAGCCAAAAATCAGTCTTGATGTCACAGGAGGGCACGCTAAATGAGTGATGTAGAATTACCAAATGAGAAGTTGTTCCTCGAAGACTGGGAAGCATATCCTATGAGGCGTCCCTTTGTTTCAAAGGTGATCGTCGATATGTGTACCGGTGGCGGAGACCCGTTGAGTCGAGCAGCCCTGATTCTTGAGGAAATAACTGGACAAAATCCTGTACAATCTCGTGCTAAACAAACAGTTCGTGATTTTGGAATCCGTCGTAAGGAAGCAATTGCAGTAAGAGTGACCCTTCGACATGAAAAGGCCAGAGAATTCCTCTCGAAGGCACTCAAGGCCAAAGACGATGTCCTGCTTATCAAAAATTGGGATGATGATGGTAATTTCGCATTTGGAATCAATGAACACATCAACATTCCTGATGTGAAATATGACCCACAAAAGGGCATACAGGGAATGAACATCACTGTCTGTATCGAGCGCCCTGGTTATAGAGTAAAGCGTCGCCGTCAGAAGCGATCAAAGGTGCCTTACAGGCACAGATTGACTCCTGAGGAGAGCATGGTATACGTGAAGACGGAATTCGGGATAGAGATTCTCGAAAAGGAGCGTGAGCGGACATATCTGTTCTGAGGTGAGCTAAGATGAGTGCTAAGAAAGAACGAGTAAGACGCCGGAAGAAGATGGGTAAAGGCAGCAGGACTTGTATCCGCTGCGGGACACATCAAGCAATTATCCGCTCATACGGACTAAACATGTGCCGTCGCTGTTTTAGGGAAACAGCGGTGAAGCTCGGTTTCCGAAAGATGAGCTAGGGAGGTTGGTAGAAGAATGACACTGCTAGATCCATTGGCTGATGCAATGGCAAGCATCTACAATTGCGAGCTTGTTGGTAAGCCCGAGGTTGTAGTGGCTCCAGCTTCAAGCTTGATTGAAAGAGTACTGCAAGTCATGCAGTCGAAAGGATATATTGGAGAATTCGAGCGAATCGATGATGGACGATCCGGAATGTTCCGGATTCAATTGATGGGCCGTACGAATAGGTGTGGCGTAATCAAGCCAAGATTCCCTGTCAAACGAGATGGATTCGAGAGATTCGAGAAGCAATTCCTTCCAGCATATAACTATGGAATACTGATAGTCACAACACCTGAAGGTGTAATGACTCATTCAGAGGCAAAGACCCGTGGAATAGGCGGGAGACTACTTGCATATGTGTACTAAGGAGATCTGAGAGATGTCAGGAGTAGCTTACGAGAAGCGCATGGAGATTCCAGGTGAATGCAAGGTAACACTTGAGGATAAGACCCTTACAGTCAGTGGACCAAAGGGCACACTGACTAGGACATTCCCCGAACCTCAGCTTATACTAGCAATAGATGGAAATGAGGTAGTGGCATCCACAGAACTCTCCAGAAAGAAAACCCGTGCATTAGTAGGTACAGCACTTGCACACTTCCGCAATATGTGCACAGGAGTCACACATGGATACGAATATACCATGAAAGTTGTCTATTCGCACTTCCCAATCACTGTTGAGCTCCGGAATGATGTTGTCCACATCAAGAACTTCATCGGTGAGAGAGGTATTAGGACCGCACGTCTAATTGGTGATGTCAAGGTCCAGACGACCGAGGATGAAGTAATAATCGAAGGAATAGACATTGAGGCTGTATCTCAGAGTGCCGCTAATATTCAACTTGCCACAAAGATTCGTGACAAAGATCGCCGTATCTTCCTTGATGGTATCTATGTCATACGCAAGCGAAAAGGCGAGGAAGTCAAATCAATAGTATAGGAGGCATGAAGTTGTCAAAGAGATTACCATTAACAGATGTGCCCGGAGTTGGACCAGCAATGGAAGAGAAACTCCGAGAGGCTGGCATCAAGACTGCCTATGCGCTGTCCAAAGCGGACCCCGCAAAGCTTGCAGAGAAGGTAGATGGACTTGGCCTAGCTAGCGCTGAGAACATCATCAAAGCAGCACAGGACCTCATGCCTGACGAAACAACGCCTAAGACAAAAGCCAAGGAAGAAACACCCAAAGCTGATAAACCCAAGGCTGAGAAGGCAAAGCCCAAGAAGGAAGCTAAAGAGGAAACGCCAAAGGCAAAGCCCAAGAAAGAAGCTGAAGCTGAGAAGCCGAAAGCCAAACCTAAGAAATTGGAGGAGCCCAAGGCCCCCGAGAAGAAAGAAGCTCCTAAAGCAAAGCCTTCGAAAGTCAAAGAAGAGAAACCCACTAAGCCAAAGAAGAAAGCAGAGTCTGAAATTACTGGACCTGCGATTGATGACCGACTCTTCAGATTGGCCCAAGCAAAGAAGAAGCGAAAGCCCAAGTTTAGACATGAGCAAGCGCATCGTTGGGTTCGAATCAGTGATAGATGGCGAAAGGTTCGAGGTATCGATAGTGCGACACGTGAGAAGCGAAAAGGTCGAATAGCTATGGTCAGTGCTGGATATCGTAGTCCCAAAGCAGTACGAGGACTTCATCCATCTGGCTATGTTGAAGCATTAGTGTTCAGACCTACTGACCTAGAGACCCTCGATCCAGACGTTCACGCAGTGCGAATCGCAAGTACTGTTGGAATGCGAAAGCGACAAGTCATCCTTGATAAAGCAGAATCCCAAATGTTCAGAATTCTTAATCCTAGCGTTCCTGAGAGCGTTGCTGAAGAAGACTTGTTTGAAGAACTTGAAGGTCTAGATGATTTGGAGGTCGACTAAGGATGAAGCTCTCAACTCAGAAACGACTTGCAGCTGATGTATTGAAAGTTGGTACATCCCGAATTTGGATTGATCCTGTCTTTCAGGATGAAGTCAGTCTGGCAATCACCAAGGATGATATCAGACGGCTCATAGATGAAGGAGCGATTCAGAAGAAACAAGTGATAGGCGTTAGCAGAGGTCGAGCCAGATTTGTCATGGCCCAGAAAAGAAAAGGTCAACGAAAAGGCCCAGGGCACAAGAAAGGAAAGGCTACCGCTAAACTATCAAAGAAGGAGCGATGGATGCACAAGATTCGTCCTATGCGACGTGAGCTGAGCCGCCTCCGCGACGAAGGAAAGATTACGCGTAAGGTCTATCGTGAATTGTACTTGAAAGCAAAAGGAAATGCCTTCAGAAACACTGCTCACCTTAGGACCTATATAACAGAACAAAGACTGGAGGTGTCCAAATAATGGCACAGGGTCCAACATATCGAGTGAAGTTCCGACGACGACGAGAAGGTAGGACAAATTACTATAGACGTCGTCGACTCTTGCTCTCAAGAAAACCAAGATTAGTAGTACGTAAGACGAATACAAAGATCATTGTCCAGCTAATTAGTGCAAAAGTAGTGGGAGATATCACACACGCTTCTGCTATATCCACTGAACTAGGTGTACATGGTTGGGATGCAGGAAAGAACAATCTTCCAGCAGCATATCTTACGGGATTCTTAGCAGGACTGAGAGCTAAGAGTAGGGGCGTAACTGAGGCAGTTCTAGACATTGGTCTAAATCCCCCGACCAAAGGCTCTAGAGTCTATGCAGCTGTCAAAGGAGTACTTGATGCAGGGTTGCATGTTCCTCATGCTCCAGAAGTCCTTCCCGATGACGAAAGACTATTTGGAAATCATATTATTGGAGCATTTGATCACTATACAGGTCAAGAAACTCAGATGTTCTCTAGTCTTGGAAAGAAGAAGACCACGATCACGGGGATTCCAAAGAAAGTTGATACTGTGAAGAAAGCACTCCTTGCCATTCCAGCGGCTGACCTAAAGAAGAAGAAGAAGGCTACCAAGCCATCAACTGCTGCTAAAGCCAAACCTGCTGCGAAGAAGAAGGAGAAACCTACACAAAAGCCTCCACGTGCGATTCCACGAAAACCAAAGCCGAAGAAGCTGATAGCACGAGGTAAGGGTAAGAAGGGCAAGAAGAAGTAGGTGATTATGAATGAGTAAGCAAAGAAGACGCAGGCAACCACGAACAGAAGTCGATCCTCTCCAGGATTGGGTGCCAAAGACACACCTAGGCCGTCTTGTGAAAGAAGGCCACATCAACACTATTCACGAAATCTTTGAGAATAACTATGTTATTCGAGAGCCTGAGATTGTCACAATGCTCTTCCCTGATCTTCGTCAGGAAGTAGTAGATGTCACTATGGTGCAACGACAATCAGACAGTGGGCAACAGAAGAGCTTTCGTATAACTGTTGTTGTTGGAAATGGAGAAGGCGTTATCGGCATAGGCGTTGGGAAAGCTCCTGAATTCGTTCCAGCTGTACGTGCTGCTGAAGCACGTGCGAAGCTAAACATCACTGTGATTCGCAGAGGCTGTGGCTCTTGGGAGTGCCGATGTTCTGATCCTCATAGCATTCCCTTCACAAGTGATGGGAAAGCAGGTTCTGTCCGTGTTACATTGAGACCCGCTCCAAAGGGAACTGGCCTTGTCACAGCAGATGTCGGTAAAATAGTGCTCAGGATTGCAGGATTGAAGGATATCTGGTCAATCACTAAAGGTCGATCACGCACCTCTTCAAACTTCGCCAAGGCTCTTGTTGAAGCTTTGATTAATACCTACAGGATGCTTCCACCTCAAGAATGGGCATACACAGGGGTGACTGAATAATGAGTGCCGAAGAAAAGATGATTCTTGCTATTAGGGTTCGAGGCAGAGTCCGCGTCCGCCCTCAAATCGAGGACACGTTGACAAAGCTCAGTCTTGTACGACTTCACCATGCAAGAGTGTTCAAGATGACTCCAAGTATTGAGGGTATGATCATCAAGGTCAAAGACTACATAACTTGGGGCGAGATTGATGAGGACACTCTTACACAACTCCTTGCGAAACGAGGACGGCTTTCAGGAAGTAGAAAACTGACAGATGCATATGTGAAGAAGAACTCTTCTTTCAGTTCGATCAAGGCTTTGGCCAAAGCTATTCATAATGGAGAGTCCTCCATGGCAGATGTAGAAGGGCTTAAGCCAATCTTCAGATTGACACCTCCCAAGAAGGGCTACGATGGAAAGAAGAAGTATCCTGTGACTATGGGCGGAGTTACAGGGTATCGTGGCGAGGATATCAATCAACTAACCCAAAGGATGCTATAGGTGAAGGTGAAAGAACGTGTCATGGGATGATGATCCATTTGGTCCTTCAGATGATGAAACTCGTGAAGCTCTTCGACGATGGCTTGGGGAGTTCCTTCCCGAGTCCATGTTTCGTCAGATTGAAGAGATGATGGACCAGATGATGCGCCAGATAAAAGATGGCACACTCTTCGATCCAAGTATGATGGAGGAGTTCATGAGAGATCCCAAGAACACCAATCCCTTTGTATTCGGTTTCTCAATGAAGGCTGGTCCCGATGGGAAACCTATCATCCAAAGGTTTGGTAATGCACCCGATGATGAAGGCTCTAAAATGACTCCTCAACTGGAGCCGCTGGTTGACGTCATAGAGGAATCCGAAGAGATCATCGTTGTTGCTGAGCTACCTGGTGTTGATAAGGACGAGATAAAGGTCCGTATCAAGGGCAGGACACTGACGATAGAAGTTGACAATCCTGAGCGTCCATACCATAAGAGTCTGGAGCTACCTTCCAAAGTGAAGAAAGAGGAAGCAAGGTCAGCTATTAGAAATGGAGTACTTGAAGTACGCCTCAAGAAGGCATAGTAGAGGAGTGACAATTAATGCAAAAGAGACAATCTAAAAAGATCCATAAATTGAGAGGACAGCGATCTGCCGGATATGGATTTACCAAAGGCCACCGCGCATCAGGACAAAGAGGTGGTAAGGGTATGGCTGGGTCAAAGAAGCATCATTACATCAAAGTAATGATTGAGAATCCCAATTACTTTGGCAAACACGGTTTCAAGAGACCTCAACACATAATCGAGTCTATTTCCACAATCAATGTTGGAGAGCTTGATGAGGCTGCTGACAGGTTTGTTGAGCGTGGTATCGCTACGATGAAGGGTAAGCGCTACCAGATTGACCTATCAAAGCTTGGAGTCGATAAGGTCCTCGGTTCTGGAACGGTTACAAAGAAGATGGATCTGACCGGTGTCAAAGATATTAGCGAGCGAGCTAAAGAGAAGGTCCTTGGTATCGGTGGAACACTTGACCTTAAAGAGGACGAGTGAACACATTCTATCTCCCCTCAGATCATATCTGGTCTGAGGGTGAGTAGGACTATATAATCATCAAGATTATCCAACTCCTGTTTTTTATAGATTGATTTTTCCATTGCAGAAGCATGAAGTTCATTCTATCCCATTGTCTCTCTAACAGAGCGCATCTGGATACGATGATGGATAATCAAGATCATATCATCCAAGGTCCCCTCTCTCATCATCATTTCCTTCAAAGAATTACATTCATTCAAATCAACAATACATCTTTCATATCTGCGAAATACAGGTTCGAGAAGGAGAAAGAGATAGGAGGGGTCTATCAGGACCCCTCCCCACGACGGAAAGTCTGTCGTTTCTGGTGGCACGCCTTTCCATTTCGTTACTAAACAAATCCCTCTTTACGTTCTATTCCATCTATCTATATCATTCTACGTTTTAGAATGGCTGATGGTACAAAAATTGACTCGCAAAGTTTAATGCAGTTCCTGTTCGATTCTGTCATAGTCAGAGTTGAGGTTGTGCTATGGGACCGGCTACCTTAGGAGATATCGATAAAGTATTCGTGAAGCAGATTACTATGCATATCGTAGTAGGCATTCTAGCTGCGATACTTGTTGGTGGTGTCGCGATTTCATATCTTCCTGAAGCAAATATCCCAACTGGATATGTAAAATCACTCGGTCCTGCAAGTGATCCCGCTCCCATCGTCATGCACAGTAGGCAATCTATTGGAACTACCACACCCATCCTACTTACCGAAATTCCTTTTTCCACTCTTTCATCATGGCGTGTTACGCGTGAGCCCTATGACTGGATGTATACTCATGAATTTAGCAACCGAATGGAATCTAATGGAGTCCGTATCAATGCCCAGAATACGTATCTATCATTGAGACGATTCATGAATCTACCCCTTGAAGGGTATGAATCCATTGATATTGATTTCACATATGGCGATATATCTGGTCAGTTTTACTCTACTTTGAATGTGAGTGCTGAGTTGAATCCGTTTCAAGCTTCCCAATCGGATCGTTTGACTCTTGGTAGCTCCTCTCTTTTTTCCAATGGGTCTATCAGTACTGACGCTCAGCATCATCTGACAATTCCAGATCTTCAAGCCTTGAGGATTCAAACCACGGAATGGATTCTGAGATGCGAAATCACACTTGAGATCATAATACCTCTTGATGCGGCTTTCTTGATAGAACGGCTCCAGGTCATAGGAAGCACTTCCGAGATGGTATACGCCACTAATTTTGATATCCTTGATGCGAGTGGAGCTGATTTCCGCACAAATCAATATAGTAACCAGATTCTTGTGATTCCCACCATTAACATATCCAAGAGTACACTAGATTTCACAATGCTCAGGATTAATGACCAGAATGAAACGATTCATCTGACTACTGGTAACTACTCAGCAAGTGCAGGATGGTTCGATTTCCATTGGTATCACAAAGAAACCGAGTTCTACTTCGAGCTTGAGCAGAATCAGAGCATGTATCATGCTATCACACTCTCTACTTACACTCTCAAGATTGCACTCTCGGTAAATGTTCCAGTTATCAATATCAACATAACATATTCCGAACCCGATTCCTCCATTCTTGCGTATAGCGTCTATGACTTTCGGTCCTCAGGCAATTCATTCCCTCTGACGTTAGTACTTCCACATCTTCAAGCATCCCTAAGAATTGAGATAAAGGAAAGATTCACCTCGCTTGGAGCCAACTCTCTTCTCATCGAGCATCAGATACCGAGTAGTACACCTGAGAATTTAGAGGTAGAAGTAATCTTTCCACTATTCGTTATCGCAAATACAGCAATCAATATTGCTCAATTATTCCTTATCGGCTTTATTCTTGTTTTTGCCTTGATACAGATAGCTCTATTTCAAAGAAGTACGCACCCGCATGATTGGAGCTTCTTCAGAACTGACTTTCGCTGGTTTCCACTATCACTACTAATACTCAGTCTATTCCTTCCTTGGACTGAAGCCACTGTTACCTATCAATATACTGCAGAGGAGATGAATCTTACATACATTCTGATGGCCTATGGATCGCTTATCCTTGTACGAACAGAAGGCAGTGTATTGGTGAATATTGTCAATTATTACCCTGCAGTATGGCTATTAATCCTAGGAAGTGTTGTGCCTTTGTATTGGGCGTCACAACGAATAAAAAACACGAAACCTTGGAAGTGGGATTGGAGATTTTTCATATCAATAACGCTACCAGTTCTTTGGGCAAGTTTAATTATCACAATCACATCGGAGCTTGGCTCATCATCTATCCAACTGGGAGGTATTCTACCCTTCATTACTCCTATCGCTTGGATCGTGATATTCTCGACTCATAGGATTAAACGATGGAATCACAAACGGAGGAAATAGGATTGACCTCAAAAGATCAAACTAAGGATGAGAAGCTACCCCTTGTTTTGGAGCTAAATGCCACGACATGGAGGGTGCTTATTGGAATGCTAACCTTACGTCGAGCTGTTGGACCTGGAGAGCTTACAAAGCACTTAGGCCTGAGCAGTCCTGGTCAGTGTATGTATCATCTGAACAAACTGATGGAGGAGGATATAATTGAGAAGAATACATTGGGTGAATACACAGTTCGGCCAGATGCGAATCTCGATTTCCTTGACAATTTTCTCTTTTTGAAGAATAAAGTTGTTCCGCGAACAATTCTCTATGCAATATTCGTATCATCACTTCTTGCTCTTTACATCTTGTTCGTTCCTTTTGAATTCGGTATACATAATGTATTTGCTCTATTATTGGGTATCTCAGGTGCAGGGTTTCTTTGGGCGGAAGTCTATCGTATATGGAATGGATTGATATGAAATAATGCTCCTGCTCTCACAGGATTACCTCTGACTATAAACAGAGACTTCAGAAGTGAGTAGACGAGAGGGGCTTGAGTAATGAAAACTAGGAACTCTAGTACAAATGCTCAACCTAGGAAGTTATTATCAAGCAACTCCTTCAGAAGATATCTGTAGGGATTGACTTGGGGCAACCACTAGCTTTAAAGGTACACTCCAGTTGAACCCACGAAAATAACCTGCAGATGAGGTCCTAGAAAATGCCATCAACATTTCTGAAGGTTCTTTCACCTTTCGTGCGAATCATGCCGGAGGTGAAACAGCCTGACCGAGAAGTTTCATTCCGAGAGAAAATCACTTGGACACTAGTTGTCCTGATTGTCTTCTTGATCATGAGCCACTTGCCGCTCTATGGCGTTGATACAGCGGCTGGTACTGACTATCTTTGGGCAATGCGAGTCATTCTTGCTAGCACTCGTGGAACACTGATGGAGCTCGGTATAGGACCAATTGTTACTGCAGGACTAGTGATGCAGCTCCTTTCAGGTTCAAAGATTATCAACGTAGACTTTGGAGACCCTGAAGATCGTGCATTGTTCACTGGTGGCCAGAAGGTACTTGCGATGTTCATGACTGCCTTTCAGGCAATTGCTTACATCATTGGAAATGCCTATGGCTCATTGACTCCCGAACAGGGCGTCATTGTCTTCTTGCAGCTATTCTTCTCAGGAATCATCGTTATCCTGATGGATGAGCTTATCCAGAAAGGCTGGGGACTTGGGTCTGGAGTATCACTCTTCATCATGACCAACGTTGCCGGTCAAGTCATGTTCAGCATGTTTGATGTACTCAATACCAGTGATGACTCATTGCCAAAAGGGATTATTGCTGCAATCGCCTCGAACATCCTTCGCTTCTTTGGTGTTGGTGTCACTCCATCAACGCCTCTGGTTGATGCAGGAGCATTATTCTTTAGAAACGGGATTGACCCAAGCATCTTCGCGCTGATAATCACATTCATAATTTTTGCATTTGTGCTATATCTAGAGTCTGTGAGGGTTGAGATCCCCCTGCAGTATGCGCGGTACCGAGGCATGAAAGCTCGATATCCAATCAAGCTCCTCTATACCTCGAACATTCCTGTTATTCTTGCTCAGGCACTCTACGCGAACATCATCTTCTTTGGGCAGATCATTTGGAATTGGCACCAAGGAACGAATGTATTCCTCAATATATTGGGCGAATATGAAACGATAGATGGACAGATGCGAGCAACAAGTGGACTTGCAAAGTACATTACGCCCCCGCAAGGGATATTCAGCATCATACAAGAAGGAACGGATGGTTTCTTCCACATCATCTTCTATGCAGCGCTGATGATATTCCTGTGTTGGGGATTCTCGAAGATATGGGTGGATATCAGCGGGATCGCCCCTAGGGACGTATCGCGCCAGCTCCTTGACTCAGGCTACATTGTACCTGGTTTCAGAAGGAGTGAGAAGGTCCTAGAACGCCTTCTTGAGAGATATATCCCCGTCGTCGCAGGACTCGGAGGTTTCCTTGTAGGAGTACTAGCGGCAGCAGCCGATGTCATGGGTGCTCTCGCAAGTGGAACAGGTATCCTACTGATGGTGTCTATCATCAAACAGTACTATGAGCAGATTGCCAAAGAACAGCTTGCTCAGATGGGCGGCGAAGGCGTTACTGGGCTGCTTGGAATATTGTAAAGCAAAAACACTGGAAGGGATTCTCCCCTTCCAGTTCGTTTCTTCTTTTTAGAATTCGTGTTTTCCGAATCGTATAATCGCTACGATTGCCAGCACAACCAGAATCCCTATTGTGATGAATATAGGGTATATCGGAAAAGTCCCATCTGACGCTAGGCTCACGGAGTTCATCACAAGTCCCCATGGACCAAATGGTCCCAAGTCTGGATGCTGCGCTAGATTTGGTCCAAAGAAGAGAAATGGGAATGGTACAGCCATCACAGGTCCTTCTTTTTCAAAGAAAGTACCAAGGCACATGGTCAACCAAGAAAGAAAGAGTTGCCACAGTATTAGCGGCACAAGCGATGCTAGGTATGGTACCAACGCAATCGTTGAGCCCATTGCGACAGCAACAAGATAGAACAGTATTCCTGGGATGAATATCATCGAAACTGCGAATCCGAGAGCTGATGGAAGGAGTTTGGAAAGAATGAATCCCGTTCTAGATACAGGCTTTGAGAGTACCCATGCGGCAGATCCCGATCTCTTATCTTCAAGGATTCTCTCCTGAGAGATGATGATTACTGCGATTGAGGGGAAGATGGTCGCCATCATATAGAAGATAAATGGACCTGCTTCAGGGTCTCCAAGACCAACAGAGCCAAACATTACGAGTATAGCTGACCAAAGCAGTGCGTGCTGCCACCAGGCACTCGTACCAAACCAAGTCTTCAGTTCTTTCTTGAGCAAGGTTGAGAAGCCCATCCTCCATCCAGTTTCTGTAACTGGCTCGAATGCATCTTTACTCGACATTGTTACCGTCCTCCTCAACTAACTTCATGAAAATCTCCTCAAGCTCGTACTGCTTCAAGCCAAAGTCCACCACATCAATATCATCATATCTAAGCACCGTGCGTAGAAGCTGTTTCTTTGCTACACTTTGGTCTGTAACATTGACAATCCAATGAGTACGCCCCTTTTCCTTTCTCTCCGTAATCGATGATATCCATTGCTCAGAAGAGAGCGTCGAGTAGACCTTCTCTGTGTTCCCCTCCAGAGTAAGTGTGTAGGCAACACCTTCAGTTCCTGCGAGAAGTTCCTCAATTGGTGCTTGTGCAATCAGATTGCCTTTGTTCAAAATAGCGACTCTATCACTCACTCGCTGAACATCATCAAGGATATGTGTGCTATAGAAGATGGTAGCTTCTGACCTAAGCGACTCCATGATTTTAAGGACCTGTTCTCTGCCCTCCGGGTCCAGTCCTGCCGCTGGTTCATCCAGGATAAGCAATTCTGGGAAGTTGATTTGCGCTTGAGCTATACCAAGGCGTTGCATTTCGCCTCCAGAGAAACCCTCTATTGGACGATCCGCCTTATCTTCAAGTCCTACGATGCCTATCAGATGCTCGATTCGTTCCTCTATCAAGTTCCTCGGTCCTTTAAAGAAGAAACTTGCTGCAAATCGAAGGGTTTCTCGAGCTGACAGTTCTTTGTAGAACCTGGGTTGCTGCGCCAGATAGCCCACATTCCTTCTAATTTCGTTATTGTCAGTCACAATATTTTTTCCAAGGACCGTCGCTCCTCCAAAACTGGGTTTCGCGAGACCTAGAAGTAGTTTGATTGTCGTCGTCTTACCAGCCCCATTGGGTCCAAGGAACGCGAAAATCGAATTCTTGGGAACCTTCAGGTCAAGTCCATGCAACGCTTTGACTTCACCATACGCTTTTCCCAAGCCCTCCGTCTGGATAATATATGCTTCAGAAGACATATTTCTCTCTCCATCTCAAGATTGGTAAAGGAACACACTCGCATATTCGGTAATAAATACCATGAAATGCACTAAATGAGAATATTCAACACGATTCTTAGCAATACAATCGTCATCTCTGTACATCTCATTGCTGTTATCCTTTGCATTATATTTCTGTGACTTGTAATTCTACATGATTCCAATGATAATCAGAAATCCAAAATACTTCCTACCATTAGGATTGCTCTTTGTTGCCATATCGATACTCGTCAGCCATTTCTTTCCGCCTGATCCTATCACTGATTTCCTAGTTGGAGTCTTTGCGGGAATGTCAGTTGTTCTCAACCTTGCAGGAATTTATTTTGAGAGCCGTAAGCTATAAACAAGAAACACTGCCGTTTATTTTCCATTATGAATGAACGTGTGAAAATCTACGCGTATATCACTCATGGAACTCGTTTGCTTGTCTTTGAAGAACGAGGATTTCCTGAAGGAGGTATTCAAATCCCTGGAGGCACACCAGAGCCTGAAGAAACTCCTCAGGATGCAGCTCTTAGAGAGGCAATCGAAGAAACCGGATTGGAAGCCCTAAGGTATGTCCGATATTTGGGTGAAGCCATTTTCGATGTGTCTATTTATGGTATTGATGAGATTCATAGACGAAAATTCTATCATATTGTATGCGATGGAACTCCTCCGGAGAAGTGGAATCATGAAGAGGTAAAACCGTCGATTAGAACTGAAAACACACCCGAACACATCATCTTTGATTTGTATTGGTGGGACCTGCGACATGGTATTCCAAATCTTCAATCAGGGTTTGATGCAAAACTCTCTGATTTGCTTGAATACTTGGATTTTGATTCTTGACCATAGAATGTTACTTTTTTCTAATCATTACGCCCTACCACACAATGCAGCCATTGCATATTTTCCATTCTCCAATATTTAGGTCTACAGAACGTATATAACGCCACCTTGATGACTTTCGAACCGTCTAGACAAAAGGTGATTCATCCAATGAGCGAATCTAGAAACGTAGTTATCGTCACTGGCATTCCTGGTGTGGGAAAGACCACCGTGATCAATACCGCTGTAGATATGGTCAAAGAGAACCATAATGAAGAGGTCTTGGTACTCAACTTTGGTACAGAGATGTTTGAAGTAGCGACAAAGAATGGCCATGTCAAGGATCGTGATGAAATGCGAAAGCTACCTACTGCGATTCAACGAGAGCACCAACGACTCGCTGGAGAAGCAATTGCTGAGAAGTCGAAGAAGGCTCGAGTGATAGTTGACACCCATACACTGATTCAGACGAACAATGGCTATCTCATTGGATTGCCAGAATGGGTAGTGAGAGCAATCATGCCAAAGACTGTCGTTCTTGTCGAGGCTGATTCCGAGAAGATTGCCCTCCGAAGGCAAGATGATCCTACTCGGGCACGTGATGCACAAATGGTGGATATCATTGAAACACATCAGCAGATGTGCAGAGCAGCTGCGGTATCTGTTGGTACCATAACTGGTGCAACCGTAAGAATCATCAAGAACCGTCAGGGTATGGTAGAGGCTGCTGCAAAAGAATTAGCAGAAACATTAATGGAGTAGATACCTTATGCAAGACCTTTTAGCTGATTTGATGAACTATTTTCAGATATTCGCTGACCCTCCGTTTGCGCCTATCCTAATCGTATTCGTGTCAGTATCCGTATCCACGATAAGTAATCTGGGTATGCGCAGATTCGCTGATATGAGGCGTCTCAAACGCTATCAGGTAGCAATCAAACAACATCAGGAGATGCAGAAAGAAGCAGAACGGACGCAGAACGCGAAGTTGCTAAAAAAGGTCAAGAGACAAAAGGCATACATAGACCGCATCCAGAGAGAGATGATGACCGAACGGTGCAAGCCATCACTCATGTTCATGATACCTTTCCTTCTTGTTTTCTCCTTCCTACGAAGTTTCTACAATGATCCAGTAACAGGAATGGACAAGATTGTAGCCGTTCTTCCATTCAATGTCCACAAGCTCCTGCCGTTCCTTGAGGGGATGATCGGCACACCTGTTGGTGTCGGGTTTGGTATGACATTTTGGGGTTTCTATTTCCTTGTTGGACTAGGACTTAGTGGAATCCTGCAAAGAATCATGGGTACGCAGCTCATGTAGAAGACGATGTGACCCTTAGCGGTCACACCTTCTTTTTGATAGATATGTACAGCTTTACCTTCACAATCTCTATTCTACTTGCAGAATTGCATTATATCGCATTATCCTTCACACCCTTCTGAATTACTATGAACCCGCAACTAATGCAAAGTCCTCTTACTGACTTTACTGACTTGATTCTGCAATACCTTCGAGAAATTTGGGATTCTCTTCTCTTTATCGCCGCGTCATCCGGTATTCTTGTCATCTTGATAGGAGCAATACTTATGTTTGTGGGCGTAAAGGTTGGGAAACTCACTGGACAGAAGTTGATTCTTGGTGGAATCATTCTGTCTGTCATTGTCGTATATTTCGTCATGCACCCTCCCGACTTCGTGTTGAGATAAAGTGTCTTCATCAGCTCAATTTAGGTATTGGCGCATCGCTGCTTTTTTAAGGAGAGAACCACGCGTCGGAGAATAAGCCGAAGATAAATGGTGATAGTAAATGCCCAGACCTGGAATGCTTACAAGGGGTAGAGCAAATCGTAGGATTAAGACCCCTGGCGGTCGTATCAAAGTTCATCGCCGAAAATACTACAAAGCTGGTGGAATCTGCTCAATTAGTGGAAAAGATTTACAGCTTCCGCAAAAGTCCAAAGCTCAACAAAGTCGAAACACAAGCAAGTCGAGTAAGAGACCAAACCGTCCATATGGTGGTATGGTATCCTCCAAGGCACTTCGCCGTGAGATTACTAGAGAAGTACGGGAATAAGACAATGAAGCGTGTTATCACCATTGGAGGCCTTCATGGTACAGGAAAAAGCTCCGCGGCTGATAACATATCCAATATCTTTGGCCTAAGGCGTGTTTCTGCTGGTGGTATATTCAGACAGCTAGCAAATGAACGCGGAATTTCTCTTGAAGAGTTCAGCAGAATCGCTGAGGATGATGAGAGTATCGATCGCGAGCTAGATGGAAGAATTAAGGCTGAAGCTGAGAAAGGAAATGTGATGCTAGATGGTCAACTAGCAGCTCATATGGCAAGCGAACACGTTGACCTTAAGATCCTATTGACAGCCCCACTACGAACGAGAGTGAAGCGCATCGCATCAAGAGATGGTGTCAGCTATGAGGATGCTTTACACGAAACAGAAACACGTGAGCGTATCGAACGTGCACGATATATTGAGTTCTATGGATTTGATGTCCAGAATCTATCTCTATATGATCTAGTCATAAATACAGAAAAATACGATTTGGACGGGGTTACAGAGATTATTTCGACAGCCATCAGAAGACTATTCGAAAGCAAATCTTGATGAATGTCGAATCACAAGGCTCTTATTGAGACCTTTTGGTGGTGGAGTCAATTCTCCCCTTCTATTGGAATGAATGTCCTTGGTGACTTGGAACGTTCGTTTGACCTAGAATGGGTTGAGGTGTAATAAGAATGGCAAAACTATACGAAACAGGCAGAATTTGTGTAAAGACGATGGGACGAGAGGTTGGAAGCTATTGCGTCATTGTCGAAGCTAAAGATGAGAATATGGTTCTAATCACCGGGCCCAAGCATATTAGCGGCATCAGACGTAGGAGCTGCAACATTAGACACTTGGAACCCCTTGATACCATAATAGAGATCAAATCCGGTGCTGACGATAAGGATATTGAAAAAGCACTGGAATCTGCGGGTCTATTAGATAAATTTAGGACAAAGATTCGCATTAGCGAATAGTTCTTTTACCGGGGTCGTGAATAAGCGGTGTTCAACAATGACGAACGCATTACCTGCTGATAGACCCCGGGAATCCATCATTAGGACAGAGGAATCTACTGATCCTAGTTATGGTTTTTCCGATATTACAAATCTCCCAATAGAGTTTCTACTCCAGAATGGCGTTATCATCCTAGATAAGCCCGCAGGTCCAACTAGCCATGAGGTGGCAACCTGGGTACGAAAGATTGTGAATTCCGATCGAGCCGGGCACTCAGGGACCTTAGATCCCGCTGTGACAGGTATTTTGCCCCTTGGAATAGGTGAAGGAACGAAAGTCATGCAGGCTCTGCTTCCAGCAGGAAAGGAGTATGTCTGTGTTATGGAATTGCATGACCTTGCACCTGAGGATGAAATTAGGCGGATCGTGGCCGAGTTCACTGGCAAATTGTACCAAAAGCCTCCTTTGCGATCATCCGTTAAGAGAGTCCTTCGTGTAAGAGAGATCTACTACAACGAGATTATTGAGATCAAGGGCCGACTTGTCCTCTTCAGAGTTGGTTGCCAGGCAGGAACCTATATCCGCAAGCTCTGCTTCGATTTAGGAGAAGTCCTGGGTGTAGGAGGACACATGCGAGAATTAAGACGAACTCGAGTTGGAAAATTCAAAGAAGATGAGCATCTTTGTACTCTTTACGATTTGAAGGATGCATACGAGTTTTGGAAAACAGATGGAGATGAGACCGAGCTACGCAAGTTCATCCTGCCAATTGAGTCAGCTCTTGAACATCTGCCTGAAATCGTGATACGGGATAGTGCAGTAGGTGCTATCTGCCATGGAGCCAATCTCGCTGCAAGCGGAGTGGTTCATCTTCATAGTGGCATAAAGAAAGGGGACCTTATCGCCTTGAAGTCCCTCAAGGGTGAGGCAGTGGCCTTAATGAAAAGCATGCTTGACAGCGACAGTATATCAAAGGCAAAAACTGGAATCGTAGCTGAAACCGAGAGAGTCCTCATGGAACGAGGTAGATATCCCTCCATGTGGAAATCTAAGGAGAGATAGCACACTCTGAAGGTTTTTATCAGAATCCTGAACTTATTAGGTAGGCTCCGGAGCAAGGGCGCGACTGACGGTAGTCCATTGTGACAGCTGAGGAAACTCCCAACTACAAGTCGACACTGGTCCTGTGAAAGCAGGGTGGTGAGAATCACGCTCTGGGAACAGAAACGACACCTCCTGATTGGATGTGACAATGACGCGGCACATCAAGACGCTGAGGATCCATTAGGCCAGGATGAAACGACCCATCACTAGGTAGCAATCTCAAGAATATGCCGCTGATGCGTCGACCTGAGGCATAGGGTAGAGAGCATAGTTCGATGTTGCGTAGTTCCTGCACGGTAACGTCAGGAATGAAACAGAATTGGGGTTATTCTTGGACCGGAGCCTATCCTTTGTTCTAGGATTTGGTATGTTCGCTCATAATCTCTGTCTGCACTTTGACTACTTCTGTACTATTCGAACATTGTGCGTAATCGTCAAGCCATTCTTTGTTAAGCGTTAGAAACGAGGGCCCCCACTTGAATGCGGACATCACGTCCTCAGCAGCAAGTTGGAATCCGGTAATATACAAAGCTGCTGAAATGGCTTCTGCTGTAGAAAGCTTGATTGGCTTGTAGGTATTGATTGGATTGGCGGCGATGAGATAAGGTAAAGCCCGTTGCTCACCATAGGAGGACATCATGAAGATCTCCTCCGCCCTTTTCCATGAGCAATCCAATGCGACTATACCTGATTGCATGATACTATTCCTATCACTTGGAGACAATGCAATTTGGGATACAGGATTGAGTACAATCGAACCCCTCGATAATTTTCTCATATCATGTACTATCTTTGCCTTGTGAAGTTTTCCAAGTCTGACTCCTGTACATTTGCTTGGATCACATTGCCTGGCATGATAGATTATGATTCGTGGTAATTTTCCTTCGTCTTGCATGTCTGAATATGGTTCATACACAACAGATTTGTGTGTTACCATGGGTCTGCTATACCTGATGAGAGAAATGGTACTAGAAACATCTGAAGCATGCGAGATCTGTGATGCACAAAAGGAGCCACTCTCCAGATGCATGCTCTGCAATTCGATGGTATGTTCATTATGTATGTCCCCTTCTACGGGACTATGTGATGTTTGTACTGAGGCGAAATGTACCATATGCGGTGAGTATCTGTCGTCGAGAGCCTGTAACATATGTGGGAAACTGGTGTGCAGCGATTGCGGCTTCCGCTTGAATGAAGTGACTACATGCAAAGAGTGTAAGGCGAAATAACTATGGTTTTGGAATCGATCTATTTGGGGATGGATGACATCGATAGTCCAAATGGCGGATGCACGACGCATTTCGCTTCATTGCTTATTGAAAGATTAGACCCTATAGTTGAAGCATGGAGGGACTATCCGCACCTGATTAGGTTAAACCCAAATATCCCCTATAGGACTCGGGGGAATGGAGGAGTCTGTCTTTCAGCCACCATCGATTCCCAGGAGATTGATGGCGTCATTTCCTTGCTATCTAACATGATTCAGGAGTACTCCGATATTAGCTATCCAAATACAAATCCTGGTGTTGCTATTCTAACTGGGGATGTGCCTCCCTCAGTCAACGCCTTCTCACGAAAAGCGCTTTGGCGCACAGTACCTAGATCTCTGGCATTGAGAATTATAGAAGATAATCATCTTGCTCATTTCTCCTTTGGCAATGGACAAGGAATTGTTGGTGCCCTTGCTGCTGTCGGTCATGGTTTGATTGGTGACCATACATACGAGTACCTTGCCTATCGAAAGATGAGCGAAACACAGAATGCGCGAGGAGTAGACACATCTTCCGTGGAGAAAATGAATGAACTGATGGGTCCTCGCACCTTCTCCAATCTCGATCCCATCGATGGGTCCATCTTGATTGAACCTCAGGGTCCTGATCCTGTTCTATATGGGATACGAGGTGAGCAACCACAGGATGTTTTGGAAGCGGCTTCGTATATATCAACTTCACAAGCAGTCGATCGATGGCTAATCTTCAGAACGAATCAAGGGACAGGAGAGCACCTTTCCCAGCATCTCTCTCTATCCGAGCTCAGACCCTACATGTCTGCAAGCGTGTCAGGACAGGTTGTTTCAACCCCGCGAATCGTATCTGGAGGACATGTTCTATTCAAAGTAGCAGATTCTAATGATTCGATTCAATGTGCCGCCTACGAGCCTACAGGAATTTTTCGTTGGGATGTGATGAAATTGAGAGTAGGCGATAGACTGTCTCTTCATGTGGGTGTGCGACCCTCTTCCTCCTCCCATGACATGACTCTCAACGTTGAGGGAATGGAAATCACATACTTGATAGATCATATAGAATACTCAAATCCAATGTGCCATCAGTGCGGGAAACGAATGAAGAGTGCCGGGAAGGATAAGGGATTCAAATGTCCTCACTGTGGACATATCGAGAAAGAACTGGTGAAAGAGTCGCAGTTGATACCGCGAGATTTGCAATTGGGATATTACTTACCCCAACCTCGAGCGCAAAGACATCTGACACGTCCTCACGCTCGAATTGGTAAGGCGAACCGTTTCTCATCTGAGCTGATAGAAATGTGGCACAACCCATGGGATTAGGGTTATGCAAAAAACTGAGTTGATTATACTCGTCGTCCTCTGCGTCCACCGGGCTTTCGTGTACCATCGTGGGGCATAGGAGTGACTTCATCAATTATACCGATTCTCAGCCCTGCTCTGCTAAGCGCACGGATTGCTGCTTGTGCACCAGGTCCGGGAGTCTTTGGACCATGACCTCCGGGTGCTCGAACTCGGATATGGATGCCATAGATGCCTTTATCCTTGGCTTCGCGGGCTGCCTGAAATGCTGCTTGCATGGCTGCATGGGGGGATGACTCATTACGGTCTGCTTTGACCATCATACCACCTGAAACACGAGAGATTGTTTCAGCGCCTGTGATGTCTGAAATATGAATGATCGTGTCGTTGTATGAAGCGTAAATATGGGCTATTCCCCACTTGTTTCTCTCTTCGCTCATTACTCGTCATCTCCAAAGCTAGTATTTTCCCCATCATGTGGACGTGGCTCTCTTTCTGCACGGTCAATATCATCCATAGGTTCTGGAACGACACGCCTTGCAATATCAGAAGCTGCAATTCGTGCAGGGTGCGATTCATCCTGTAAGGGTGATCGTCTACTGTACTCTAACCGTTCCTCCTCCTCTACTGTGATCATCCTGCCCGGTGTATTTACACGAACACCATCAAGTGAGATATGTCCGTGAGTAACTAGTTGACGAGCATGATACATAGAGCAAGCATATCCCTTTCTGAAGATGATCGTCTGAAGGCGGCGGTCAAGAACGTTCTCAAGTGTTAAGTCAAGGACGCTATCAAGAACTGGCTCTGCTCTCAGTATGCCAATTCTTGCCAGTTTGTTAACAAGCTCGCTCTCCATCTGCTTACGCTCGCTAGCTGGTAGTGCTAGGAGATTCCTTGCAGTTCTTCGATATCTTGACAGCTCCGTCCTATGCTTCCACAACTCACGCTTGTTCCTCAGACCAAATGAACCAATCATTTCGAGTTCCTGTTCGAACCTTTCGGTATCGAAGGGTCTCTTGGGGGTCACGTACTTCTTCTTCTGGCGTCTTGGATCTCCCATAATCTACTCACCTATGCTTTCTTACGTGATACACCAACTGCGGCACCACCTCGTCCAGTAGTGCGAGTATGCTGGCCTCTCACCTTAAGACCCAAAGAGTGTCGTGTTCCACGCCATGATTTAATTCTCTTGAGTCTATCAATATCGTTTTTATTAGCAAAATCCAAGTCCGATCCAATCAAATGCAGCATTCTGCCCGACATTCTGTCTCGAGGGCGATTCACGTACCAATCAGGCATGTCTACTTCTATAGGGTTTTTGATGATGTTCTCTATCCTATGAATCTCATCATCAGTAAGATATCCTAGACGCTTTGAAGGGTCTAGGTTGAGCCTCTTAATGATGCTCTTGGATATTCTGACACCAACTCCTCTAACTCTGGTCATTCCTTGGAGTAGGTTCTCTTGGCCATCTATGTCGTGACCGGCCATTCGTACGATGTGTTTGTATTCTTGTTCGGACATGGTATCTAACCTCAGGTGGATAGTCATGAGGCCTGCTTCGCTCTCTGAAGTCTCCTTATAATACTTATCATCAGACAAAGTGAAATTTCGAGGCCTCTATAAGGAATTGTGCGATTATACCTTTGGAGAGATCCAATTTGCCGCGCGACCCAAATGAATTTGAAAATAGTGATGGTGCTATACCTCACGATCCAAGTCCTTCAGTTCTTGCTGCAGTACCTGATGTACTGAAGGAAAAGCTCAGAGTGGCAATTCTCAACTCTGAGAAGAACAAGACATCAACATTGATTTCAAGCAATACCCTAGCAAATCAATTCATCTTTGAGAGATGGGGTATTCGTTCATCTCAACGGAGGCGATACCGCAATCTCTTCTCACAAGTTCGCAGACAATGCAGAGATGTCTTTAGACATTACCTTCAAAGGGGATGGCTTGAGGTTCGTGAGGACTCTGAGAAACATACTTTTGGAGTCTATGAGTTCGATGACAAGAGAGGGAACCTAATTCTTGGATTTGTCAAAGTGACTCGTGAAAGCGAATGGTTTGTGAAGCCTGCAGGTGGGTAGAGTGGCTGTTATTCAGGTCACTCACCTTGCGCAGTCTTATCCAGCTCCTCTTCATCAATAAATCGCAAGAGCTCTTCCGCGGGGAGGTCGGGAACGGTTACGTTCACGTGATTCGCAGCAGTATTCAGTAGAATCTCCAAAATCTCATCTCGATAGGCGATGTCTATTGCCACCATTGGATGGGTTTCAACCCCAATAATCCGCTGTATGATCGATGGGTCCAACGCATTTGGCTTATCCTGTTTGTTGGCAATCACAACGACAGGAACATTAGGTGCATCCCGTTTTATCATCTGATACATCTCTTTGGATAAGAGAACATTTCTGAGGGTGGAATCAGAGAGCAAGAAGACGATGTCAGCTCCTTTGAAATAGAACTTCCATAGTCGCCGAAATCTCTCTTGTCCGGCAAAATCCCAGATGACCAGAGAGTAGTTCGCAAAATGGATATTCTCGATGGTTTCCATACCCAACGCAATAGTAGGGATATACTGCGTTGGAGGTGCCCTACCCATCAAGAGGTGAAGCGTGGTCGTCTTTCCAACACCACCTTCTCCAACAAGCGCTATCTTCAATCGAGAATGAACGAACTGTGCAATGTTCTTCTCATAGGTCTCTTTGATATGATTTATCGTGAATTTGTCAATAATCCGTTCTAAGGATGCAGCTGCATTTCTTATCTTCTCATTCACAGATCTATCTACTTCATCCACATCTGTAATAAAAATCAAGAGCAGGTCAGACCCACACATCTGACTGAAGAACTTGTTCTCCTCAATGATTAGAGGGATATCTTGGCGACCATCAGCTACCTCCTGTACCTTCTCTCGCAACTTCAAGTACTCAACGATATCCTTCCTTGCCACGTTTGTCGTCCAATATCTAGTACTCGCTACTGTTCGCTTGCTTTTCAAACGTATCAGTAACGTAGTGTGTATCATTGATGGTCCACCAGAGTCATCCTAGAAGTTCTATATCTCTTAGTAACACACGATAAAGATTCTATCTTGGACATTTCGTGGACTCCCTGATTTAAACTGTATTTGGATGAAGTCAAAGAACCCATTAACGCAGATATTACGTAATAGAAGCCCTTTTTTTAACAAATTACCATAATATCTATGAGGAAGGATGAATTGCAAATCCTACCGCGGGGAAAAGTGTACGTCCAAAAAGAGGGTGACTTATGTCACATCGCAGGAAGATGGCATGGACAGAGAGAGAAAGATCTCTATGTCACATTGTGTGGAAAGGTCGTATCGACAAGAACCTCCTCACCGCGTACTACGAATGTTGGCTACCATGTGCATAAGGAAGGTAGCTGCAACTGCACGAAATGCAGAATATATCTTGGCCAGAAGATACTACTGACCAGCTCTGATAGGCCAAAGCAGCCTCACTCAGCTTGATTCCCAAGCATTTCGAATAGAAGATGGCGCCGAGGATGAGATTCGAACTCATGCCTCCTATTGGAGAACAGCTGTCTAGGCGACGGTCGCGAAGACAACCGTGGATTCCAGGCTGTCGCCGTGATCCAGGCTTGGCTACCTCGGCTTAATTTCTGGAGAACAATGGTACTGATTTAAGGATGACGGCATCACTGTAAATCCTTTCTGCAACGTCTTAGACATCTACTGACGAGTCATCCAGTCTGTAGGATATCTCTCCGACATAGTTTGTCCGCATCATCTTCCTGACTACAACAGGGTCTCTCGAATGTCCAAGAACCCAGGCTAATTTCACTAGAGCCGCTTCTGATGTCATATCGTGAGCACCCATCGCTCCTACCTCTAATGCTGCTCGTCCTACTTCATACACGGAAAGATCCGCATCGCCATACGTACATTGGGAACTGATCACCACAAAGCACCCTTCAGCGATTGCTTGGCTAATTCCAGCGGCAAGAGCATTCTCTTGGCTTGGGATAGTGCCTTCTCCATATCCCTCAATCACAATTCCATGATATCCCATATCTGCAATCCTTCCTAGAATTCGAGGTGGAATTCCAGGAAATACTTTCAGAAGGAATACACGATCATCCAGCTTCATATCGAATTTGGGTAATAGATTATGACGTGGTTTCCTTCCCTCATAGAGGATGATATCCCTAGCCATTACTCCTAGGGGTCTTGGGTCCATCGAATCAAATGCATCATAGGTATTCACTCGGGTCTTCTTTGTCCTCGTCGGGCGATGAATCTCACCGTTGAACACAATACATGTTTCTCCGAGGTCTGCAAAGGCAGCAAGACGAATTGCATCAAGAAGGTTCCTTGGACCGTCACTCCATGGGATACTCGCAGGAATCTGAGAGCCTGTGAATACAACAGGAATTCCTAGATCTTGGATCATGAAGCTTACCGCAGAGGCAGAGTATACCATTGTATCTGTGCCATGCGTGACGATAATACCACGCAGGTCTCTAATCTCCTCGCTTGCACGTTTGATCTCAGATGATATCTCTTGCCAGTGGTGCGGTTGAAGATTAGCCGAGTCCATCTGCATAAGATCCCGTTGAATGACTCTAATCTCAGTCATCCCTTTAGGAAGCGTAGCTATAAGCTGATCTACTCTGAGTCCCGGTCTCAGGGAATGGGTTTTTTCATCATTTACACTTGCAATTGTGCCACCTGTCGCTATGATACAGACCTTTTTCTTTTCTGGCAACCCGATTCCCTCAGAAACCGTCAAAAGAAAAGACCAATTTAACCATGTTGACATAAACGAAGATGAGTTCTGGAGTGTTATTGTGTGTATGATTTGATGGTCGTTGGAGGTGGACCTGCAGGATCTACGTGTGCTCGTGAAGCTGCCCGAAAGGGATTAGATGTAGTCCTTATTGAGAAGGAGGAAGTTCCGCGGGATAAGCTATGTGGCGGAGCTCTAAGCCCTCGTATCATCAATACGCTCGATTTTGATATCTCTTCGGTTGTACAGCATGATATGCACTGTGCCATAGTCTACGCTCCCTCTGGTCGAAAGATAGTGATAGTACGGGACGATGCAAAAGGATTCTTGGTGAAACGAGACGAGTTCGATACACTACTACTTGACAAGGCAAGAGATGCTGGAGTCGAGGTAGTTGATGGAACTGAAATCAAATCGGTTGAGCAAATCAGGAAAGGCATCCGCATATTATCGCATGGTGACTCTTTCAAGGGTCACTTGCTTGTAGGTGCTGATGGTGTTAATAGCGTGGTCGCTCGTAGCCTTGGTATGAGAACCAAATGGCCTCCTGAAAGAGTGGCATTGTGTATTGCTGCAGATATTCCTCTACCTCCAGATGAGATACAGAGAATCTTAGCTCCAGATGAATCGCAAGGAAATCTAGCGATTGAGATGTATCCGTGGGCCATCGAATATGGATATGGCTGGTGTTTTCCTAAACGTGATGAGATTAGTCTTGGAATTGGCTATAAGATGAAGCATCAGATATCGAATCTGCGAGATGCCTGGAAAGGATTTGTTCGCCGTTTTGAAGAGGAGAAAGATATCAAACTTGACATACCCAAACATAGCGCTCATAGGGTACCTCTTGCCAGATTCGATAAGCGATTAACAACTCGACGTACGATGCTCATTGGTGATGCTGCAGGCTTAGTATCTCCCATTACTGGTGAGGGGATATACTATGCTATCCGCTCGGGGATCATCGCAGGGCAGGTTGCCTTTGAGGCTGTCCAAGATAAGAATCCACTACATGTTGCGCTCTATGATCACAGACTGAAGCATGAGATGAAGACTGAGTTCAACGCCGCGAATTTCGTATCCAATCTAGCCTATAAGTCGAGGGAAAAAGTAGAGCTTGTGTGTGAGCTTGCAGAGAATGATCCAATCTTACAAGATTACATGATAGATTTGGCGTTGGGTGCGAGATCCATCAACAAGATCAGATTTGATATTACCAAACGGATGCTTAGACACTATCCTTTGAAGTCCTTACGGCTACTGCGCTAGTCTTTCTGGTGCTTCACCTTCATCTCTCCGTCATATGAGAGTGTGATACTCATCATATCTTGTGCGACTATCGTGTTTGAGAAGATCTCCTTCGCCTCCTCCAGAATGATACTCCCATTCTCATATCTTGGACTATAGTGCGTCAAGACGAGGAGCCGCACACCTGCATCGGAGGCGATTGAAGCAGCTTGCCTTGCTGTTGAGTGACCTCTTTCATCTGCAAGCTGTGAATGACTGTCCGCATACATTGCCTCATGGATTAGAATATCTGCATCCTTTGCAGCCTCTCTCAGACTATCGCACGGACGAGTGTCTCCGCTATACACAATCTTCAAGCTCCGTTGAGGAGGTAAGGTAACATCCATTGGAGTGATCTTTCTCCCATCATCCAATATGATGGACTCTCCTGCAGCTAACTTACCCCAGAGCTGCCCCTTTGGTATTCCCAATTCCTCCGCTTTGTCTGGTAAGAACTTGCCTGTTAGCCGTCTGTACTCAAACGCATACCCCAGTGCAGGTCCTCTATGGGAAACATCGAAAGCTTGGACCGTAGCATTTGCAGCTTCCCAGAGATGACCATTCTCGATTCCGTACACAGTAGTTGGAAACGTCGTGCCTAGGTGGATTGACTCTTGTGCAAACTTGACCCATGGAATAATGTTAGTTGGGCCGTAAATCTCAAGCGGATTCTGTCTTCCCATCAGACTGAAACGGAGCAGGAGACCGATGATTCCGATCGTATGGTCAGGGTGAGTGTGACTGCAAAAGATAGCCATCTTACGATTCACACCATATTTCTCAATACGCATCTGCACTCCTTCGCCTGCATCGAAGAGGATATTGTATGCTTCATGACGTAGCAAAATAGCAGGATGTCTTCTCTCCTCTGTTGGAATCGAACCACCTGAACCTAGGAAAATGACTTCGACCATGCGTTCTCATCAATTTGACTCACAGAGTACCACATATGGGTTTCCGTTCTTAGGCAAGGTCCAAGGGTATGTCATAGCGTGATGCTTCGCGTCTGCAAATACCATAATTTCTGACATCAAAGAATGCAGAATTGAATGACCACTGCTTGGCTTTCGTGTCATAGAGTGAAGCCACTGGTAAGTTCTGTCTGGTGCCTGCCGAGATCTCGTAGACCTCATAATCATCAATGCGGCTCATCTCTGAGGAGAGCACATCGATTAGGTCTCTTGCACTACCCGCAGGTAATGCAGTAGCGAAGAGGATCTTCTTTTTCCGCGGGTCATCCATGTTTGTTAATTGAGAAACATAAGAGAGGGGTAGCTGCGTCCATGCATTGATGATATTCCCAGCAGAATCTGCAGAGAAGATACCAAGTACCCTATCACTCAATGACGGGATGGAGATCTTGGGTCGAGGTCTGATGATGTGCTCACTGAGAACCTTTCCTCGTCTTCTGAAAGCGGTGGACTCCGATATTCCGGTCCGTTCCACAAGCTGCTGTGCAGTCATATCAAAGTCATC
Organism: Candidatus Thorarchaeota archaeon; assembly: GCA_048884965.1. Classification (GTDB taxonomy): domain Archaea; phylum Asgardarchaeota; class Thorarchaeia; order Thorarchaeales; family Thorarchaeaceae; genus MP5-2226. Next base: position 31,256 of record JBHLQH010000016.1, on the reverse strand, counting down.
AAGAAGACTCTCTATGATCTTGATCTCTGAGGCATTGAATCGATTTGGAAACCGTATCTGACCTATTGAGAATGACCCGATTGTAAGATCCTGTCCCCCCGCTCTCAAGAGAAGTCTGAAGTGAAGAGGATCAAACTCAAACTTCTTCTTTTCCTTATCATAATAGCAAAACGAGAATCGAGGTTCGCCTGAGCTAAGTGCCCAGACAGAGGTAGAATCTGATACAGAACGTAGTGTCCTAATTGTTTGAAGAAATTCCTGACGTTTTCTGCTGGGGATCAAGCCCTTAACGAATACCCTTGGTGTAGCACCATCTGAATACAAGAATCGTGTGAAGTATGGGCTTCCCAAAATACCAGATGGATTCTCACTGATAATCAGAATGCGATCCAATCCTAGGAGCGCCGCATCGGGTCGTCCTTGACGTTTCAGTATCCCTGTCGCTCGCAGCTGTTCTATGGCTCTTCTTGTCCTTGAGTAGCTCAATCCAACCTTCGTTGAAAGGTCGTTCATGCTCATCTCAGGGTTCTTCAATACACCTTCGAGAACCTTGAGTTCGGTTTCGGTTAAACGGCTTATGTTCCTATTCCATAGGTCTCTGATGATGGACATCAGGTCAGAGCTGGTTATGATATCGACACCGCCTTTTGATACGATACGATCAAGTCTACGTGTGACTGCTGAATAGCAACCCCCTCGATACGTAGCGACAATCTTCTTCAATTCGAAGAATTCGGGGCCTGGTTGGAAGAGGTCGAGGTTCTGATTGTCTTCCAACTGCTTGAGAGTCTTCAGCACTGCTTTTGCTGAGTGTGACAATTTCTCCCAAAATGCAGGATCCTTTGACTCAGTCATCGAAGCATCAGCATCCTCTTTTACAGTAGTCACCACATCAACACTCCAAAATAGTGTTAGTAATACATAGAATGGTGCCCCGACATTGAATTTAACCTGCCACTTTTTGTTGAGTCAGCTGCATCTCTATGATATTGGCTTGCTTTCCTTCCACAGTGTATCGAAATAGCTTGAAGCCATCGCGGCAAAGACCGGTGCTGAGCTGAAGACTCCCAGAAAATCACCATTCGAACCGTTCCCTGCCAGCATGATGAGTACATCACGTCGATCAATTACAAGGCCAGCACCGAACGCGGGACGAGTGCGTACCACTACTGAGGCTGGTATCATGTCCTTCAATTCCTCTGGGACCGAAGAAGTCAAGACATAGACTTTCGCAACCTTGTGTCTTAGCACAGATTCGACAATTGCAGTAAGATCCTCTACTTCCTCTTCTGCAGCATAGGCACTCATATCAAGCGTTGGAAGACTGAGAAGAATCTCCTCTCTTGCTCCTTCAAGCATCTCTAATGCCTTTGCTAGAATGTTAGGGCGTCCATGCAATAGCCAAACGTCGCGGGATGTCGCAGGTACTTCCTGCTCGTACCGTGGTTGAAGCTCCTCAACTACAGATCTACTTGCGCGTTCGATTCTCTCTTCCCATGCGAGCTTCACTAACCGAACAATCTCTGTGGGTGCTTTCGCGACGTACATAGTGGGCCGGCCACGTTGGATGATGATGAAGCCTTTCTCTTCCAGTCTCCCTAGGACATCGTAGACCCTTGAGAATGGCACTCCAGATTTCGAGCTGATGTCTGAGGCAGCCATCTGTCCACCATCTACCAAGACAACATAGGCTTGAACCTCATACTCAGTCAGCCCCATTTCCTTCAGCGCTTTTAACGTCGACTCACTAACGGACAGGAAAAACACCACCCTGATGAGTGGTAAATCAGGAATCGACCATTATCAATTTTTCTGACTATACCATTCGAGGAACGACCTGAATGCTTTTGATCTATGAGAGATTGTAATCTTCTCTTCGAATGTCAGCTGCGCATAGGTATTTGTATACCCCTCAGGAATAAAAATCGGGTCATAGCCAAACCCTTCTTCTCCCAACTCCTCGAAACCAATCGTTCCATTCATCACTCCCTTGAAGGCACGCATAGTAGTCCCATCGCAGAATCCGACTGCGCTGACAAACATTGCTGCTCTATCTTCGACGCCCTCCATAAGCTTTAGGATACCTTTCTTCCCAATGGTTTCCAGAACGAATGAAGGATATGCCATTGGGAATCCTTCAAGAGCATCTATGTACAGGCCTGTATCATCAACTACTACAGGTTTCTTCAATTCTGCTTGGGCATACTTTGCAGCTTCCAGAGCTACAGTCTCTACATCATTGGAGCGAACTTCCCATTTCTCTATCGAGATTGTGTCAAACTCCACATCAAACTCCTCGAACAATGGTTTCAATTCCCTGAGCTTGTGCTTGTTCTGGGTTACTAATACAACTCTATCCTTTGACATAACCAAGGACCTCTTTCATTATCTTGAATGAATCTCTCGTTTTCTCCAAATCAAACATACCAGTGGAATTCCAAAGAATCATGTGGTCCAATCCTGCTGTGGTATATTTCTCCAAGCTCTTGATGATGGTTTCTCCATCCCCAAGCATATAGAACTCTCTAAGAACCTCATCAGGCACGTTCTCAATGGCTTCCATTACAGTTTGACGGTCATATCTCATAGGGACATAATCTCGCAGACTATAGAATTCTGACCCGAAGGGATGGTCATGACCTAGCTTCTTCCATTCCGCAGCAGGATAAAGTAGTGCGAAAGCCTTTGCAAGTGGTGTTCGCATCATCCTCTCGCACTCGTTCATATCCTCATCCAAGATAACCCAGTTCCAAAGCGCTGCTGTGAACTTACCTTCCTTGCCCAGTTTCTTCCTATGATTTTCTATCGTACTGAGTTTCTCTCTGAAATCATTTGGTTGCAGGAGCGTTGGGATCCACCCATCACCATATTCTGCAGTAATCTCTAGCATCTTCGGACCATGGGCAGCGATCCAGATTGGTGGGGGAGTATCCTGTACGGCAGGACGAAGTGACATGACTGCATCCTTTAGTTTCCAATATTTTCCATCATAGCTAAAGGGCTCGTGAGTATTCCAGACTTTCTTAATGATATCTAGTGCTTCACGGAGTTTACCAACCTGAGCTGAGTATTTGAGACCATAGGGTTCGACATTCTCGATCTCACCTGCTCCAATGCCCAGTATCGTTCTTCCTCTACTGATATGATCCAACGTCAAGAAGGTCTGCGCAAGAAGTATGGGATGTCTTCGAAGTGGTTCTGTGACCGCGGATATTAGCTTGACATGTTCAGTGACGACTGCACACGCAGCCATGATGGAACTCAGTTCAAAATATGTATGCGGGGATTGCTGGATGAATGCCATAGGTGTGACATCGGGTGTCCAGATGCTCTCGGGGATGAATCCTGCAAAGTGATCTGGAAACGCCATGCTATCATAGCCCAAGGAGTCGATGGTTCTTGCATTCTTCTCTACACTATCCCATGGCGGGAGGAACGGCCCGGGTGCTCCTATCTCAAGGTCATGTATATCAGTCATTTTCCTCACATCTCTGCGAAGTGTATAATCGCGTTCTTGACCCTCTCATAATCCTTGATTGACAGCCACTCATCTATTCCATGGAAGTTACTATCATCTGCAATCGTGCCAAAACACGCTGTAGGAATGTCATGAGAGGTGAAATAGCCCCCATCATTTCCTCCAAGGTCTGCTGAAAGTGGAATCTCTTTCTCCGAAACCTCATTTGCTGCAGTATGGAACGATTTGATGAACTGGTTCTCGGGATTGGACCCCCATCCTCCATGCTTGGTCTTGAACTCCAATGAGGCTTCCACTCCTGTTTCTTCCTTTGCTCTCTCGAAGAACTCAGCAAGGTTCTTCGCTACATCTTCCACATTCTCTTCTGGTATGGTCCTACAATCAAAGGAGATTCTTGCTTTTCCTGGAATGGTATTGGTCTTGCTTCCAGCTTCATAGACTGTCATGGAGAACCTTCCCCAGAGGGTTTGGTGAGGGCTTCCTGCAGGTGCAGGGTATTCAGACTCGACCTTTCGACGGATATCAATATAATCAAGCATTACCTGAAGGAATGGAATGGAAAGATGGATAGCATTAGCGAACTTGAAGGGATAGCCTGCATGTCCCTGAGTTCCGTGAATTGTCATGGTGCCTGCAATGACGCCACTTGCCCCGATGCTCACATAGGTTGGACTAGAATCAACAACGAGTGCAAAGTCTCCTCGGATCTTTGGAGGTCCGTTCATGAGGTAGTCTATACCCCAGACTCCACCTATCTCCTCGTTAGGACTAATGAGGATCTTGAGATTGACCTTTGAGGTATCCTTTGCAATCAATTCTTTCGCGGCCGCAACACAAGCTACTACGTTACCTTTGTTATCTGTGACACCTCTCCCGTATATCTTGTCGCCTTTGATGGTGGTATCGAAAGGCGGGTACTTCCATGCATCTATTTCGCCTGCTGGTACAATATCATAGTGTGTGCATAGTAAGACGGTCTTCTTTGCACCTACATCTAGGGTCGCGACAACATTTGGCTGCGGCTTTCCGTCATGGTTAGAGTCGAAGACCTCTACCTGCAAGCCGGCCTCTTTGCAACGCCTCTCGATCTCCTTCGAGCACTCGAGATAGTTCTTCTTCTCATCGCTGTTCGTGTCGTACTTTACAATATCTTTCAGGAAATCCTTCTCCCATTGGTCCATCGCAAGATCTCTCCCGTTGTCTGTATAGCACTCAGATGAGTATCCTTCGTACTCATTAGTATATCGAAGTGCTATTTCTGGCAAGTCTGGCAGAAATTGGTCTTGAAGCGGTTTGCTGTCACCTCAGAGACCCTGTTTCCGCAGAGGGGACATACTCCCTTATGTTTGCCATGAATCATGAGGAAATCCCGTTTCTCTAATGCTATCTCATTGATTGGTCGCTTCATCAGGATCTCCTTGAACTTGCTAAGGATCTTTCTCATAGACTCGTATAGCTTTTCGATTTCTTCTTTAGATAGTGAGGATCTATTTCGAAAAGGTAGGATTCCAGCAAACAGCAGGATCTCATCTGCATATGCATTGCCAATACCCTTTACGAATCTCTGGTTTCGCAAGACATTCTTGATCTGCCCATTATGCTTGCGAATCCTCTGTTTGAAGATATCCAGTGTCAGATTCGGATCCAACGCTGATGGTCCCCTATCTGCAAAATCAGCAACCTGCGAGTAGTCTTGATCCCTAACAAGATAGACTCTACCCATTTGTTTCCTATCGCTGTACCATAGAGACCTCTCGTCAATAGTAAGAGAGATCGCATCCTCCTTGATGGGTTTTCGAGGAATCCTCGCCAATCTGATCCTTCCTGTTAGCATTGGATTGATGACAATCTCGATATCATTTGAAAGAGAAATTATCAGGAACTTCCCATCTGCTCGAAATGCTCTGAAGGAGCAATTCGCCGTTCCCCGTTCAAATTCATCTACAGTTGCGCCATATAGTATGATATGGTTGTAGACTTTCGCTTCTGTGATTGTCGCACCAATAAGACTCTCTGAAAGTTTGGAGGCAATTGATTCTAACTCAGGGAGTTCGGGCACCTTCGCATCCTCAATAATTCATACTCATTCTTAATCTAGACATTCTACTTAAGACTCTCTCCCTCAATACAAGAATAGATTCCATCGGACTTTCATTTATACACGAATGTAGAGTTACAAATCCGAGGAGAATTAACAATGGCTGAACCAGTCGTATTTCATATCCAAAAAGGCAACCTAGTCAAGATGAAGGATCCCGGTGCCTTTGGTAGAGGAGACTGCTACTTGGTCGATGCAGGTGTCAAGATATACATCTGGATAGGACCGAATAGCTCTGTTGACGAGAAATTCCTTGCTGCGGCAGAAGCTGTTTTCAAGGATACCGCACGAAAAGGACATGCTGACATTGATCATATTGATGGTGGACAGGAACCAGAGGCATTCAAAGCATTATTTGACGACTTCCGCCTCACTGATGAGGATACTGAGGGTATCTTGAAGAAGGTGCATCTAGAAACCCACGAGTTCAAGCTTTGGCGTGTTCACCATGAAGGTGATGAAACCTTCTTTGCAGAAGTCCCTCTTGAGAGGTCTTCCTTGAAGAGTGATGATGTCTTTGTACTAGATACTTGGGAGGACATCTTTGTCTGGCGTGGAAAAGGCGCAAGTGCCCGTGAGAAATTTGATGGTACGATGATAGCCAGAAGATATGATGCTGAACGTGTTGGAGTACAAGAGATCGAACTCATAGAAGAAGGCCAAGAACCTGACGAGTTCTGGAAAGGCTTTGCGTAGATACTAGACCAATCGATAATGACCTAATCGTGGCTCATACACGATTCCGTCATCTTTCATCTGATGGAGAGTCTGGGCGACCTCGTGCTTCTCCACACCCGCTTCTTGGGCAATCTCATCAAGTGTGGGACCGGGGCTGCCCTTCTTTCCAGAATCCAATTTTTGGAGAGCCCGAAGCACTTTGGTGTTATAGTTGTCTAAACGGGTTTCTTTGCCCCACTGGGATGAAGCTCCTTCTTTTATCTCTGCAATCTCGATATATTCCTTCAATGCTGGCTCAAGAATCTTATCCCATGCTTTCTTGATATCCTTTGAAGCTACTTTTGTTACCCATGCAGCCCTCGCGGATGCACGGGCTAGTTTGACTGCACTGAGCGGCTTGCCCATTACATCCGCATCTAATATACGACCGCGTGCCAGTGATTTCTCCTCAAGTCCAAAGCTATTTCGTAACGTTTCAAGTCGTTCTTCAATGTATGATATTCCCGAATCAATACTTCGTTTACTAACCTCAGGTGAGATAAGCTGGTATGTGATGGCTGCTTTTATGATCGGCAATCGATAGCTTGCAGGATTTCCACTCTCAATCCAGAAATCTTCTGTCGCCAGAGCGATTGGAATGTCTGGCATGGTTCCAGTAGATTCCTCTGTAAGAGCAGCCAGAGAAACTTCTCTGAATCCAGCAGGGTCTCTTCGCTTGACGCACAACGTTTCCATCTTGGATTGACTAACTGAACCTGATTCCATTCGCCATAACTTGGGAGTGTCCACAAGTACCCCCTGGACATTCTTTCGAGTTCTCTTGCTTGAGCGCATAGATGGAGGTAGAACACCTCCCATAAACCGGAAGAGTTTCTTGATTTGCTTTTCAGAGGCAATTGCTTGGATTCCTGCAGTAAGTCCACCAATCGTTTCTAATGTTGGCGGGCTGGAAACGTACAGCTGACCAAAGACCCTTTTGCTTGCATTGGCCATTCCTACATTCTCGAATAGCATTGATGTCAGATCCCTTAGCCTGGGTGGAGCTGTTACTTGTGCTGCTAGGTCGTGAGCTATTACTTGAACATCTTCTGCATTAATCGCTCTAACGAACTGTTGGGTCCTTTCAAGAACACGAGGAATAACAATTGACGGTCCTATTACTTCGATGTACGCTCCGTCGGGTGGAATCTCCTTGTCCTGTTGAAAATAAATGAAAGTACCCTCTATCATCCAAGGGCTTGGGCTTAGAAGGATAACAGATGGGTTTCTTGTGAAATGTACAAAGCCTCTGTAGTGCAGGTTTCTACCTGTTCTCTTCTCTTGGAACTGCCTCTGGAGTTGAAGCTCCCAGGAGGTCAGCTCAGCTCCGAATTGGCGTTCGAAAACATCCACTGATGCTACTGTATCGTATAGTCTATCAATCTTTGAACCATACTTTTTCAGTAGCTCTTCAGCATCCATACCATACACCACTTCTCTACTCTAATCAACTATGCCTATCTTATGTAGATATGCACCAATGAAATCCAGAGCGCGAATTCTAGAGAAGATCCGAAGGATCTACGCCGCGTGACATCGCCTTTTGCGTCATCCAGTCCATGAATTTCTCAGGTGGTTCTTTATGTTCGCCTGGTCTATCAATTAGCGAAAGTGCATCTTCTGGGCATGTTACTGCACATACTCCACAACCAATACATCGATTACTATCAATGGATACGATATCATCTGGCACTGAAAGAGCATCAAATTGACATCTTTCAACACATGTTTCACATCCACTGCACAAATCCTCATCCACCGATATTATGTAATCTGACTTCACATATGCATATGGTTGACCAGCTTCTGAAACGCCTCTAAGTACTTGACAGCAACATGTGCAACAGTTGCAGATGTAATAGTGACCACTTTGCATATTCATTGTACAGTGAACCAGTCCTGCATCTTCTGCCTCTCTTAATTTCTCTAGAGCTTCTTCTCTTGTGAGCTTGATCGTCTGTTCATCCTCAGCAAGTGAATCCTCATTCTTTCCTAAGATTATACAGACCGTATCTGGATAACTACAGGGGTTATCCAACATATTCTGCTGTTTTTTACAGATACATTCTCTGACTCCCCATGATTTTGAAGCATTGATAAGATTCTCAGCTATTTGGTATGGCTTTATCTCAAGTTCGGATTTTATTGCCTTATTTACTGGGATTACTTTCATTATTGCTGGTTCTGTATCGAATAATCCCGCTCCTTTCCCCTTTCTGAAATAGTCTTCAGCCAATCGAGCAAAATCCTTGTCCATACGTCCTACTTGCTCTTCCCAAATTCCTACAGCGAATGGTATTAGGCAATAGCGCCTTCCAGTGCTGGAGTTCCATGCCCGAATTTGTCCTTTCTTTGTCATAGTTTCGAGAAGAGGTGTGAGATAAGATGGAGTTTCTTCCAATCGTTGGCCCATCTCCTCTGCAGTTTCTCCCCGAAGCTTCATTCTACTTGCTAACTCTGCTTCCTCTTCTGTGAAAATCCATTTCAAGAGAGCAATATGACTATCATCATCGACATGAGTATAGCTATTCGGAATCTTATCCAGAACTGCAGCTAGTCTTTCCCAGGCATTTTGCATCTATCATTTCCCCATTGCAAGAGTACCGAACAACATCCACCATAGTATATAATCGCTTGGCTTTTCACGATTGGCATTTTAGAGTGATACCCAATGGCTCAAGCTCCACATTGACCTTCTCCACTACTTGTGAGCAATTGAATCCTTGACCCAAGAAAACATGCGCCATGCTCATTTGAAATGGTGGTAGGAAAAGAAGTTCACTTGCTGCCAAGATACTCTCGTATTCTTTTCGTATGTGTTTATCATGCAGGTACGATTCCAGCTTCTTCAGAGAGGTTCGACTGCCAACCAAAAGGGCGGCAATCTTCTCAAGAAATTCCTTCTTAGGAACCTTCGTTACCTCGCCAAAATACTCGTTGATGTTTTCTTCAAACCATGACCTTACTCTATCTACTGTTACATCTGGTATGATCTTGGGTGTTTCGTCATCAACGGAAACGACTCTTATGAATCCCCTCTTCTCTGCTGCAAGAACAAAATCAGCTAAGGTCGGATATCCTAGTGAAGAGTGGTCGATTCCTTTGCCTTGTAGGGGCTGCTTCAGATCTTCAAGTGTAGGTTCTGCTCCCTGCTCAATTTGTCCCTCTACAACCTGACAGAGTGTTTTGAAAGCCTCTTTTGCTTTCTTCGAAATCTCGAGTCTCTCTTGTGATGATTTCTCTGGGATCGTAAGGATAGTTGCAGGAAGCTCACCCTCCCGTTTTACGTACTCTTCATACTCAGCCCAATCGAGAAACTCATTCCAGCTACGAAATCCCAGTATTCTTTCGGTAAAGGTTGGATTTAGTGCGGTCATCACATGTTTCACATGGCCAATACCCGGTCGGTTCCCAGCTTCTTCTATTGCAATAATAGATTCTTGGAGTCGAATCGCTGCTATTCGTCGCATCTCTTTGACATCTCCCATCAGCTTCTCACAGTCCTCAGGGCTTGAGCATGGCAGCTTCGATGGTCTGAACGAGTAGATGTCCGAGTATGTTGAAGCAATTCCTGTCAACTCTGATGCGGTGATGATTGGATTGCTAATGATCCAGAGGTCGAATCCCTTCTCTCTAAGAGCTCCTGCAAGTAGCTTAAAGTCGCCATCACCTGAAACCATGACATATTGGTGCGTTTCTGGATACCTCACCAAGTGCTCCAGAATGTATGCAGCCATCTTATAGTCTGCAGCATTGTCCCTTGAATCTGGAACATGTATGAGATCATAACCCAAGCTATGAAGACTCTCAGCGATTTGTCTCCTTGAGTCCCAATCAGCAAATGCGAATGCTTTAACGACATTTCCTTTCTCCCTAATCGTTTCTGTCATTCTCTGATGAGTTGCAGGTTCATCATGTACGTTCTCGATGTCCCAGAAGATTGCAGTATAAGGAGGCGATTCTGTAGATGGCAGATTATGATTCTCTTGCTCGGACACTTCTATGACCAATTAGAAGCATCTACTTTCTCACTGATAAGCACTAGGATTCCACAGCTTCGAAACGCTTTGCTCAACAATCATCGGAGAGTTGTGAGCATTCAGGATTAGTTTCCTCAACAAAAAAGAATGTAGATGAAGAGGAATGGAATCCCCTTCATTGAATCATTCTCGAGCTTCTAGGTATTCAGAAATCATTGCAGCAATCTGTCCATCAGTATAATGCTGCGAGGAAATTGCACCACTTGGACATGTCGAAGTACAAGTTCCACACCCCTTGCAAATCGCTGGATTGACCTCCGAAACGCCTCGATCATTCAATTTGATCGCATTGTAGGGGCACACTGATATACAGACTTGGCATCCCGCACACCTATCCTCATCAACAATACTGTAGTAGGGCTCGACACTGATCTTACCCTTGCCCATCAAAGCCATCGCACCTGATGCTGCAGCTTTTGCCTGAGCCACTGTATCAGGGATATCTTTGGGTCCCTGTGCCATACCTGCAACAAAGATGCCATCATTGAAAGAGTCCACTGGTCGCAGTTTGGGATGAGCCTCCAAGAGGAATCCATCGGGCGAAGGACTAAGGTTCAACACATGTGCCATGTCTTTCGCAGAAGCAGGAGGTACTACTCCTGTTGATAGCACCACGAGGTCAATATCCTCAAAGGTGATTGGCTTACCTAGGAGGGTATCTTCGCCACGAACAGTGAGAGTCTGGTCATCGTTCTCTATGATTTCTCCTACTCGGCCCCGAATGAAGGTCACGCCAGCTTGGGCAGTAGATTCATAGAACTCTTCATAGCCCTTGCCAAAGCTTCGAAGGTCGATGTAGAATACGTATATCTGAGCTCCTGTCTTGTCACGAATCATTCTTGCTTGCTTTATTGCCGTCATGCAGCAGACTCGTGAGCAGTACTTATTCGTCAGTTCATCTCGACTGCCAACGCATTGTACGTAGACGATCTTCTGTGCATCCTTAGTATCAGAGGGGCGCACGATATGACCTTGCGTAGGTCCTGCAGAACTGAGCATCCGTTCAATCTCTCCGAGGTTTACGACATTCGGATATTCACCATAGCCATACTCTTGCTTCTGCGAGGCATCAAAGAGTTCGAAGCCAGTTGATACAATAATTGTCCCTACTTCAATCTCCATAATCTTCTCTGTATCATCATAACTAATCGCTTTTGCCTCACAGACAGTTTCACATTTTCCACATTTTATCGCTTCAATTCCTAGGCAATTCTTCATGTCTAGTACGTATGCTGATGGCACTGCTTGTGCAAACGGTATGAAAATCGCTTTCCTATAACATAGGTTCGCATTGAACTCACATGGAATGTCCACTGGACAGATATCAGCACAATCTCCACAAGAGGTGCATTTCTCAAGATCGACATATCGAGGAGTTTGTTCAATCGTGACCTTGAAGTTCCCAACATAGCCATCCACTTTCTTTACCTCTGACATGGTCAGCAGCTCAATATTGGGATGTGCACCAACCTCCGCCATCCGAGGAGTCAGGATACAGGAGGAGCAATCGAGCGTCGGGAATGTCTTGTCCCATCTTGCCATCTTTCCACCAATTGTGGCTTCCTTCTCTACTAGATACACCTTGAAGCCAGCATTAGCAAGGTCCAAGGCTGCAGAGATACCTGCAATACCCCCGCCTATCACCAGCGTGGACTTCTTCACATCCACCTCTGATTCCTTCAAAGGCTCCAATAATCGTGCTCGAGCGATGGCCATTCTCACGAGGTCTATTGCTTTCTCAGTGGCCTCTTCAGGTTGTCCGGAGTGAATCCAGCTCACATGCTCTCTAATGTTTGCAATCTCCAGCATGTAGGGATTGAGGCCTGCTTCTCGCATTGCCTGTCTAAAGGTTGGCTCATGCATCCGAGGGGAGCATGCGGCGATGACTATCCTATCAAGACGATGTTTGTGCACTTTTTCCTTGAGAAGCTGCTGTCCAGGCTTGGAGCAGACGTATTTGTAATCAGACACTATTTCAACATCAGGGAGGTCCTTGATCGCCTCACTGACAGCCTCTACGTCAACTACGCCAGCAATGTTAGATCCACAGTGGCAGATGAAGACGCCTATTCGCTTGTCGGGCATTTTTATACTCCTCGAGCTGTATAAGCAATTTCAAGAGCAAGCCTTTGCACTGAAATTCCTGTCGAGCTTTTGCCTCGAGGAAAAATACCAGTAATAAAGGCTTACGGCTCACGAGATAGATATAGTGAATTCACTCATCTTTCGAAATATGTGTTCAATGTGACGCTGTATTTTCTACTTTGTTGTCATCATCAGACGGATGCAGGGTAAGTGCATCAGATTTCACTCGATGCTCAGCAAGAATGACATCTACATCGTCCAGTCCCATAGCAACCGCAAGCAGTTCTGTGAAATAGTAGACCGGGATGTTATAGTCCCGTTCGAACATTCGATTGACAACACGTTGGCCCGCTTCGAATGAGATGAAGCATGTCGGACAGAAGACCACAGCTGCATCTGGCTCAACCATCATCATGCTATCCATCTTCTCCCGAAGGACTCCAAACGCGACGTCTCTGTTGGTTCCTCTTACTCCTGCGCCGCAGCACATTACCTTGTCCATATATTCTAACGACTCCATCCCTAGAGCGGATACCAGTTCATCCAGTTTCACTGGCGCTTCTGAATCATCGATATGCAGGAGCTTCTGAGGACGGAGGGTATGGCACCCCGGATGAGTCACGACTCTCATGTTTATCGGATGTTTCACTTTTTTCGTGAGAGCATCCTTGCCAACATCATCATAGAGGACTTGTTGAATGTGGTATACATTGACCTCTCCTTTGTATTCTCTACCAATACTCCTGAGAACCTGATTGACTTCTTCCTTTGCTGAAGCATTGGTATCAAGTACATGCTTTGACATGCTCAAAGATTCAAAGCACCCAGCACAAGCAGCCATGATGTTGACACCGGCTTCTTCTGCAAGTGCTAGATTTCTCGCTCCCAAAGTAAGCCATGTCATATCAGAGAATGAGCGTACACTATTTGGTTCAGGACAACAGGTGAATGGTAGGTCAATAAGATCGATATCAAAGTGAGGGGCTATCATACGTATTGACTTCTCGATGAATGGTAATCTATCCGCTATTGTACAACCGGGAAAGAGTGCGAATTTCATTCTGGTTCGACCTCCGCTTCTCTATATCGTGTCAATCTATCTGACGCACCTGTTTTCTCAAATATCATGTGAACCTCGTTGACATCTGGTTGAGGAAGATCTGGAAGGCCAAGCTCCTTCCTCTTCTTATCAGTTCGAGCTGAGGCTTGAGACACCTTTCCTGTGTAGCGAATGACATCCATCATCTCTATGATTGATGGTGGAACCTTTCCGTCATGAGCTGATAGATTCTTGATTTGCATGAGAATCTCACTTAGTGCCACTCCCATGGGACATCTTTCTTCGCACATCAAACAATAGGCACACGACCATTCTCTACCAGTAACTGCAACAGTACCAGTACGAATCACCTCATCGACTGCGATTCTTGGATTGAATTCAGGAGCTACTCGGAATATCGGACATGAGGCAGCACAAATTCCGCATTGAAAGCATGGTAAGGCTGATTCTTGGATCTCTTTGATTCTCTCTGCATCACTAGACTTGTCCACGTGTATCACTTCTCCTTCTTAGGTTTCTTCGAAGGGGGTTTTTTCTTCGCAGGTTGCTTTGTCGCTTCTTTCTTGGATTTGCTGTCTTTCTTTGGTGCTGCTTTCTTGACTACTGGCGTTTCCTTAGATCTAACTGCCTTCTTCTTCACAGGTGTACTCCTTATTTCTTTAGCATGCTTGAGTGCAACCTCTGACATCTCTGTCATTATCCCCTGCCACTTCTTACCTTCCCCGGCCGAGACCCACTCTACCCTAAAACGCTCATCATCAATCTCATTTCTTTTCATCCAGCCTCTTATTCGAGGTTCCCTCTTTGCCATCCAGTGATTACCTGTTTGGAAGTGACAATCAGCAGGAAGGTGGCATCCAGAATAGAGGACTGCTCCTGCGCCAAGCTCGAATGCCTTTTGCGCGAATTTTACAGAATATCTACCGGAGCACATGGCACGGATGACCCTCGCATTCGTTGGATATTGCATCCGTGACACTCCCGCGAGATCTGACCCACGATAGGAGCAGAATGCACATGCAAAGGCAACAATCTTCTCCTCTGGTGTATTCTTCAACGCCGTTTCGATTTGAGCGAAGATTTGCTCGTTGGTAAAGTTGGGCATGATAATTGCATCTTTCGGGCAATCTCCCGCGCATGTGCCGCATGCTTGGCATAAGGCTCCCATGACCGTGAATTTTCCAGTGCCATCTTGTGTTATCGCTCCGTACGGGCAGCGCGACACACATGTACCACATCGACTACACAGGTCTTGTTGTATCTTCGCACTCAATGCTTCGATGGGGTACCTACCTCTCTGAAGGATGATTGAAGCACGTCCTGCTGCTGCACTTGCTTGAATAACTGAATCTCGAATGTCCTTGGGCGATTCTGCTCCACCACATATGAACACACCTGCAGAGCTTGTATCCACAGGTCTAAGTTTGGGATGAGATTCTATGTAGAAATGATCGTGAGTCACTGATACCGGTAGCGGGATGTTGCCAGCTGTTCCTTCAGCTCCCATCGATAGAATGACCATGTCAAAATCCACCATCAAGAGCTTGTTATGGGTTGTATCCTCAACGCTGACCCTCAGATTCTTTGTATGGGGATATTCCTGAATTTCACCAACTCTTCCCCGGATGAATTTCACGCCTACTTCCCGCGCTTTGAGATATTGATCCTCAAAGTACTTGCCGTGCATCCTGAGGTCTTGATAGTAGATGACAACCTCTGTTTCTGGATAGTGCTCCTTTATCAGCAAGGCACACTTTACGCTCTCAGCACAGCAGTAGTTCGAACAGCCTGTTCTCGAATCGATGTCCCGCGACCCAACACATTGGATTATTCCTACCGATTTTGGTTTAGTCAGATCTGAGGGTTTGATCAATTTCCCTTCTGTAGGTCCTGCGGCATTGATTAATCGCTCGAACTCAAGAGATGTTATCACATTGGGATATCTTCCCCATCCAAGCCGTGGTATCTTCTCTGGCTTGGCAGGAACGAATCCTGTGGCAAGGATGATGACCCCTACGTCGAACTCTATGATTTTTCCGGTGTCCTCTGGAACAACTGCATGCTGTTCGCATTTCTCAAAGCACTTTCCACATCTCAAGAGGTCCATGCCCAAGCACGCCTCAGGGTCTATCACATATGAAGAGGGGACCGCTTGTGGGAATGGAATGTAGATTGCCTTTCTCCATGCAAGATTCTGATCAACTCTGCTCGGAACATCCACAGGACATACATCAACACACTCTGCGCATGCTGTACATGCATCAGGATCGACATAGCGAGCCTTTTGCTTTACTTTCACAGAGAAATTCCCTACATATCCGGATACTTCATCGACCTCTGCCATGCTGATGACTTTGATATTGGGGTGTTGTATGACATCGACCATCTTGGGACCTAGGATACATATCGAACAGTCATTCTGCGGAAATACCTTGTCCAAGATTGCCATGATGCCTCCTATGGTTGGCTCTTTCTCTATCAGGTAGACCTTGTAGCCCATGTCCGCGAGATCTAGGGATGCTTGCATGCCTGCTACTCCAGCACCAACTACCATCGCAGCCTGAGTAACAGGCACATCTAATTCGGGTTGTGCTGTTAGGGTTGCTGCTTTAGCGACCGACATGGCCACGAGCTCCTTTGCCTTCAAAGTAGCTCCTTCATGATCATGCTGATGTACCCAAGACACGTGTTCGCGTATGTTTGCCATGATGCATAGGTATGGATTAAGCCCTGCGCCTTTCACAGTCTTCCTGAACGTATCTTCATGCATGGTTGGGGAACAGCTTGCAACAACGATTCGATTCAGATTATGCTCCCTAATCGCTTCTTGTATCTCCTTCTGGCCTGGGTCTGCACAGGTGTATGTATTGACCTGCACATGAACCACCCCGGGTAGCATCCTTGCATACTCAGCAACTGCATCGATGTCCACGACAGCTCCTATGTTCTTCCCACACTTACAGGGGAACACACCAATCCTTAGCTCATCTTCAGCAGATTCTACCTTTGGCTCAGCTCCTGTTCCACCCTCTGGAACCGGATCGCTTGTTGTCATTGGGTTTCTTCCTCACAGAACGCCATACTCTCGCCTTAGCAAGCAGGCTATCTATCTCAAACGAACAGAATTCATAATAAAGGTTGAGAAAACTATCATTAAGTCGGCATATTTTGTATGTATTAGGACTTTATCCATCCATGAAAGTTACAATTTGTACCTATAGTTTTAGAAAAAGTGATAACTGAGCAATTCAGTTAACTATCTATGTTGGATTTCTCTATCGTGGGTCCAATCATTGGCGTTTTTGCAATCATCGATGTCGGCATTCATCTCTATTTTGATTATCAGAAGGCACGAGTAGAAGGGAGTAAACCTTTTCGGGAGCCATCTTCTGAAGTCCCATCAATCCCTTTGGGTGCCGCAGCAATCTCAACTATCCTTGCTTTCGTACTCGTGCTCATGTTTCCCGTAGCTTGGATACTCGGCATTGGGGAGACATACCTCCAATTTCAGATCCCTCTGATTATAGACCCGCCTGATGTTATGTGGATTATTGGCTTTGCAATGCTTGCCTTTGGGATAGTCCTACATGCTTGGTCTAGGTATCACCGTCGGGAACTAGCGTCCTCATGGTCAATGCGCGATGATCACAAGTTGATTACGACTGGTCCCTATGCAAAAGTACGACACCCTTCCTATACATCCTATCTCATCTGCTTCATTGCCATTTTCTTGATGATGCCAACCATCTTGTCAATGGTTTTATTCGTTGGAATTTGGGGATACTATGAAATAGCCATCAATGAGGAGGATAATCTACTACAACAATTCGGAGGCGCCTACAAGGAATACATGAAGCGAACTGGTAGGTTCTTCCTCAGAATCTTATGATTAGTTTCCTCAGAACGGTGTGAACAGGCATCACCAAAAGCGTAAAAAAGCAGTCACGCCTCGACTCATTACCCCCGGAGGTACTTTGATGTCTGGAAAAGTCTGGACCTATATCACAGAGAAGATCAAGAAAGATGGTGCATTACATTTCTCGCTTCTTGATCCTGACCCCATGTCCATTGATATCGCCACTGTTGTTGAGCAAGCTCGACTGTGCGAAAAAGCTGGATCCGATGGCATCATGATTGGAGGAAGCACGATCTTTGGCTATATCGATGAATCTGTGAAAGCAATCAGTGATGCAGTTGAGATTCCGACGATCCTCTTCCCTGGCAACATTACCGGCGTTTCAAAATATGCTGATGCCATGTTCTTCATGAGCCTACTGAATAGTACCAACCCATATTGGATAATTGGTGCCCAAGCTCTTGGTGCCGCTGGAGTGAAGATGGCAAACCTTGAAACCATACCCATGGCATATCTCATGGTGGCTCCTGGTAAGACAGCTGCATGGGTTGGTGACGCAAAGGTATTCCCACGTGACAAGCCAAAGATTGCGCTTATGTATGCACTGGCTGCAGAGCTTATGGGTTTCAAACTCGTCTATCTCGAAGCAGGGAGCGGTGCTGAGGGTGGTGGTGTACCCAGCGACATGATTTCAATGATTGCTCAATTCGCAGATATTCCTGTCATCACAGGTGGAGGGTTCAATACTAAAGAGGACGTAGTTCGAGGTGTCAGGGCTGGAGCATCTATTGTGGTACAGGGAACATACATCGAGAAGAAAGTTGTTACAGACAAAGGTGCTGAGCTCAAAGAAATCATCAAAGGTCTCAAAGAGGCAGGCTCTCAGCGTATCTAATGTTGCACTATTCAGTCTAATCAATGTTTAAATACTAGTCAACCCAAAGAACACAAAGATACCCCCTTAGGGAGGAAAGTAATGATGTCTTCGAAGACGGAAATTCTAACTGGGCTGCTAGAAGATCTAAGTAGAGCCTCCCAAGGTAATATCCAAGCCAGTCTAATTATATCTCGGTCTCAAGGACTGACGATATGTTCACACTATCCTGATAACACTCCCCCTGATGGTATACCTGATGAAGATGTGATTGCTGGCAGGACTACTCAGATTCAGATGGCCACTGCCAAGGTCTTCAAGGAACTGAAACGAGGTCCATTAGTTCGAATGCTTATTGAAGGCGATAATGGATATGTGATAATTGGTGGCGCTGGTGAGGACGCTATTCTTGCTGTGCTTACCAATCGCAAAGTGAATTTGGGATACCTATTCTTCATGCTCAGTAAGATAGCCCGTCAAATAGCTCAGACACTCGTTTGAACCAGCAATCTGATATGCAAGTCATTCCGTCACTTTTATGAGTCAACATATGACCAGCTTTGTAGTGCAAGGTGAATACAGTGCCAGAAGATAAACCGAAAGATACGACTGAAGATGAAGCAGCTGACCCATGGGCAAAATGGAAAGAGGCAGGAATTATCGCTCGAGAAGCATTGGCTATCGCTAGACCAATGATTGAACCTGGCACGAAGCTATTAGATATTGTAAATGCCACAGAGAATCATATTCGTGAGAAGGCTACTGGGATTGCATTTCCATGCAACATTTCCCTGAATAATATAGCTGCCCACTATACCTCTCCTCTGGACGACGAGAGCGTCATTGAAGAAGGAGATCTTGTTACTGTAGATGTTGGTGCGCACATTGATGGTTGCATTGCAGATACCGCATTCACTATCGCACTAAACCCAGATCATCAGGCATTAGTGAAGGCCGCAGAGGATGCCACAACATTAGCTATCAAGATGATGCGTCCCGGTGCAAAGCTGAACACCATTGGAGCACTCATTGAAGACACTATAGAAAGTGCTGGATTCAAGCCAATCAGGCAACTCTCAGGGCATCAGATGAAGGAGTTCGAACTGCACTCTGAAAAGCAGGTTCCCTGTGTTTCAGGAAAATCTGAGGTAGTCATCGAAGAGGGCGAGATTTATGCCGTTGAAACCTTTGCTTCAACTGGCTCTGGAAACGTAACCGATCTTCCAAACCCAGTAATTTACCAACTTCTACCAATCCGTGTACCTGTTAGATTCAAGGGCACCCGACAATTCCTTGGCATAGCCAGAAAGGACTATGGCGAGTTTCCTTTTGCTGAACGCTGGATTGCTGAGCAGATGGGACATGCTACAATGAAGATGGCCGTTCGCGAGCTGTCTCATAATGGCGCCTTAATAGCTCATCATATACTTGCAGAAGAGAAAGGTGAGTTTGTCGCTCAACATGAGCATACAGTCTTGATCACAGAGAAAGGTCGTGTCCAGACCACTTAGTATGAACTCAATCGACAGGCCTCATCGGGACCTGTCGAACATCATTTCACTTTTCCCACAATCATTAAAAGCATAGAATCACATTTAATTAGAATGGGCCCGGGAGTCTGTCTTTTACCTCATTGATTTTCTCCGATTTCAGACAGTCTGCGATGGCTCTGTTCAGGTGGAGGATTGTTGGTGGACGAGTTGAGTGGTACATCACCAAAGAAAGGCAATGCTGATTCTTCAGACCTCATCGAGGCGTGTTCTGAATGCGGGAGCGAGTCTGTTGTCGAAGATTTGTCTCGTGGAGAGAAGGTGTGTGGTGAATGCGGACTTGTCCTGTCTGATCACCGAATTGACACTGGGGCTGAATGGAGAGCGTTTAGTTCTGAGGAATCCGACGCTAGAAGCAGAGTTGGCGCACCAATGAGGTATACAGTACATGATAAGGGTCTCTCGACTATAATTGATTGGAGAGACCGTGATATCTCTGGAAAGAAACTAAGTCCGAGTCGACGCTCTGAGATCTATCGTTTGAGGAAATGGCAGATTCGCTCACGAGTTCATAGTTCGCTGGATCGTAATCTAGCTCAGGCAATGTCAGAGCTTGAACGACTATCATCTCAGCTTGGGATTCCAAAACCCATTCGAGAACAATCTGCGTTATTATATCGAAAGGCCATCATCAAGAAGCTGGTGCGTGGGCGATCCATTGAAGCAATGGTCGCAGCAACACTCTACGCAGCATGCCGAATACGACAGAAGCCACGACCATTAGATGAGGTTGCTGACGCATCGAGAGTTGATAAGAAGAAACTAGGTCAATGCTATAGACTTCTTCTACGTAAGCTGGGGATTCAAATCCCACTGTCGAATCCTGTCGATTACATCTCTCGTTTTGCAACTGAGCTCCAGCTTTCTAGCACTGTCCAGCTTCGTACAATTGAAATCCTAAAGAGAAGCCGTGACATCGGTCTAACCATTGGCAGAGACCCTCTCGGTCTAGCAGCTGCAGCAATATATGTCGCTTCAATAATGCTGGATGAGCGACGTACTCAACGTGAGATTGCTGAGGTAGCTAGGGTGACAGAGGTCACTGTAAGAAATCGCTACAAGGAGATAGTCAAGAAACTGAATATCGATGCACTGAATTTCTCCTAGTCCAGACTCACGTTGACTACTATTGGACGGGAATGCCTGTTGACAGGCAATCATAACCGTCACATACAGAAACTACCTGTTTCTTCCACCTGTGAAAGACCAATCAACCACGATTTGACTTTCAGGGAAGCCTAGTTGATTCAGAACATCTGTGATCATAGCTCTGTGGTCTCCTTGCAGCTCAACATGTCCGTGCTTTGCTGCACCACCACAGGCAAGTTTGGTCTTAAGCTTGGAGGCCAAGTCACCAAGGTCGATATTCTTATCAAAACCTTCAATGACCGTATAGAGACGACCCCATTTTCTACGTTCGATATTCACAGTTATTCGAGCCTCTTCCTGTGCGATAGTTTCACAGACGCACAGGTCAGTTGGGAGGCCACAATTTGGGCATATTCCGCCTTCATCAGACACTAAGTTACTTACTCCTATAGTTCGTTTAGCAGTTTGCTGTTACCATTAGTCGCCTATACTCCATATAAGTAATTACTATAGGTAAAAGAACCCCTTTTTTCGGCCCCTTGAGAAGAGTAAATAGAGTACATGTAGTGGATTTTCTTGATTATGACTGAGAATCTATTGATTGTTGATGCCCTTAGCGCAGGTAGCGGGAAGCGACGAAGTTCTAGGGACTCGATTGGTTGCGGTCCTCGTGCCATAGCAGGAATCTACGAGTCTGAAGGACTACGCTGTAGAATTCAGAGAATTGAATCAATCCTTGAATTGCCAAATACCATCAGAAAATATGACCATTTGGCTGTCAGCGCCATGTCGATGGACCTTCCTTCTGTGAAGCAGATTCTGTCAATCTGGAGAAGATCCAAATCTCGAGGTCGTATCATTCTTGGAGGTCCTATCGCGTCTGATCCTGAGAATATACTGAATGCTTTGAAGCCTGATGTTCTTGTTATCGGTGAGGGGGAGGAAACTCTGCACGAGCTGCTTTCATGCAACTACCTAACTGAAAATGTCGACCTTTCGACAATCAAAGGGATTGGATACCTTGAGGATAAGAAAGGGCATTTGACAGCCCCTCGACCTTTGCTAGAACCTGAACATTTGTGGACAAAATATCCCCCTTCCGCGATACGGATAATTGACTATCCCGTTTACCAAGCAAGTAAAGTATACGTTGAAGCAATTCGAGGTTGTTCGAACTTCAGAAGAACTAGTCTTATGATGCAAGATGGTCGTTCTTGCTCAGAATGCGGAAATTGTGATGATGAAACTCCAGAGGTCCGACTCGATTGCCCTGAGGATATCCCTCCAGGATGCGGATTCTGCAGTGTTCCCTCGGTATGGGGAGCTCCTAGGAGCCGGCCAATGGATTCAATCGTATCCGAGATATCAATCCTTCTCGATCTTGGAGTACATAGAATTGTGTTGGAAGCGCCTGATTTCTTGGATTATATGAGAGGCTCCTACCCTATGACTGACCCCTGCTCTCCTGGGACCAACATCGAATCGATTCAGGATCTTGTCCAAAGAATTATGTCCTTGCCCCAGTTCGTAGAGGGATTAGCTCATCTAGCCATCGAGAACATGAAATCTTGTCTATTCAATGAGGACATTGCGAAGACCCTCGCTTCAGTTCTCAAAACCACTTCCCCAAACATAGGACTTGAAACCGGGTCCGAGGAGCACTCCCGACAGATCGGGAAATGTGGAAGTCCGGCGGATGTCGTTCGGGCAGTACAACTCGCTGTGAAATATGGGATGAAGCCTTTTGTCTACTTCATCTATGGTCTTCCTGGTGAGAATGAGTCGACGGTTGAGGAATCAGTCAAGGTCATGAATAGACTTGCTGAGGTCGGAGCTGAGCGCATTATCATGTACGGATTCCGTCCATTGCCTAGTTCAGCTTTTGCAGACTTTCCAGCTCCTGAACCTCGTGATCCTTTGAGTGAGCGTATGCGTGCAGAAGCCTCGCGAATCAATCGTGCCAGAAAGGTGGATTATGTCGGTCAAGTGATTCGAGGTATAGCTGCAGAGCCTTCCTGGGACAAGCATGGATTTACCATGGTGTATCCAATGGGTGAAGGTCCATTGATGACAGTGGAGGGCGGGTATTCAGCAGGAACCATCTTGGATATTGAGATTACCGATGTACTTAGTCCAGGTCTACTTGGTGGTAGGACGATTCGTAGATAATGTGAATTTGCTGCCCAAAGAAAAACTTCATATGGCTTGTCTAAGCGATTCGATGAGAGGAATCTCCATGGTCTATGTGTGTCATTCTTGCAAATATGAAGTTACAGCTGAAGGTCTAAAGACACTACCAGGAGTCAAATGCCCCTACTGCGGAGGCCGTATTCTGTACAAGATTAGACCCCCCGTCGTGAAACGTGTTAAGGGTGTATGATTGGCTTCTAGCCTTTGAATATCAACCATGCTGCAGCTACAATCGAAGCCAGGAAGATTAAGATGAAAAAGGCAGAGATGATTTTTCTCTTGTATGCGTATCTCATTCTATACCCTCCTATCACTTAATCAGAATTTCTCCCAATTCTGATAATCCTTCTATGCCTCTTATCTCATTATCGAATAGTGGCACCTCTGTCACATGGAGGTCATTGAAGAGGTCTCGAATATCGATGATGTTCTGCTGCTGCATATGTCTTCTTGAGGAACAAAACTTGCAATCTGGGTTCTCTGGAATGAGTTGATTAATGATGATATTAGTTGCTGGAATGTGCCATGCATTGAGGCTGCCAAGGAGTCTCTGAGTTTCGAAGACCGCCATAGCTTCAGCAATTGTGACGACCACGAATTGTGTCGTATCTGGATCCGAAAGCTCAATTCGTGCCATTCGAATCTTGTCTTTGGTGTTTTGCAGCATCTGCCAAGCTGTTTCTTCTTGGTCTCCACCTCCCATCATCGCACGGAGTCCTGACATCATCGAACTCAGGCGCTGGCGAAGTGTCAAGACCTTCCCAAGCCAACTATCTAGTAAATCAGGCAGCTCTAGGAGCTTAAGGGTATGCCCTGTGGGAGCTGTATCGAATATGACCCTATCATAAGACGAGTCCTCAATGAACTCCAATATCTTCCCGAAAGCCATTGCCTCATCGGAGCCTGGTGGCGACATTCCACCCATATCTCCAAGGAGGTTCGAAGCCATTTGCATATCAGGTCCCGCAGCTCCGCTTCCGAGTGTATCTTGAAACTCCTGCATTCCTTTCTCAGTATCTATCTCCATGCCCCAAAGATTGTCAAATCCCTTGATTGGAACAGGATCTCCTCCCGCCAAGTCTTGATCAAAGCTATCACTTAAGCTATGAGCTGGGTCCGTGGAAAGAACCAGAGTACGTAGGCCTCTCTTGGCAGAAAGAACAGCTAGAGCTCCTGCGCAACTAGTCTTGCCAACTCCTCCTTTGCCTCCGCTCAGTATGAACTTGATCGTATCACTTTCAATTATCTCTTTTAAGGTCATCATGGAGAATCATCTCTGAACCCTCCTGAACGACTATTAAAGAATTGTTTCTAGCAAAGATGTACTAAGACTCTAGATTCCTCTCATCCAGTACCTCTTGCCGCGGGATTCTTTTTCTTGGTCCATCTCATATAATATCTTGACTGCTTCGTTCCCGCATTTTATCACTTCAGCCTCTCCTTTGACCTCAAACTCATCATGAACCCTGTTGGCATAGACTGCGCATACAGCTCCCGTTCTGAAACCAAAGATGTTTCCAAGTGTGAATAATGTTGCAGCCTCCATCTCAAAATTCATGACATTCGCTTTCTGCATATCCTTGATGAGGGTCTCACTGAAACTCTGCGTATAACCGCCAAATCCAGGTCTCGATTGTCCAAGATAGAATGAGTCTGTTGAGGCAGAAACACCCAGATGGTAATTCACACCGAGGGAGTCAGCCGCTTCAATCAATGCGAGAATGACCTCATACGATGCGGAAGCTGGATATTCAGGTCTAACATACTGTTTGCTTGTCCCCTCAAGTCTCACTCCTCCTGTTGAGATAATGAGATCTCCAATCTCAATATCCTCCTTTAGGGTGGCTGTTGAACCAACCCGAATGAATGTATTTACGCCTACATTTGCGAGTTCTTCCACTACTATCGCTGTTCCGGGTCCTCCAATGCCTGTAGAGCACGCGGAGATAGGCACGCCTTTGAATCGTCCAGTGTGAGTCACAAACTGACGGTGAACAGCAACTTCAGTACATTCATCCCACTCATTACTTATCTTGATGACTCTCTGCGGGTCTCCAGGAATGATCACGGTTTCCGCGACCTCTCCTCTCTTCACTTCTAAGTGATACTGTGCTCTATCTGGTGTTTCTGGGCGTTGGGCTGAAACCCTCTTATCTTTCATAGTAATCACACCTCATAGATTGAGAACCTTGATTTTACACTTTCGAAGCTATCTGCGACACGCATTTAACGCTAGAGCGCTTTACAAATTCCAGCAAGAGCATAGGTTGGCTATGAATATGACCAAAAGGCTTGATGAAATGGATTGGTTATCTATCGGAAAACGAACTCGGTTGCACAGACTCATGTATGAGCATGGACCTGGGAATGGCACATTGCTAGTCCTACCTATTGACCAAGGAATGGAACATGGTCCTTCAACATTCTTCCCCAATCCTGAGTCTTCAAATCCAGACTACCAGTACAGACTAGCGGCTGAAGGCGGTTATTCTGCAATTGCTCTGCATCTAGGTCTTGCTGAGAAATACGGCTATCGCTATGCAGGTAGAGTACCTCTTGTTCTGAAAATCAATGGTAAAACACGCATCCCTCCTGATAATCACGCACTCTCTCCTATGACAGCTTTTGTCGAGGATGCTGTTCGACTAGGTGCTGATGCGATTGGTTACACCCTATATGTAGGAAGCCCGAGTCAGGTAGAAGATTTCAATCAATTCAGGAAAGTCAAGGCCGATGCTGATCGCTATGGAATGCCTGTCATTATATGGTCATACCCTCGTGGGGATGCTGTCGAACAAAAAGGAGGGAAGAATTCCCTCTATGCGATAGATTATGCAGCTCGGGTAGCTGATGAATTAGGTGCAGATTTGGTCAAACTCAATGTTCCTGTTGATGATCCAAAGAGAAAAGCTGAGCAACCTGCTCCATACGACACGTTGGAGTTATCCTATGAAGAGATGGTGCGAAAGGTGATCAAGACCGCTGGCAAGACGAAAGTCCTGTTCTCAGGAGGCAGTAAACTCGGTGATGACGACCTTCTGTATCGTGCTAAGGTATGTATGGATGAGGGTGCTGCAGGGTTGATTTTCGGTAGAAATCTTTGGCAACGACCAATGAAAGAGGCCTTAGAGATAACTGCAAAGCTCAAGAAACTTATGATTTCAAATTGATGTGTGTCATCGACACTATTATATGTATAGAGAATAGTAGCCCAATCAAACATGAGCAAGGGTTTGTATGTACTCTCCGAAACGCCTTTAACAAGGTAATCGCGGAATCCATGCTCGTGAGGGAGCAGATTCTGGCTTCCGCCCGTCGATATTAGGAGCGATTGTTGTAATGGTCGAAACCACTATCAGCGTCATCAAAGCTGACATCGGTTCTCTTGCAGGTCATGTTATCGTACCTGATTTCTTGTTCGAGTTGGCAAGAAAGGAACTGAAAGCTGCAGTAGAAAAGAAGATCATCAATGACTTCCATGTAGCTAATGCAGGTGATGACTTAGAGCTGATCATGACTCACAATAAAGGTGAGAATAATGAAGAAGTCCACAGGCTTGCTTTTGAAACATTCTTGAAAGGCACAGAGCTTGCCCGTGAGAAGAAAATCTATGCTGCTGGTCAGGATATTCTCTCTGATACTTTCAGTGGAAACGTCAAGGGTATGGGCCCCGGTTCTGCAGAGATGACGTTTGAGGAACGAAAGTCCGAACCTATCGCTGTCTTTATGGCTGACAAGACCGAGCCCGGTGCGTTCAATTATCCATTGTTCAAAGTGTTTGCTGATCCCTTCAACACTGCAGGACTTGTTATTGACCCTAACCTACACGATGGTTTCAGATTCGTTATCCAAGATATCATGAAGAGCATACCATGCTTCGTAGATATGAAAGCTCCAGAGGAGATGTATGATATTCTCGCATTGCTAGGGAGTACTGGACGGTTCACTATCAAGAGAATTTACCGCGCAGATGGAATGATTGCGGCTTCTGTTAGTACTGATAAGCTACATGCTGTTGCAGGGAAGTATGTAGGCAAAGATGATCCAGTAGCCATTGTCCGAGCTCATTCTGGTCTACCTGCGATGGGTGAAGTCCTTGAAGCTTTCACACTTCCACATCTCGTCTCTGGATGGATGCGTGGTTCTCACGCTGGACCTCTCTTGCCAGTTGGTTTGAAGGACTCTCGTTGTACACGCTTTGATGGTCCTCCACGTGTTGTTGCCCTTGGCTTTCAGGTTAGCAACGGTATGCTAGTTGGATCCGTTGATCTCTTTGATGATGTTGCATTTGACATATCTCGTCAGAGAGGAATGGAGATTGCAGATTATCTCCGACGAATTGGTCCCTTCCAACCACATAGGCTGGGAGAGCACGAGATGGAATACACTACTCTCCCGAAGGTTCTCTCTGCATGTGAGAATCGCTTCACTACAGAAGAGATCGTTCCAAAGGGAAAGGAAAAGGACACATCTGAGTCCGCTGAATAAATGAACAGACGGGGCCTTATGGTCCCGTTTGGCTTTCTTTTGTGCTGACCATCTTCAGCTTTCTTCTTTTCTTGATACGTCTTCTTTGCTCCACCAATTTTCTTGAGATTCTTTCTCCTCATTCCACGGTTCTGTAACTTTCCAAGGTCCTGCATAACGCATGATAAGTAGTCCTATAATTAGCTGGATTGGAATGGGACCATAATAGATAGGCAGTCCAGCTCTCAAGAAATCCAATACATACTCATATGCCCATGGAGGATTGAAGACTACAGGAAAGATCAGTGAGAGAATCCCCAAGACAAATGCAATTCCTTTCGAAGATTTGCTTTGACAGAATCTGACAACTTGAATAGCAAATAGTATGTTGAAAATGGATATGATAAAAGCACTGAGCATGAAAATGGGATTCACAATATCCATCCCTTCAATCAATATCCCAGTGGACGAATCAATCATCCAATACGACAACCGACAGATCCACAACAGAGCTACAATCGCAGCACCGCGTACAATTTCATTCCCTGAATAATGACCACCCCCTGGGATAATAGCTGCTGGAATGATCAAGGTCACGACTAGCATCGCAACGGTAATCTCTCGAATTGTCATGCGTTCAATTCTTTGTACTATTCTCCTTAGCACTACCTACCACTCCCTTGAATACTAGCATATAGAGAGGCTTGTATAAAAAATCAATTGACGAGGGATGCAACTATGCTTGGATGACAACAAACCAATTTATGACTAAGCAGTCCGTTTGATTACGTGATATCCAAACTTGGTTTTGACAGGTTCATTTGTCATCTGACCAGGATTTAGACTGAAAGCTGCTTGCTCGAACTCTGGGACCATACTACCTTTCGTGAAAAAGCCCAAGTCACCACCTTTTTTCTTGGAGGGACAAGAACTGTGAAGCTTGGCCATCTTTGCGAAATCCTCGCCTTCCTTTATCTTGCTGATTATCTCTAGGGCTATACTGTGCTTCTCAACTAGAATATGACTGGCACGAACTTTGCTTGCTTTTCCTTTTGACAATATATTCACCTCAGAATCCTGAATGAAATATCTTTGAATTCTCTACAGCATCTTCGAAGCTAAGTCTGCTCAAATATGCTTCTATATACATAGTGGAAGGGTTTTATCATCAAACATCGAAGTCCACCCGTTTGTATGGATGTGTTAGGATGAAAGCAAGTCTATTTCATGAGCACGGTGGACCAGAGGTTTTGAAGTTTACTGAATTTCCAACCCCTTCGCCTGAATCAAACCAAATACTAGTCGAGATCAAAGCAGTTGCCTTGAATCATCTTGATCTCTTCGTTCGAGGAGGGATACCTGGCATGAAATTAGCAATGCCTCACATTCTCGGAAGTGATATCTCGGGGATTATCAAGGAAGTGGGTAGCTCTGTTGCACCTGGATTCGAGCCGGGACAAAGAGTAATCATAGACCCCGGCCTTTCTTGTGGCACCTGCGAATTCTGTCGAACAGGGCAGCATTCATTGTGTCCTTCGTATATGATAATCGGAGAACATGTCAGAGGGGGATATGCAGAGTATATCGTCGTGCCTGCTGAGAATGTCATTCCGATACCCAACGATAGTGGACTTGACTATGTTGAAGCAGCCTCCACGCCCTTGACCTTCATGACTGCTTGGCGTTTGCTAATGACCAAGGGGCAGATCAGACCAGGTGATGATGTACTTATCATTGGAATTGGTGGAGGTGTCGCACTCGCAGCATTACAGCTTGCCAAAGTCGCTGGAGCAAGAGTCATTGTTACAAGCTCCTCGGACACGAAGCTGGAGCGGGCAAGGCTTCTGGGTGCTGATGTGCTTATCAATCATAATACGACTCCTGAGTATCACAAAGAAATCTACACCGTTACAAATGGTCGTGGTGCCGATATTGTGCTGGATTCAGTTGGCCAAGCAACCTG
Source organism: Candidatus Thorarchaeota archaeon (assembly GCA_048884965.1). Taxonomy (GTDB): domain Archaea; phylum Asgardarchaeota; class Thorarchaeia; order Thorarchaeales; family Thorarchaeaceae; genus MP5-2226. Next base: position 1,789 of record JBHLQH010000016.1, on the reverse strand, counting down.
GGAACGCAGTCTTAAGAGCCTGAGAAAAGGTGGAAAGCTTGTGACTCCTGGTGCGACCTCGGGTCCTATGGCTATGACAAATGTGAACTTGGTATTTTGGAAGCAGCTAGAGATACTAGGAAGTACGATGTCATCTCGTGGTGAGCTCCGCGATGTTTTGAAACTGGTTTGGGCAAAGAGGGTTCGGCCTGTCGTGGATAGAATATTCCCTCTCTCAGAGGCCGCTGATGCTCATAGGTTCCTTGAAGCTGGAGAGCAGTTCGGAAAGGTCGTTTTGCGTCCTTGATACCACAGGAATCGAGTATGAGCCCGACCTAGTATTACCCTGATACGCATCACAATCAGACACCCTTTCATTACCCAATTGTACACACAACATATCGGTGCAAAATGAGAGTCGTAACGATATGTATGCCCGAGTCATATGTCGAAGGCGTTGATAAGCTCATCAAGCAAGGAATGTATCCAAATCGCTCTGAAGTTATTCGTATTGCAATCAGAGATTTGTTAGTGGATGAGCTGTGGGGCGAACGAAAACAGACAAATGCTGGACCATTGATTGCACAAATAGAAGCGATTGCCGCAAAGGCTGTCGAAGCCTTACCAAAGAATTCTACGTAACCAATACAACTGAATTACCTTTTTCTATCAATGTTGGTTATTCTCGAGTTGAATGGGACCACAATTATTTGCGGAAAAGCGTATCCGCAGAGACAAGGTGAAATCAAAATGATGAGAAAGATTTTCGGTAAGAAGAAAGATGAAGACACTAAGGATTCCGAAGAATCAGCCGAGGAGATAGAAGAGGAAGCATTAGACGGGGACTCCGAAGAAGCCGTTTCTGAATCCGTTGAATCTGAAGAACCTATTACTGAACAAACCGCAAAAGGAGCAACTGAACCAGTTGCTACAGCAGGTCTTACAATCACAATTCCCTATCATGCGACAATTCAAGATCGGTTGAAATTCATGCTAACTGAGGGACCATTAGCCGAACCTATTGAAGCTCCTGACGAGTTCAAGCTAGAACTTATGGCAATGGGTGAACGATTTACCATTCTGAAGGACGCTATGGGTGAGGTCTCAGTAACTACAGGAACTGCTCCTGATGAAGATGTTTTTATTCGCATTGGGAATGACGTTGTTGCTGAACTACTTAGCGCTGCCAATTTCTCAGAGTTTTCGACACTCTATTTGAAATACTATAAGAATGCAGAACCTGGAAAGTTTGTGAAGATCGAGCTCCGTAAACCAATAACCGAATTGAACCGCAGAGGATATGCACGTGTTCCTGCACTCAAGTTGCTCATTGGCGCTGCTCGGTTATGAAACAAGGTTAATATTGTACCATATTTTGGCAAGACCTGTCGGAGCTGCTAATATCAGCTCCAACAGGATTGAGATGGATGACGAAGATCGAACTCCCAGTCGTAGCTCTGAATTTCAAGACCTATCCACAAGCTACTGGTGAAAATGCTGTTTCTCTTGCTAGAGTCTGTGAGAAGGTAGCGAAAGAGTACTCCGTATCAATTGTGGTCGCTCCACAGATTCCTGATATCTTCAGAGTATCAGAAGCTGTAGAGATTCCTGTGTTCTCACAACATATGGATCCAGGAGAACCTGGAAGATTTACAGGTCATACTCTTGGAGAAACTCTTGTTGAGAATGGTGCTGTAGGTACATTACTGAATCATTCAGAATGTAGGATGCAATTAGCTGATATTGAGGCTTCAGTTCGGATAGCTGAGAAACTTGGATTGTACACAATCGTATGCACTAACAATCCTCC
>JBHLQH010000015.1:0-83336 GCA_048884965.1 Candidatus Thorarchaeota archaeon | reverse complement strand
CTTCTGTACTATTTACAGTAGTGCCTCAAGAAGCTGCGGCAATTCCAAAGAAGTTTGTCGTTACAATCGATAGTGCAGAATACGGCGATTTGGACAATGATACAATATGCGATGATGTTGTAGTGTTCTTTTCAGCTATCATTGCAGATTTCATCAAAAGCCCTCAAAGATCTGAGTTCTTCTTCACTCTCACACTGCCTTCTGGACATCAACTATACGCATTAGTGATTGTCATAGGTCACTATCGAGATATTCAGCTTGAACTGCACTGGTTCGACTGCGCGTGGGAATCAGGTTGGTATAATGTGTTCGTTGAGGCTTGGGCTGTTGGTATCAAAGGTGGATATGATACGGACGCTTTAGATTTCGACCCTCCAACCGGTGGCGGTCGCGGAGATCCCTCGATAAAAGTAATGCTCTGCGAATAGTGTCGGTAAATCATGCAGAAGGTCGTTGATTGAGAAGTACACAGATAACTGCAAAACACTTGCAAGTACTCATAGCCCTACAGGAAGGACCTATGGATACACTTGAAGAAATAGCGGCTCATGTCCAGATGTCGAAAACCACGGTTGCAAGCTACCTTAAGTGGCTCTCAGGGGCAAAGAAGTCAAGCAAGCGATACTTCAGAGTTATACCCCATCTTGATGAAGATGCATTAGGAATGCACACCGTCGATGTATTTTTCGAAACTCCTACTAATGAATCACTGAAAGCTGTAGAGCTTCTATGTGATGAGCATCCCTACACCAAATATAGAGCTAGATCTTACGGTGGCGGGAGTGAAGTTTTCGCTCAGTTTAGAATTCCAAAAGGGTCTATGCACTTACTGAGAAGATTCCTTGACACTTCAAAAAAGAAATCTACCTTCAAGGACTATCGACTATTGCCTACTGAGAACACTCGAACACTTTTCACCGTTCCCCAGCTTGAGTTTTGGAATATTGAGAGTTTCAGTTGGGATTTCAATTGGAACAAATGGCTCAAACAACTATCAGCAATCTCCATTGATCCTGTTGAACCTCCTAACGGCTCGAAGATAGATTTGCTTTCTAAAAGTGATGTATCCATCCTTAGTTCCATATCTACAAATGGCATTCGAAGAAAGCAAAAGGACATAATGCAGGAGCTGAAGGGGATGGGAGTTGAGTTCACTTCTCAGGAGTTCTCTCGTCGGATGCAATTGTTGAAAGAACACTTTATTTTGCAATATCATGTCTACATCGATAGTGATACATTTGATCTCTATAGTAACGTAGTAATCACTGCCAACTGCGACCCAGATTTCTCATCAGCATTTCAATCACTAATCAAGACTCGTCCCTTTCCATTTCGTACAACTTTGAGGATGACCGATGATTTCATGTTCTGGTATCTACGACTCCCATCAGGTCACCTTTCGAAGCTGTTGAGTATTCTGCATGAGAACGTGGAAAATCTAAGGCTTTCAACTATTGACTACGAGAAGACATCTGTCTATGGAATATGGGATGAAGCGTTTGATGAAGAACGAAACCAGTGGCGAACTGATCCTCGTTTCATGATGTGTGAATAGATTAGATTCAAGAAAAATAGAGTGAGGAAGGACACACCTTCCTCTTTGCTGTATTTTATGTCGTGGCACCGTCAGCTTGGATGAATCCAGCACCTTGGACTGTAGAATCATAACCAAGGTCCACGCACGCATCCTGTAGATGACCCTCTAGCCAAGCAACGCTCTGGCCACCAAAGGCCTGGAACATCAAGGCATAGACACCTGCGGTTTGTGGACAGCTAAAGCTCGTACCGCTGATATAGTAGTAGCCACCGTAGTATGGCAATACAAGGTTCTCACCAATGCCAGTCACATCGACCTTTCCTCGGGAGGAGAAGTCAGACACGAAGACATCAGAGAAGTCGTTCTCAGGGATATCCGTCCAGATACCAGTCAGTCCGTAGGCATCAGTGAGTCCTACATATCCAGCAGCTGCGACTGATGTACAGTCTGCCAGGTTGGCTGGGTATGCAGTAGTATCAGCTGCGGGGCCGTCATTACCTGCGGATGTAACGACGACGACTCCATCATCTTCAGCATTTGCCACTGCTGTATTTAGTGCAGTATTGGTATTGTCGTAGCCAAGCGACATGGAAATGACCATATTATAGCTACTAAGAGCACCATTGTGCAGAGATACCGCATAGTTGATACAAGTCGCCCAGTTGTTGAGCATTGTTGTCTCAGTGACCCCGCCACCGATCCAGTAGACACATCTGAGCATGACGATCTTGGCATCCTCAGCGACACCTTCGATCCAATAGTCGGTCGTGCTGTCGAGTCTGTAGCCGATGATAGTTCCAGTACAAGCTGTACCGTGTCCTTCGGTATCCTCATCCCATGCTACATTGTCCAATCCTAGTTCGTCAGTGTAGCTACGACAGTACTGTGTAAGGATGTTCTCCTGCGGGAAATAATCGAGCCAGTTGCTGACAAGACCAGTGTCGATGATTACGACAACTGAACCAGCGCCGGTATAGCTGGTCTTCTCAACATCAATGACATCATTCCACCAGGGAAGCATGTGTGGAAGTGAGTCCTTGTTCCATCCTTGACTACTGCCGCCGTTATCGACTGTAACGGTGTTGGTATCATCTCCTGAGAGACCACCGGTATCTGTAGCTTCTGCATAGATTGAATGGGATCCATCTGCATATGCGGTTGTGTCCCAGCTATAGGAATAGGCGGTCGCTACCCATGAACCATCAATGTAGATGTCTGGTACAATCGTATCTTCGTCATCAACTGATACTGAAATAGTGGTTGTACCGGAAACTGTCGCACCATTTGCAGGAGCAGTAATTGTCACAGTAGGTGCGGAATTGGTTCCTCCTCCATTATTCACCGTCACAACATTGGTGTCGGATCTACCGGGGATACGAGCATTTATGGTATGGCTACCATCTACATATGCAGTTGTATCCCAAGAGTAGGATGTATAGGACCCAATCCTTACACCGTCGATGTATAAGGTGGGGGTCGAAGATGCATCGATTGTGATTGTCACAGTTCCTGAAACCACAGATCCATCTGCTGGATTTGTGATCGTCACATACTTGACTGCCATGAGCGCGGAATTGAAATCTCCTCCACTCAACGCTGCAGCACTTGTGCCAAGGAACATTGAAGTGACAAAAACAAATGCAAGTATCAGACCAAAGGTCTTCCTTGTTTTCATTGTGTTTTCTCCGTTTCTATCTCTCACCATTCACAACATTTCGCTGAGAATGGTTCCATCTTATTTTCCAGACAGAAGCTAGGCGACTAATAAAGCTTTAGAAAAGAAAATTATACTTAAAATATTCTTTCTTTTCTAAGCGAATGCATCATTTCATACCCAACTGAATTACTCCTTCGCAATTCATATATTACGAGGAGTGGAGTAATCGAGGATGATCGAGCCTGAACGAATCAAGATGCTAAACGAACGGGAGATCCAAGATGGCAAATATGTGCTCTATTGGATGCAAGCATCACAAAGAGTATCATATAATCATGCACTCGGATATGCGATTGAACAATCGAACAGGTATGGTCTTCCTCTATTGGTCTACTTTGGATTGACCGATTACCCCTCCGCGAACGAAAGGAGTTACACCTTCATGCTCCAAGGTCTCCAAGAGGTGAGAAAATCCATACTAAGGCTCGGAGGTGATTTCATCATTAGAATGGAATCCCCTGACAATGGCATCATCTCACTAGCAGATGATGCTTCTATGATTGTTGTGGACTGTGATTATCAACGACTCCAAAAGATGTGGAGGACTTATGCGGCTGCAAAAGCTAAATGTCCACTCATTCAAGTAGAAACAGATGTTGTGGTTCCAATAGAGCTTGCTTCGTCCAAGGAGGAATACACCGCTGGCACTCTTCGCCCCAAGATACACCGGCACATGGAGAGATTCCTTCAGGAATATAAAATCCAACGAATAAAACGTAGTTCTTCCCAAGGATTCACCGAAGAGCTGAGTCTTGAAAGCATCTCCTCCATCCTTGATGAACTCTCTGCGGATAGAACTGTATCATCTGTTCCATGGCTTAAAGGCGGATATAAAGAAGCAATCTCGCAGCTTCAAGCATTCATAAACACAAAGCTCGATAGATTCGACGAGCATCGAAATGATCCGTCATTAGATTCCTCCTCCAATATGAGTCCCTACCTTCATTATGGACAGATTTCTCCAATAGAGATAGCCATGAAGGTCTTGGAAGCAGGTTCTCCAGCTGAAGAATCCTATTTGGAAGAACTGATCGTACGAAGAGAGCTAAGTATGAATTTTGCTCATTATAATACACGATATGATTCGATTGATTGCCTACCCAAATGGGCAAAGACAACTCTTGATGAGCACCGAAAAGATCATCGTGAATACATATACAATCGCGAGGAATTCGAGAACTACCAGACCCATGATCCATACTGGAATGCAGCTCAGAAGCAGATGGTTGTTGATGGTAAGATGCATGGGTACATGCGGATGTATTGGGGCAAGAAGATACTCGAATGGTCCAAGAATCCCAAGGATGCATATGAAATTGCTATCTACCTGAATGATAGATACGAACTTGATGGGAGGGACCCGAACGGCTATACTGGTATTGCTTGGTGCTTTGGAAAGCATGACCGAGCTTGGGCTGAACGTCCCATCTTTGGGAAGGTGCGCTATATGAATGACAAGGGGCTCAGGAGAAAATTCGACATAGAAGCATACGCTAGAAGATTTGGATTCTAGTCATTCTCATTGAATGAACGTGCTGTGAATTTTCCGCAATCCTCACACACGATCTCATAGTCGTAGTAGGCATCTCCGCTATGCGTACTGACACACCATTTGCCATAGATGACTTTTACCTTCTCGCTTTTGCATTCTGCGCACCCATGCATACGGCAGCGATCCTTCAGTGGGTGATCCTCGATGTCTACACCTGATCCGTAGAACTCCATCCATGTCCATTCGTTGTCATCATTGGCAACTATTGGCTCTTCGAATTCGTGAAAGTTCTTTGAACCAAGAACCGGTGAATCATTGACACGTTCGTATAACATACATACAGAGATACTTTGGCACTTATGCTTCTTTTTCACCCGAACTACATTGTCTGCAATAATACTTACTCTGAAGGATTTCTCTATATAATAGAATATGATTGAATTATGATATGAATATTCAAAGTGAAATTGTAGAATCTTTGCCTCACGCGACATACCAATATCGTGTAATATCAACAGAGTATCTTCCGAAGTTGAAGTCGGATATGGAGGATCTACAGGCCAGTGGAAAACTAAGCGATAATGAAACCTTTCGTAGCTACATTGAAGGTAAGGTATACGCACTACCGGATGATTTCTTAGATGCCAAATCTTTGATAATAATGGCTGTCTACACTCCGATTGCCCGTGCCGATTTTGAATATCACGGTGAACGCCGTGAGATTGTTATTCCGCATCAGTACTATGATTCAGGAGTAACAAAGAAGCAGCTTGAAACTACTATTCACGAGCAAATAATCCAAGACAAGGGATTCCGTGTTGAAATTGCTCGTAATGTTTTTCTTAAGCAGGTTGCAGTGAGAAGCGGTCTCGGCAGGTATGGGAAGAACAACCTATGCTATGTAGGGAACATGGGTAGTCTTATCACTTTGTATGCCTTCTGGACTGATTTTGAATTTGATTCGTATGATTGGACAGAGCTTGCAATGATGGATGCATGCAAGACCTGTAAGATATGCAGCAATCAATGTCCTACGCATGCGATCCGAGAAAGCGAGTTTGTAATCGATGCAGGAAGATGTATCTCTCTGTACAATGAAGTGAATGGTGAATTTCCTGAATGGATTCCTTCAAACGCTCATAATGCTTTGATGGGCTGCCTACGGTGTCAACAGAAATGCCCTGCTAATCGAAGTGCATTAGACCATGTTATCCAGCTGGATACTGTGATTGAGGCGGAAACACGGGCAATTCTGAATGGGGCATTTGATGAGACCCTCTCAGAAACACTCGGAACTAAATTGAGCAAGTTCTCAGCTGCTACTTCTGCTGAGTATTTTCCAATATTCACACGGAATTTGACGGTCCTACTCAAACCTTAGTAACAATTACTAGAACAGTTCGCCATCTCGCTTAGGTGCTTCAGGTTCGATTCGCTTCGCAATCTCCCTGTAATAGAAGAATTGGTAAATCACGAAGAGAATCCCGAAGACTGAACCCATAATCACAGCATAGACTGGATTCACCGGGATCCATCCAAACACTGACATGATATAGGCTGTTGATGCTGTTGATACAACTGTCAAAGCGATCCACCAAATATTCACTCGCCTTCGAGGAGATGATTCACTCGATTCCTCTAGTTCCATTTTCATTCAAGATTCATATTCTCAGGTTTACTAAGAGCCAACCTTTCTGAGCAAAACGATTCGAATTTTCGCGCCATCAACGAAATCTGAACCACATGGTTCGGATTTAGATGAAAATCCCCTCGGATTGGGTACGAATTCCTCATCGCTGAGTTGGATAATATAATATACTACTTAGATGACACTAGTTGTAAGAGCCATGTGGTTCAGGCGGTACGGGCCAGAGCATCATTCCCTGATGGTGCTGGGGTGCTTAAGGTTACTAACTCCCCGGTTCCTCCTTACTATCTCGGTTCCACACAAGGGGGAAGGTGTTGATAGAAACTCTCAGAACCTCATGACTCAATCAACTCCATAATCCTCCATTAGCCTCGCACGGCATATCGGTGTCAGGAACTCCATCTGGGGATGGATAATCTGACGCATCTGCCCCTTTATTGGCCCGGACCTGCCACTTTATTCTCTTGCCCCCATGGTAATAGCCTATTACAACACGGTTTTATCTCTGATTTTCTTCTCTCCAATTGATGAACATGAGAACAATGGGACTTGGACTATTACTTGTACTTCTATTGGTTCCTATACTTCCTACCCAAGCTCAACCCTATCCCGTGGTGACTGTAGACTATAGAGAGCTGCAACTCGTCCCTGAGGATTTCTCTATACTTAGTGAGAGTGTTGAGGCATTCCGAACAGATGATCTGCTAATCTCACTTCTACAGGAAAATGACACGCTCTTTTGGGAAGAGATCGGTTCTTATGATGCATCCCTGATGTTCAACGTTTCTCTAGCAAGCTATGCTATTGTCCAGCTCAACAGTACAGGATTCTATCAGACCATCGTTGCTTTGAACTCTGAAACACTTGAAGTGGAATGGCTTGATATTATTGCCTCGACCATTTCTGCGAACTATTCTCTGGCGGTAAGGACTGCAACCGACTTCTTTGCTGACGATGGACATTACTGGGGTCTCTGCGAAGAGATTCTGCTTGTACCAGGTTCTCATGTTGGACTTGATATTGATGCCATTTGGCTCTTTGAATTCTATCTTGTAGGCGAAACTGAACGTTGGACTCTAATGATCGATACGGATGGCGTACTACAAGACTTTCAATTCATAGACGTACCCTGTCAAGAATGCGTTGACTACACTCCCTTGGTAATCCTTGCATTCTCATCATCTATCATCATAGTTGTACTGGTGGGGTTCTTCCTGAAGAATCGAATCTCTTAGTGCGTGTGCGGATGACCACCACTTAGTTCAGGAAGGGCAAATGTGAACAATTCAGCAAACTCAATACCTGACAAGCCGCTAATCTTGTCTGCTAGTCTCTTGATACCTTGTGCTGTACCTTTCATTGTCAATATCTCAAAACAATGTGTCTTGGTAATGTGAGTATGCAGAGTCGAAATGACTTCCGCTTCTGCATCATGTTGACTCTTCAAGAGATCCGCCATAAGACGTGGTTTGTGTTGAAAGACGATATTCAAGCTAGCAAATCCTGTTGAGATATCCATTTGCCACTGGTATTTGGATATGAATAGACGCATAGCATCTCTGATTGCTTCTGATCTTCCCACGTATCCTTTCTTCTCAACAATCTCATCGAACTGAGCCAAGAGGTCCTCTGGAATCGAAACACCAAATCGTTTCAAACTCATTTTGCATCTCACCAATTGTTGGTAACACATCTTACCTTGAATAGTAACACGATTTCACAAGAAGTAACACACTTAAGTAAATTTGGATGGGTTATTGGCAGAGAGATGTGAATAGCGATGCATGTTCCCGATGGTGTTCTTCCATTCTGGATGTATGTTCTCTTCCTTGTAATTAGCATCCCCATCTTGGGGTATGCAGTTCAGAGAGTGAACAAGCGATTCAATGAACGACTCACTCCATACATGGGTGTGCTCGCGGCTGTGATCTTTGCAGCCCAGCTGGTGAACTTTCCAGTTCCTCCTGCAAGTGGTCATCTCGTTGGAACGACCTTGCTTGCAGTCATGCTAGGGCCATGGGCTGCAATGGTCATTATGGCACTAGTCCTGTTTGTACAAGCTCTATATGCAGACGGAGGTCTCTTGGCTTTTGGATTGAACTTCTTCAATATGGGCATTCTTGGAGCTGTCCTAGGTTGGAGCATATCCCTTCTTCTTTTCAAGGGATTGAAGCGAATACGAAACGAAAAGACTGCTGTTCTGATTGCTACACCAATTGCAGCATTTGCAGTTATTATTGCATCAGCTTTTGTCCTAGGAATGGAACTTCTCACGATTCCCGGTCTCAGCTTTGACTTTGTGATAATCATCACTGGAATTCATGGAATCATCGCTGTTGGAGAGGCGATACTAACCTTTGTCATCCTCCTATACTTTGTTCGTGCAAAGCCGAGTCTTGTTTCATTCTTGAAGGATAGCGATACTGGAAAAGCTCTGAAACGAGAGACCAAGACAGTCCTTGTTGAGGAGGCGACCACTTGAACCGCGACACGCTATTCAAGGTAGTTCTACCAACTATCATCATCCTAGTTGCAATCACAACCGTCCTGATTCTTTCTGGTCTAGCTTCAGAGAATCCAGATGGATTTGAATGGGCTCTATTCGAATGGGCTGGAATTTCTGAGCCAGAAAGCGGCTATGAAGGATTGTTCGCATTCCTTGGTGAAGGACCCTTGGTTGATGCAATAACTGGTGGGATTGGTATCGTCCTGATACTAGTGATTGCGTACATCTTCTTCAGGTATACCTCTCGAAAAGAGGAATGATTCCTGATTTAACTTCTAATGCATATGAATGTAGAATTGAATTAAGCTAAGATAATATTTGGAGCAAAGAATATGGGAGTTTTCCTATTACCCTTCAGAGAAGGCCGTGGAGTATTGCACCGGTTCTCTTCCACTGCGATTTTTATCTCTGCTATAGGAGTGGGAGTGACCACTGCCCTTCAGACCGATTTGTTCGTTGTTCTGACCATTCTTTTGCTCGTCCTTCTAGGAGCTACTATAGCGGGTACTAGGTGGCGGGTAGTACTATCGCTCGTTGCAAAATTCGAGGTTCTCATCCTCTTCTGGATGTTCTTGATGCCCTTTGTATTTGGTGAAACAGTGATCCTTAGTTTTCAGCTACCCTGGGGAGTTTTGAATGCTTATCAAGAAGGATTAGAATTTGGGATTCTAATCGGATTTCGGATGATGACCATGGTCATCCTATTCGTCTCTGCTCTATCGCACATGACAATATCTGAGTTCATCGGGGCTCTTCGAACGTTAAGGGTCCCAATGGCGATTCTGGGTTCACTGCTTATCATGTTGAGATATATTCCTCTCTTTATCGGTGAGAGAAAAAGAATGCAGGAAGCCCAATGCCTCAGGGGATATGAACGAGGTGAGAGATTCGATAAGATAAAATCACTAGGCTATATGGTGGGCTCAACGATAGACAGAGCCTTTGATAGAAGTATTTCTGTTTACGAGGCAATGACACTCCGAGGATTTGGAGGACGAATGATCATTCGTTCTACTGGCTTCAAACATGGAGATGCACTTCTTTTCATGTTCCTGACAATTCTTGTCATCTTTGTTACTTTCTTCATTCAAGATATTCTGGCGGTGATTATAAGTTGACTTGCGCGATCGATGTAGAACATGTGTATTTTAGATATGAAGAGTTCACAATGGAAGATATCAATATGCAGCTTCATAGATGCGAGCATAAGGCCCTTGTCGGGCTTAATGGCTCTGGAAAGACTACATTGTTCAAACTAATGCTTGGACTACTAGAGCCTGATGCGGGGGATATCTATGTCTTCGATCGAAAGATGACCAATGAGAATCTATGGGAAATCAGGAAGGATATCGGATTTCTATTTCAGAATCCTGATGACCAGCTTTTCGCTCCAACTGTATGGGAGGATGTCGCGTTCGGTCCTCGGAATCTTGGATTACCAGAAAACGAAGTCGAAATGAGAGTCAAAGATGCACTGCAGTTCGTTCGGATGTCTGACTTCGTCAACAGGGCAGTGAATCAGATGTCTCATGGACAAGCTAAGAGAGTTGCGCTAGCTGGTATTCTTGCAATGAAGCCACAGATTCTTTTCCTCGATGAACCTTTTTCAGGTCTCGATTTTCCCATGGTAAGAAGCATTTTTGATATCATCCAGAAATTGAGGGACGATGGTATTAGCGTTCTATTCACAACACATAATCGTTTCTTCATCGAGAACTGGGCTGATTCAGTAGTCGTCTTGAAGGAAGGGAAGGTTATCTTTGATGGTCCCACGCATAAGGCTCTGAAGAATGAAGACGTACTTGCTCAGATTGGCGATTGGGAATCCCTTCGCAGAGACATGAACCGAAGCAGAATCTATGACGAACGATCCTAGAATCTTCGGGAAAATTCTGGCGTTAGTGTGTACAATTTTAAGATGAATTTCCTCGGCGATATTGTGGATTAAATGACAATACGAGTCCGCGATTTTCATTGGTACGATGATCTTGGGTCCGTGATGGACTTTCTCACAGAAGTATGGACGATGACCCAATCACTAAGAAACTGGATTCCTCAACGCTTTGAGAATAGACGATTTGGTCCATGCGGCCCCGAATATAATGATGAAGATGACTCGTTTGTGAAGATATGGGAGGATGTCGATGCTACAGGAGACTCCAAGATTGTGGCAGTAGGCATTTTATCTGATTCTCCAGATTCGTTTCTGAATCTTCATCCTGAATACAAACACTTGGAGCGCGAAATTGTTCTGGATATGGAGAGAATGAGATCTGCCAAACCTCTCAACGATGACCGTGGTTCCAGAATCGCATTCTTCATTGAGGCGACGGATACAGAGCGAATCGAGCTCTATAAAGAGATGGGATACAACGACCTTGGAGTATGTGAACACAATCGCACTAGACCTCTAGATTTACCAATTCCTGACTATGAGCTACCTGATGGTTATTCTATTAGACATGTTACTCTTCCAGAGGATTATGAGAACTATCATGAGGTGGTCGGATCTGTCTTTAGTCATTGTGGCAAGTATATGACCGAGAGGATGGCGATCAAGTACTCCCAAGCATCATTTTGGCATGAAGGTTTGGATTTGGTTGCTGTAGCACCTGATGGAAAATTCGCAGCATTCACCACAGTAAGACTGGACACTGCAAGCGGGATAACTGAATTTGAACCAGTTGGAACCCATCCCAACCACCGGAAAATGGGTTTAGCAAGATCTGTTATACTTGAGGGATTAAAACGAGTTAAAGATTACAATCCTACTATGATTTGTATCCTTGGAGCTGCAGCCACAGAAGGTGCCACTCGGTTATACGATTCATTAGGATTTTCAAGGATTGATGTTCATGCTTGGCGGAAGTATCTCTAGATTCCCATCACGCATCATTCAAGACAGCTATCTATAACTTGTAAGAACGGGTTATGCATACATTAAATGAATGGATTGAAAGTTCGTTGGAGGGCCTCGATTATTCCGAGGATGTCAATGGATATCCTTCTGAGATAGAATGCCCCCCCGAAATCGAGTCCATAGAAATCCTTATCATTTAATATACTGCGTGAGCCAGTTGTACGCGGAGGTTGCCAAGCCAGGTCAAAGGCGTAGGGTTCAGATCCCTATCACGTAGGTGTACATGGACTGATTCCCAGTTCTGGCCGAATCGCGAGTTCGAATCTCGCCCTCCGCACCAAATGCTAAATCACTGCCAATACATCTCATTTTCAATAGAGGCTATCATCCATCAAGCAGGTCCTCGACTCTCCCCGTTTTGATGCAATTCCTTAACCGAGTGATTACAAGCATTGGTGCATATCACTTTCCCGAAAAGAACTGTTATATCCTAGTTTCTTTGGCATCATCATTTATCTCCAGAGTTTCAGTTTCACCTTCTTCCGATTCACCATTTTCAGATTCCTCAGTTGCTGCTCCTTTGTTTTCAGCATCCCCTGAATTTGCTTCTTCAGCCCGAGACTCTTCAGAATCCAATTGAGTATCACTTTTCTCCTTTACCACAACGATTTCTTGAGCTTTTTCAGATTCAATTTCCGCATCTATAGTATCCAAGGTTTTAGCTTCTTCAGTTTCTGAATCATCTTCCTCTTCAGGTTCTTCCTCTTTGACTATTTCTTTTTCCAAGGTAGTTTTCTTGGCTTTAGGTTCGTGTAAACCATCTTCTTCAGATATCGTTTCCTTGACCTGAGGTTCTTCCTTATCCTTGATATATCTAGTATCTGCCTTTGTTTTCGGAAGAAGTGTGATGATTCTCTTTACGACCTCATCCCTTTTCTCTGTCATTGCTTGTATCCTATCTTCCAGCTCCATTCTGGAATCCCAATATTGTTGGAGTGTAATTTCACCATCATAGCGCTGCTTGGCAATGACCTCTCGTCTATCCTTTAGTTCCTTGATGACCTCATTGTACCTGCCATTTATCGTCATCAATGTCTTGAGAGCTTGCAACCGTTTCTCACGGACATAGTTGCGGACCCCACTCTCTTCAATTGATTCCATGTGCAAGCCTCGACGTTTCTGAAATGCTCTCTACATCCATTTAGAACATTCTTGTATACATTGAGTTGATAGACACTGCTATCTATACATTTTCGAGTTGTGGCATTAGGAACATGCTCTCGACTCGCTCTACTCCTTCAAGCTTTTCCAGATGCGTAGTTAGGAACCGCGACAACTCATGCATGTCATGAACTCGGACTAAGCATACGAAATTAGCAGGTCCTGATGTCCAGTAGACTCTAGAGATTTGTTCAAAGGATTGAAGTGATTTGTAGAGATTCTCAGATGAACCCGGACGCGAGGTGATCAATACGATCACCTGAATATCATATCCCATCTTTCGATAGTCCACATCTATGGTAAAGCGCTTGATAAGACCTCGATCTATAAGCTTCTCGATACGATTCCTTACTGAGGATGGACTCATTTCAACGATCTTAGCAATATCCCGTAATGAACTTCGGGCGTTCTCTCTAAGCATATCGATGATAATTTTATCATTATCATCTACTCTCTCATTTGACCCCATTAAGACCATCCCTTTCAAGAAGGTTCTATAGCGAACCTAGAGATAAATAATGTCGAATATTTCCTCGTGACAGATGATTCGCGCCTATTTGACTCGTGTGATGACTTTCTTCCCCATCACGTCCCAAATTTCGACTTCTGCATTGTTTTCAATTTTATCTGCTAGTTCTTGATCTGTGGGCTTTTCAACCTCATAGGTTTCATAGGTTTCAGTGTCCATGAGAGAAAGATTTTCTCCTAGATCTGCGATAATGGTTGCACTACGTTTATCGATGACAGGCACATCAACCATGCGATCAGCAGGATGGATTACATTACGTTTTCGTCCATCAAAGAAACCGACAGCAATGATGTTTGCCTTTGCAGCCCCATGTTTTCCAGGTTTTGACTTCTCAAGGCTAACTACTCTGCAAGGTTCATCATCAATCATGAAGTAACTTCCTGGCTTGAGGCTCTTTACAACAACTTTCTTGATACTCATAATATCACGCTCATATTAGTCTCGCAGACCAATGCAACTATCTCATCTAGTGGTACCCAATTATACTTTTTCTTTGTTCGCTGCTGTCTAATAAATGGATATCCCAACAACAACAGTAAAAGGGAAGCTTGGGTTGGTCGGAATAGGGTGTTACCTGTGTCAATAGAGACGAACCCTAGGATTTTGAGCAAGCAGCGAACTGTCGGTCTCGTTTGCAAACCCGGAAGGAGGGACATTGAAAAGACAGCGAGCCTTCTGGTTGATTTGCTAATCCGTAGGAATATCAAAGTCCTAGTCGATAAAGGGTCTTGTCCATCAACTCACAAACGAGTTGAAGTTGTTGACATAGAAGACATGCTTGTAGATTTCGTCATCACCATTGGAGGTGATGGAACCATCCTCTACACATTATACCGACTACCAGATCGTAACATTCCCCTGTTCTGTATCAATAAAGGTACAGTTGGTTTTATGACAGAAAGCAACACACAACAAGCACAAGCAGCTCTAAAGGAAGTGTTGCAAAACAACTGCATAATCGAGAACAACATCAACTTGGCATCAGGTGTTGGTGATACGAGGTTTGAGGATGCGCTAAATGAGGTCTATATCGTTTCTCGAATCCCGGGACGACTGCTAACCTTCGATGTACGTGTTGATGGTATCCAGGTAGACTATGGTCGCGCTGATGGAGCTATGGTTTCGACTCCCACTGGGTCCACCGCATACGCACTCGCTGCAGGTGGTTCTATTCTAACACCTCGAGTTCACGGACTGATATTCGTCCCTGTCTGCCCACCCCGATTCGAGTTGAAATCCATGGTGTTCCCTGATGATGGACATATCGAGCTTGAACTTGTAAAGAAGGGAGCTCAGGGACTTGCTGTTATTGATGGACAGACGAACTTCAATGTAGAATCAGGGGATACCGTATGGATCAGGAAATCTGAAGGACAGAGTCGATTCATTCGTCTTACAGATAATTACTATCACAGGTTGAACACTCGTTTGATACCTCGCAAGCAGGTGACATAAGTGACCAAGTTTTTTGTTCTTGATGCTGGAGTCCTATTCTCTGATTGGGTCAAGAAGAAGCCTGAATCAACTTTTGCTACTACCATTGGTATTCTAGAAGAACTGAACAATAGACCGAGTCTAGAAAGAGCTGAATCATTGATATCTGTAGGTCGTCTAATCATAGAGTCAGTAGATGACTCAAAGATCGAACAAGCTAGGAAGGCTTCAGAGAAGACTGGAGATTCAACTGTTCTTTCCAAGCATGATTTGGAGCTGATTGGGCTTGCTTTACAGAGAATGGATGCTGGTTTCGATGTAGTCCTTGTTTCTACTGATTTGGCTCTCTTGAATACATCCAAGCATCTTGGGTTGGAGATTCTTGATCCTGAGAATCGAATGCAACATGCAATCCAATGGATGCAGAAATGTCCCGCATGTGGACGCATTAGCACAGATTCGTCTGAAATCGAATGCATAGTATGCGGTACTAAAATGAAGAGAAAGACGAAATCCCGTCGTCAAATCTAATCCCCTCTTAGTAATACCTCTGTGATACTCGTCGTTATGTTGGAACTTGTTTCTATCATTGATGAGGCGACATTTGTGGAACAGAAACGAGGACTCACGATTGACCGCGAGATTGATGATGTAAAGAAACAGGTGCAACGTGAGATAGACACAATTAGAAACTTGATGGACTCGTATGACTATCGAAACTCGCCTCAAGGGTGGAACAGACCCTTTCAACTACATAGATTGCGAAGAGCTCTGAGAATCCATTATTTGGCCCTAAAGATTCGAGAAACGGCACCAAGTTCTCCGAGTGTTCGCGAGCTCACTTGGGACTTAGATCCAAACGAAGTACTGTGGTAATCATTCTCCAATTAGCAGCACCTCTAGACTTCGATTTCGTGCTTTGTTATCAAAATCAATGAAAGTTACCTGCTGCCAGGTTCCCAATGTCAGTTTCTTATCTACAAATGGAATTGTGATGCTTGGTCCTAGTACAGATGCTCTGATGTGCGAATGCCCGTTTCCATCTCTCCATCTCAGATGATGTTGGTAAACAGCTTCTTGTGGTGCAATTCGCTCCATCGCTTCAGGAAAATCCTGCAGAAGACCTCCTTCATACTCAATGGTCGTTATGCTCCCTGTAGAGCCCGGACAGAAGACTGTGCAAATACCTGTCTTTATTCCGCTTTCTAGCACAATCTTGGAAACCTGCTCAGTGATGTCAATCATGTCACAGTTACCTCTTGACCTCACTTCAATAGCAGAATGATATGTTGTCATCTATCTCACCTTTAGTTGTCTCTCTTTGAGAACCAGTAATTTTCTGCGTATTACTTTATGCCAAAGACTGAATCCCCAAGCTTGATTAGAGCACGTAATCTGTCACGGATATCTAGTACGTCTTCCTCTCTTTCCTGTAGGGCAAGTAAGGCTGCGATGTATTTGTCCTTTTGAATGGCTTGAATCACCGCCATTGTTGCAAGCATTCTCTCATCTCGTTTTGTTCTAGCAATCTCATCCATTTCCTTGACGATAGCATTCAAGCGTCTCTTATTCCCCGTCCTCTTGTTCGAGAAAACTGTTTCAAAGACAGTGAATAAATCCTCAAAGGCTTCTTTTTCTTCTCCTACACATCTAAATCCTCTTGCTGATTTCTCTAGGAGGTCTGTTGCCTTTTCCCAGACATCTGGCTTATTGATGTGAAGGGCTTCAAGACCTGCTGTTCTGGTCCAAACAGTCGCAAGTTCATGAACCTCCAAGCCTTCGTAGAACTTTGCTGCTTCCTCAGCCTTCTCACTGGCGATCCAGTGAAACGACTCCTCTCGTTCTATATCTCCCAGTTTCTTGGAACACTCTGCTGCCTTTGAATAGAATCTAGAACTCTCGTCAGGACTTCCTGCTGCAGCGTTCATATCTGCAAGCTCAACATACAGCTCGACAGCCTTTTCTCGTTGTACTCTAGCATCATCCGGTCTATCAGCCTCACTCATGACTTCGGCGACTGCTTCGAGTGAGATGGCTTGGAGCTCCTTGTTCTCCTTCTCTTCTTCCTGTTTTGCTTGGCTTAGAAAGTAATCAATAACCTCACTGTAAATCT
The DNA here is from genome assembly GCA_048884965.1 of Candidatus Thorarchaeota archaeon. GTDB lineage: Archaea > Asgardarchaeota > Thorarchaeia > Thorarchaeales > Thorarchaeaceae > MP5-2226. The sequence goes on along the minus strand of JBHLQH010000015.1, from coordinate 66,279 downwards.
CTTCTGCTTCCTCTTCGCTTCCCCACTTCTTCAGACACATCGCTTGGAACCTGAGATAGGTTTTTTCTGATTCGCTATCTTGAGTATCCGCTGCTGCCTTTGCAAGCTCCTCAAAGATCTCGTTGGCTCGCTTATACGCCCACCTGGCTTTCATGGTGCTTTGCAGTTCCGAGAACATATCTCCCGCCTTCACCAAAAGGGGAGCGACAACCTCGGGTTTGCCTTCCATTTTCACATATGCCTCAGCCGCCTTGAACATTGCCTGATTTCTAGCTGAAGTCAATCTCTCAAGCTTGTAGATTTCTTGAGCTGCATCATAGATATTGCCAGCTTTCTCGTAGAGTTGGACTGCCTCATAGTTCTCCCCTGCATCGATCATCAGTCTTGCTGCTTCTACAAAATCATCTTTAGCTTGATAGAGTTGAGCGGCCTCTGCTAGTGCATTTCCAACTTGAAGATGATCTCGATTCTCTTTGGATATCTCTGCCCATCGCAGTGCTGTTCTGATTGCTCGTTCATTGACTCTGGAACCTAGCTCTTCGTCGCCAAGCGAATAGTAGATACGTCCGACTTTCTTAACCAATCCAATCGTATCTTTCAGCTTTCCTTCTTCCTCACGCTTGTCAGCAAGATTTTCTAGAGCGTCTGCTGCTTTGAGTAGGATTTTGTCCTTTTCTTCATCTGCCGCAAAATCTACGGCACGGAAATAGAATTCTGCCGAGGTACCATATTCGAGCGCCTCTTCTGAAATCTCCGCAGCGGTGACATTTAATCGTACAATTTCTGGATGACTGTCCTCTGTCCCTTTCCGCATCTGCTCTAATGTAGCCTTCTCTAAGTATGCTAAGCACTCGTCAAGAAGGTACATATCTCTGGCTAGGAGACCTGCCTTCTCAAAGATGCGTGCCGCGTTGTCATAAGCTTTCTTTGCAGAGAAGTTCTCAGCAACCTGACTGAGTAGTTTTAGTGCAAGCTCTTTCTTATCTTCCTTTATTGCTTGCATTGCCTTCTGAAGCTTCTCTTTGTCTGACAATAGGACTCACCCGGAAGATTTCATTCTGTGCAACTTCAATGTTTCTCAGTTAACATCTCCCTGATATTGATTGTCATGAGGTATTAGCTGGAATCTCTGGGCGCAGAAGACTCATATAGCATTCTTGAGGATTCCTGCTTGGCAAGGGAAGTCTATTGAGCAATGGACAGAAAATCCGTGTTGGTGTAATCGGTACCGGAAATATCGGAAAGATCCATCTTACCGGTCTTTTATCAATTAAGGAATCTGGTCTTCTTGATGTTGAAATCACGGCACTGTGTGATATTGATGTTGAAACTCTTAATTCTGCATCTAATCTTTTTGGCGTGCCAACTGTCTATGAGGATTATATTGATCTTGTACAAGACAAGAACGTAGATGTTGTATACGTCTGCACTCCTACAAACAAACACATAGATATGGTCAAAGCTGCTGCAAAGGCTGGAAAGCAAATATTCTGTGAAAAGCCCCTTGCACATAGCTGTCCTCAGGCCACGGAACTACTGAGTGTAGTCATGGACTCAAATGTGAAGTCTGTCGCTGGCTTGGTTCTCAGATACGATCAATTTCTGCTGTATGCAAAGCATTTGATCGAAACTCATGAGTTTGGACAACCCATGCTGGCCCATATTCGAGATGATCAGAGATTTCCTATTGACTACATCTACTACAGTAAATGGAGAGGATTCAAGTCTCAAGCTGGTGGGGGAACCCTCATTGAGCATAGCATTCATGACATAGATGTTCTACGATGGTTCTTTGGGGATGTTGATGATGTATATGCAAGGATAAATCACTTCTCAGGAAAAGAGGTTGAAGATCAAGCATCACTCATAATGACCCACAAGAATGGTGCAGTCAGCACCCTCGATTCGGTTTGGCACTGGGTTGACAGGCCGAATGAAAGGAATATCGAATTCTTCTTTGAGAAAGGGTACTTGGGTATTCGTCTGGAATCAGGAAAGCGCTACTTGGAGTATCAATTGCTTGACAACTCTCCATTACGAATATGGCAGGAAACAGCTAACGATGCACTCCTTGGACATCTAGGACTACAATCCAAGAATAGCATGTCTCAGGATGCAATAGATACACTGACATCAGTTGGTCCAGAAAGATATGCTGCCCTGAGCTATGCATTCCTTTCTTCGCTCTCTACTGATGCTGTACCTTCTCCGAGTTTCAAGGATGCTGTTGCAGCTCATCGTATTGTAGACGCCGCTTATGAGTCAGCAAATAAGAAGCGACCTGTAGACTTACTATAGCTATGACGCCATCCTTAAGTAGACAACATTGGAGCATGCGATTACCATGAAGCCTATCTCATTGGATACTGTTGAACCATCTGATTACGATGCAGTGATCGCAGGCGGAGGTGCCGGAGGTCTCCTGAGTGCCTTAGCATTGACAGCTGAGGGCAAGAAGGTGCTTGTCATTGAGAAGGGTGACAAATTGGGCGGTGTCTGGTTTGGCTACTGGATTGATGGTTATCGGATCGACAATGGGCTCCATGTCATCACTAGAGTAAAGCGTGGAGCATTTGCGAGGTTCATGCGTAATTACCTTTCGCCACCTCCTGAATTCGTTCTCCATGAAGGGTGGTATTTTCGAGTTCACGATAAGGTTGGAACGATTCCCACGAGTGTTGGAGAAACTCTTCGATGGCCTCTTACAAATATGCGCGGTAGGCTGGGACTTGCTAAGATTGGTGCGAAGATCAAGACCATGAAGCTCGAGGAGATGAAGACATACAAGGATATTTCGTTCCTGGAATTCATGCAATCAAAGAAGGCAACGAATCAAGTCATGCTTGATGTGATGCAATCTGCAATCTACATGGCTGCTGGAGTTGGAATTGATCAGGCATCGGCATATGAGGCCCTTCGAACCCTCAAGGATACTGACAAGGAGTCAGGAAAGCTGGAGCAAGCTAAGAGACTTCTGTTTGGCACTGAGGATTACGACGAGGGTTATGTCATAGGTGGTATGGACGGATTGCTCAATCGAGTGATTGAGTCCATCAATGGAAGCTATGTCCTTAATGCGCCTGTTGAAAAGATACATGAGTCTGGTGGAAAGGCGACGGGTCTTACCATTGCTGGAAAGCGAATCGACCATTCACTCATCATTGGCAACATCCCGTTATGGGATATGGCAAAAATCATTGACTCATCGTCGTCCGAAATCAAGACCTTCTTTGAAAGGTGGAGTTCTCTCCAGCCAACACGAGGAATCACTCTTTGGCTTGGTCTAGATAAGGTCGTGATAGGAGATAGGAAGAATCGTGTTCTTGTACATCCGAACCCAAATAGATGGATCGTATCAATATCAAGCTTTGACCCATCAAGTGCTCCTGATGGAAAGGAACTCTTGGCGATGGCAATGATGGCGATTCCCGGCAAGAGTGTCGAGGAGCAGGTCGCAATCATGAAATCCCATGGATTTGAGAAATATTTTCCTGATGTCCTAAAACAAATTGAGATGGAACATGTACAAATGTCGTATGCTACTCGAGCTGCGTTGATTCCAGGTCAGACTGATCTGGACCGGCCTGGACCAACTACACCAATCAAGGGTCTGTACATTGTCGGCACAGATACTGCAGGATCTGGTGTGGGGCTTCAGCAGGCTGCAAATTCAGCTGAGGGCGCTCTTGCGGCAATGAAGAATGATTCTGTCATTTGAACTCAAAGTGCACCTTGCTCAATCCTTTTTATGACTAAGCTAAGCATTCGTTTAATCAGAAATGGAGTGAGTTGTCTTTGGTGGATGAAGTCAGTACAAAAGAATCTCAGGAAATGTCCTCATCGTCTATCTCAAGAAAAATCCCTCTATTAGGGTTACTAACGCTCCTAACTATCGCAGCAGCAGCATTGCTCCATGTGAATCAACCTGAGTTCATTCTTGGTCGCTTTGTCAATGTTTCCGAGTTCGAGTACGCGCTCTTTGATGGGGTCCTGTATCTCTCATATCTCATCTTTGGTTTGACAACAGGCGCTTTATCAGATAGGTGGAAACGAAGACGTTTGTTCATAATCATTGGATCCGCCAGCTCGGTCCCTTTCTATTGGCTAATGACCCTTGCAGAATCATACTCGCTTCTACTGGTATTCAGATTCCTTCAAGGTGTCTTCACCGTCATGGTCTGGCAGACACTGATGACCCTTGCTCTCGATTTCTCAACACCTCATAATCGAGGAAAGAATATGGGGGTCTTCGGTGCATTCTTAGCATTAGCTATGGGAATGGGTCCTGCAGTTGGTGGGCTGGTAGCATCTTACGGAATCTATATGCCCTATTACTCAGCAGCCATCCTAAATGTCATTGTCTTTGTTATTGCAGCTATCTTTTTGAGAGATCCCAAAATGCCCAAAGAGCGACCTACACTACGGGATAGTATTGGCATTGTATTAAGGAAACCCGTGTTGATTGTCCCTGGACTATTCAATTTCATAGACCGGTTACATATTGGATTCATCCTGACTGTCCTCCCATTGTTTCTCTCAATCGTGCTTGGTCTATCAGAGTCTCTCAGAGGTTACTCTCTCGCGATCTTTGCTTTACCCTTCATTATATTGCAATATCCTATGGGACGTCTGTCGGATAGGTATGGTCGCTACAAACCGCTCATTATTGGAAGCCTAGGCTATGGTACAGTACTCATCTTCCTTGGAATAATCGGATCTACAGGTTTCTCATCTTTACTTGTTATGCTCGTTCTCTTGGGAGTTTTCTCTGGTATCACAGCTCCTCCCTCTATGGCCCTTGTTGGAGATGCAATCGGTTCAGAGGATTCAGCAATGGCAATGGGATTCTTCAACTTCCTTGGAAATGTCGGGATAACACTAGGACCGATTGTCCTTGGTATAATCTTGACCCTCTCAGATTTCGTGATTGCATTTGTTGTAGCTGGATTGATGGAATTGTTCACACTTATGGTAAATCTGATTCTCGTGAGATTCATCTTCAAAGAAGTCTGAAGATAATCACAAAACTATTGAGCTAGGAAGAACTTACATTCTGTATGGCATTTACTGAACTAACACTTTCTATTACTCTAGCAATGATATCCCTTTTCATATCGTTATTCGTTGGTACCTGGGGTGGCAAGGAAGAACGTGCATTGCTTCCGTCTCTCCTGTTGTTTGTATTGATAATTCCCATCGTCTTTTCATTTGTGTATGGATTCTTGACTCCCATCATTACATTATTTGATTGGCCATCATCGTGGTTCGCAACACCTCAAATGGCAATCTTTGCTGGTTCTTTCATTGGAGGTTTTCTGGGTCTAAAAGCTGGTATGATTTGGACCGATGATAATGATCGTTCATGCATTCAATGCTTGTTAGTTCCAATCTCCCTTGTTCTTGTGGCATCGCTCGTGATTCTATTCTTTCTTTGATATATGATTAGGGTTTGGATGCCTTGAGAGAGAATAACCATGGAATAGCAACCATACCTTCAGGTAGGATATATCTCCCTTCGCTATTCTTAGTCATAAAGGGCAAAGCTTGGTATGTGGTGAAGGGAAACTCGTTGAAGAATTCTATTCGTAAGCCAACTCCTGTGAGTACATTGATTATCCGTGATATGCTATGGTTCCATTCGTACGCCTTCTTTGGCTCCAACTTCTTTTCCGGGTTGGAATAGGTAGAATCAGCAATATAGCTAATTGGTTCCTTACCCTGGAAATATGGATATCTTACTTTAAGGACTGGCTCTTCACATTCATCATCAAAGATATAGCCAAAGGGATGGAACTCCCTGATATAGAAGAATCCACTAGGTTTGAGAAAAAGGTCAATTATTTCAGCCCATCTCTGTAGATCATTCAACCACATGATAGCTCCCCCTGAGGTGTATACGATATCGAATTCTCCACTCAGATGCTTAGGTAAGTCAAAGATATTTGATTCAACGAACTTAGTATTCAGTCCAGTCTTTGTTGCCAAAGTGCGTGCTAGCTTAATCGCTTCCCCTGAGAAATCGACACCAACTGCCTTGGCACCTCTTCGTTCCCATGACATCGTATCCAAACCAAAATGGCACTGAAGATGAAGCAAGGACTTTCCTTTCACATCACCAACTTCTTCTATCTCCATTGGGTCGAGTGCATCTTCTCCCTCCAGAAAGCCTCTAACGTTATAGAACTCAGAGTCTTTGTGAATGTCTACCTTTGCGTCCCAAAGGTCTCTGTTCGCATCAAAGAATTCATCCATTATATCCAAAGCTCCAACAACTAAGATTGAGGTCCAGTCCTACAAAGAGGTATCGCTAAAGTATCTGAACTGGCAACACCTGATGAATTGAGTTGAGAATCCATATACTCTTTCAGACCAATGATAGACCATGGCATTCGCATGGACAACTATAGGAATTAGTTTGGCGCTAGTGGGGATGCTATTCTCAGTCTTCATAGGCACCTATGGAGTGAGGAAATCAATCAATCTTCTTATTGTGTTAGCTATATCAGGATTCGTGGTCCCCCTTCTACCTACCATCTTATTGTGGAACCTAACCCCCTTTGTCGTGATATTTGATTGGCCTTCAGGAGCTATTTTTCTAGGTCCCGATGCGGCGATATTCGGAGGTTCATTCCTGGGTTCTTCTCTAGGATTCAAGGCTGGAGTGATATGGGCTGATGATATAGACCGATCTTGCTTTCAATGCACACTCGTTCCGATCTTCCCACTACTGATCACATCCGCAGTATTCCTTTTCTTCATGTAGAATCCAGAAAAGCTCTATGTTGTTGATAGCGAAACAGTTTTGTTTGGCTTCTGTTGCGCTGAGGGTGTACCAAGAGTACCTTTGTTGAGGAGTCATTCAAAAATGCCCATGATTGAGATCAGATGGCACGGTCGAGGTGGACAGGGAGGCGTAACCAGCGCTGAACTACTAGCAAAAGCTGCATTCATTGATGGATACAAGGGTGTCCAAGCATTCCCCTATTTTGGAGCTGAACGAAGAGGGGCTCCAGTTAAGGCATTCACGAGAATATCCGATGAACCAATCAATGTCAGGAGCCAGATCTATACACCTGATATCGTAGCTATTCTGGATCCTGGAATTGTTGATTTGATTGATCCCATGGAAGGTCTCAAGGAGAATGGAATCATCATTATCAATACGCCAAAAGCGCCTACAGTTTTTCACTATGGTACTGCCAAGGTGTTCACATATGATGGTACTGGTATCGCATTGAAGCACAACCTGCTTGTTGCTGGACTGCCCGTGGTCAATACCACAATGCTTGGAGCATTCGCCAAGGCAACTGGCTTAGTCAAGCTTGAAACAGTCCAGAATGTCATCAAGGAGAAATGGTCTGGCAAAGTTGGTGAACGCAACGCCGAAGGCGCTAAGGAAGCCTATGATACCTGCACTGACAAGTAGCCACTGCAAACGAAAGGTAGCCAGTGATAACGGCTAGCCTTGAGATAGAATTCGTTTCTACGCAAACATGCGTTCGTACCCTTTTCGAGCGGCATCACGACTTCGCTGTCCTTCGTTATGCTCAGCAACCTCGTGCATCTTCTGCTTGATGATATCTCCACTCTTTTGGAGTTCTTCAACCTCTGCTCCAACATTGTAGAGTCTATTCAGTGCCTGTAGAAGTTTGACGGCACCTTCTGGGTCTGGTATCATCGTTATTGCAGGAGTCAATAGTGCGAAACCGATCATATCGCGGCAAAGAGTTTCTGAAAGAATTGATCCAGAGATACCTGAGATAATTCCTTTTTGGAAAATCTCCATCTCTTTGTCATCTTCGAGTTCTGCTAGTTTCTCTTCTTCTGCCGCGTAGAATACTTTCCGTTCACTAGGGATTCCTTGGACAGGAATGCCGTCAAGCACTACACATTCTCTGACACCTAGGCTTGCTGCCCAGTCTAAGAGAATAGAGCTAACATGGTACATACCCTCCTCAGCGACCATCAATTCAGTGGTCACCACTAGAAGGTTGTTCTTCTCACTTGCATAGATGCGGAATGGGTGTCTTAACCTCCCATCAATGAAGACTGCTGCCGATGGCATGTATTTGGATCGGATGTGTGCAATCTCTACCATTTTGAATTGGTCGATTATCGCATTGGCTGCGATTGTACCTACAACACCTGCTGAAGGGAATCCGCAGACTAGTAGTGGTTTCTCCATGGTAACCTCTTTTGTCTGAACTACTTGTGCTTCTGGAGCACCTAGAATCTTAATTCCACACACTTCATCTTTCAATTATTCCGCCTCTTGATATGTTAGGATTTAGGGTCATTATTAAGTTTAAGCAAGCACCTATATTCATGCTCTTTATACTCACATCATCGTGCCAATGCCTTTTTAGAATGTTTATGACAGAGAATGAGGTACTGACAAAGTTGCGTGGGTGCCATGAAGTATAGAACAAGTGATATTCGTCCCCCTCCTATTGTGAAGTTAGCTGAGGCCGCTAAGAGATTCATGGGGTCTTCAAATTTCATTGATATGGGCCAAGGATTACCCGGCCACGTGCCTCCCAAGAGTGTGATGAATGCACTAGCTGAAAAGATATCTCACCCACTCACGCATCGTTACACTTCTGATCAGGGTCATCTTGAGCTACGAGAGGAACTTGCACTCTATCTACGCCAATATTCTGGAATTGCTATCGACCCCCAGAATGAGATGACTATCACTGCTGGTGGGAATCAGGCATTTGCAGGGACTATCTTTACTCTGATAGAGTCTGGCGATAATGTTGTCATGCCTTCACCATATTACTTCAACTCGGTCATGGCTATCAAGCTAGCCGGTGGGTCTGTTACTGAGGTGCCTGTTGGAAACCAATACATTCCTGATCCTACCGATATTGAAGCAGCAATATCTGATCGCACTAAGGCGATTCTTTTGGTCAGTCCAAATAATCCTACAGGTGCTGTCTACAGCTCGAGCACCGTCGACAGGATAGTAGATATTTGTCTGGAGCGCGATATTATCTTAATCTCTGACGAGGCCTACTCAAGACTTGTATTTTGTGACGCAGAGCATTACAGTCCTAAAAAACGGCGGGATGCTAGGGAGAACATCATTACTGTTGGTAGCTTTTCAAAGGACTTCGGAATTAGTGGTTGGCGAGTTGGGTATGTACTTGGTAACAGTGAGTTCATGGATGAATTTCTCAAGGTCCAAGACACAATTTCTATCTGCGCTCCGACTGCAAGCCAGATGATTGCATTAGAAGCCCTAAAGTCTGATATGAACTGGGTAGAGGAAGAGCTACGTCGTCTTTCTCTATTGAGAGAATTCGCATACCTTCGTGCAAGGGAAATAGATGCATTGGATGTTACTGAAACCAAGGGCACATTCTATCTCTTTCCAAAAGTGACTGGATGCATGGATTCCCGTGAGCTAGTATTAGATATCCTGCAATCCACTGAAACATTGGTATTGCCAGGAAGTGTATTCGGTGAGTCTGGTGAGGGACATATCCGAATCTCTATTGGTCCTCTGACAGCAGATGCAGTCGATGAAGCTTTCAATAGACTCGCTGGGTTCTTTGAAACCTATAGGTCCGAATAAGTTTCCCATTCCCAGTTTGTCACGACCTCTCCAGTATAATCCTCCCATTCTCGCATCTTGAGATCAATGAATCTCTGCACAATCTCCTCACCAAGTGCGGCTCTAATCACTTCATCTTGCTTCAAGGCTCTTAGGGATTCTCCAAGATTCTCTGGTAAAGCTGTTATTCCATGGGCGTCCATCTCTTTGGCAGAGAATGTGAAGATATCTTCGCTTCGAGGTTCGGGAGGTGTGAGTTTTCGATTCACTCCGTCCATTCCAGCGGCTAAGAGTGCAGCGAATAGAAGGTATGGATTTGCCAGTGGATCTGGAGACCTGAATTCGATAGCAGCTTTCTTGCTTGAAGTGAAGAGAGGAACCCTGACCAATACAGTCCGATTCATCAATCCCCATGAAATATAGACTGGGGCTTCATGATGTGGTACTAATCGTTTGTATGAGTTTACAGTTGGATTTGCGATTGCAGTAATGGCAGGTGCATGTTCTAAGAGGCCTGCCACAAAGCTCTTGGCTGTTTCAGAAAGTTCAGCTGTTCCTTCAACACCGAACAGATTCTTATTGCCTTTCCATAGCTGAAGATGACAATGTAATCCACTTCCAGCCGCCCCTGCAAAAGGTTTGGGCATGAAGTTAATCTCAATGCCAGCGTCCTGAGCCGCAGCTCTAGCTATGTTCTTGAATGCCACTAGATCGTCAGCCATCTTTCTGATGTCCGCAAATGCGAGTTCGATCTCCTGCTGAGACTCACCCACCTCATGATGTACGACTCTCACTTCAACACCAATATCTTGAATGAGATTGGCGATTTCTAGGAGCACCTCAGCTCCTGGATTGCCCGGGAATGTATCTGCATATTGTGCTTTATCGAACTTGTGTCCATCAGGAGTAACAAAATGAAATTCAGGTTCGACTTTGGTCTTTAATGACATGTCCTCTGAAAGAAGGTTCCTACATACCTTGTGAAGAACCCCTCTGGTATCAGTCGGAAGGAAGTCGCCATCTTCAACCCCCTTCTCTCTCACAAAGCACATGATTGCTGCTGTTCTATTGAATGTATAAGGCAATTCAATCAATGAAGACATATCGGGATCTAGTCTGAGATCTGAGGCCTCCACCCTTGATAATCCTATGATAGAGCTTCCATCAATACTTGTTCCATCAACTAGTATGGGATCCTTTCGAAGCTCTTCAATAGTATCCACTGGATTGCAAGGTACAATCATCGCTTTTAGTCTGCCCAGAATGTCTATTATCCTGAATTCCACGTATCTAATTTTTTCCGACATGTCATCAAGCCCCTGCGCCGCAGGCAAAAACACCCCTACGAACAGCTATTAAAAACCTGCTCTGTGAGCTAATCTATCCCCAGAGCTCCTTGTACCATGCCTCTGCGTCATCATCAAGTTCTAGCCGAATCGAACCGGTTGCGACACTAACATCTTCGCCGTCCTTGATTTCAAAATTCATCGCGGCTATCCTGATTCCTTTCTTCTCAAGATGGACATTTCCGATATTGCGTGCATGAAGTCTGGCTGTCCTTTTTCCTCCGTCCATAATAAGCATGAGGTCTTCGTACTCTATGCTGCACTTCATCTTGAATTTCTTCTCATTGAATTCGCCCATATGGATCTCTAGGTTTTCGAATTCTACCTTAACTTCTTCTGCCTTCATTGTCTGCACGATATGACACGAAGTCTAAACCCTTTTGAACTTCATGTTCAACGAAGGATAGCTCATGCGCAAGACACAAACCATGATGATGCATTAGGATGATTGAGTACGATGAGGAAAGGACTGCATATAGGTACGAGTGGTTGGTCTTACAAAGAAGACTGGAAGGGAGTATTCTATCATTCTGCTACCTCAATGATGCAGCAATACTTTTCCTATTTCGACACAGCTGAGATTAACTCGTCATTCTACGCAATTCCAAGCCAGAAAGTGGTAGAATCACTGAGTACTCATATTGCCCCGGACAAGTTCTTCACTGCCAAAATACCGAAATCAGTGACTCACGAGAATAGGCTGCAATTGATTGGTGAGGGCGAATCAATCCTAAACGAATTCTTCGAACGCATGAAACCATTGCAATCTCGTATTGAGGCACTGCTCATCCAACTACCGCCGTGGGAGATCAGTTCAATGGGGGATTTGGAAACGTTCCTATCTACACTAGAGCCCACATATCGATATGCTATCGAATTCCGCCATGAAAGCTGGTTGACCTCGAACACTTGGAGCCTTCTTGAAACGTATAATATAGCACACTGCATTGTCGATGAGCCTAGGTTGCCAATAGACACACGTGTTACTACAGATTTTTCCTATATTCGCTGGCATGGTCATGGAGAGGATATTTGGTACAAATATCGATACTCACTGGAGGAGCTGGAATCATGGAAACCTCATATTGGTCACATTCTGGAGCAAACTGATGCAGTTGTAGGATATTTCAACAATCATTTCTTTGGATATGCTCCATTCAATGCATTACAGATGCTCCAGCTCTTGGAGATGAGTACTCCACAACAAGACCAGAAGCTTCAGCGAATGAAGAAGATGCTGTCACGTCAGCAAACGACCTTGGATAATTTCTGAATCGCAACCCAAAGGGAATTGCTGCTTGCTATTATTGTTTCCAAGCATGCCTACGGTGACACTGTACTCAGAATTTCTGTGCATTCTGTTCTCTCTTGTTGTAGATCGGTTGATCGCAAAATGGCATGATGTACCCCGCTTGGAGTTCCACAATAGTCACTTGTTGTGTCCTCAAGTTGTGCCCCTGTTTTATATAGCGAAATGTAGAGGTATGATGCAGTTGTTACGGCGAGTAGTCAGTGGAATTGGCCATTGGCTGCTTAGTTGAAAAGAGGTTTAGCAAGATGAAACCAATTGATGAAGATGCTACTGAAGACGCATCTGGTTTAGCGAATAACGATAATGATGAAGAAAAAGTGATCAGACGGCGACGTAGGACACGCAGACGACAATCTAAGGGCAAGGAATACGCTACAACGACCGGATTTATTGCTTGGGTAATATTCACGATAATCTGGTTGTTCTTCTTTGCAGTCAATTACAATATCCTTGAGAATATAGCTGTTGTGTTCATTGCCCTATTAGTAATAGGTGCAATAATCACCTTGATCTGGATACCTTCCATAGAGGGAAGGCGACCTCAGGCAAGCGCTATTAGCGGATTTGGATGGATCATCTTCCTGATAGTGTGGATTATCTTCTTTGCCACAGGTTTTGGATTCTATGAGAACGTTGGAATTGCCATAGCATCCCTACTATTTGTTGGTCTATTGAACATGCTACTCTGGGTACCGAAACACGGAGATGAAGGAGATGCTAGGATAAGCGGTTCTGCTGCAATAATCTGGTTGATTTTCATTGTACTCTGGCTTCCATTTGCGAACAATTTCTCTGAGACTATTTACAGTATTACCTACTACCAGTCAATTGCGATTGTTGTTGCATCTATTCTGTTGATGCTAATTGTCGTGATATCTCCCTGGTGGGGCGATATGCAGATTGCCATAGATGGAGAAGTCACGACAGGAAAGAGGCCTAAAGCTACTGTTGGCTTGTTGTATGTTTGGATACTTTCACTGGTCCTTTGGATGTGGTTTATCGCAGACTCATACTCCGGTTACCAGAATGCTTCAGCAGTTCTCATATCGCTAGCCATATTCAGCGGTCTAGTCATCGCAATATGGTACTCATGGGCTAGAACAAGAGACGAGGGGCCCGAGAGTTGGTTCTCTATAGGTCTCACCTTTGCTTGGGTGATAACCCTTGCACTATGGTTCTGGTTCTTTGCAGATGCTTTCGATGTCTACCAGAATATAGCTGTTTTCATAGCTTCACTGTTAGGTGTTGCGGGAATTGCAGGTGCGATTCAGTGGCAAAAGTATAGAGACTTCGAGTCTATGGATTGGCAGGATTGATTCTTGATCAAATGGTAGGACTTCTCCTACCATCCTCCCTTTTTTTGTTCAGACATACCCTACTAGCTAGAATGACATAGATTATGCATTTTACCCCTAGTTACAATGAGCCATCAGAACATGTCCATCTCGAAAGGCTAATAAGGCAACCCTGAAGGTTGAGCCGAGTCAGGTGGTTATCGTATGAGCTTCGACGTTACTGCAGAACCCTTTGTGAAATCCCCCAATGATGCCAAGCCCCGTAGAGGACGAGGTTTTACTAGCGGAGAGCTAAAGGAATCTGGGCTCACAATAAAGGAAGCCCGTGATATGGGACTATTGGTGGACGTTCGAAGAAAGACACTACATCCTGAAAATGTTGAGATTCTGAAGACCTACATCAAGGAAATGGAAGAGCTTGTTGAGGCACTTATTGCTGAGGAAGAAACCAAACCGAGCATTTCTGATGCAATCACTGAACTCTCCTCGTTGAAGATTATCAAGAAGGCTGACGCTGAAGCTTTAGCTGCCGCAGGAATATCCAGTCTTGAGGATCTTGCATATTGTGAGATTGACAAAGTTGCCAAGAAATCTGGAATCGATGAGGACCGATTGATGGCAATGGTTAAGGCAGCCCTTAACAAAGTCTAAGAGTGCAAACGGTTCCAATGAGGGCACTATGAAGACTTACAAAGCCCTCATTGATAGACTATCAAATCCTGTTCCATTCAATCAGCCCGTAATCCTGCCAGACTTCTTTCTGGATCATTTTGTAATCACCGACACCTTTGAGAAATTCATCGAGGGTATTGAGTCAATTGCAAGGCAAGGTGGCGGAAATCTCCTTGGCTCAAAGCATCTTGTACGAAGGGGCGGAAATTCTGCTAATACTGCTGCAGCACTGCATGCATTAGGCGCAGATCCTACACTAATCGTAACGACCGATGAGCAGGGGAAGAAGCTGTTGGAATCCTTAGTTCATCCTGATCTGAATCTAGATCATGTCCACACTGATGGACGATTATCCGCGACGGTTTCTATAGAACTCGAGTATGACCATCGTAGAGTCAATCTAATGGTTAGTGATAGCGGCTCCGCATCAAGCTTCAGCTTCGATGATTTGACAGAAGATGATTTGAATGCAATTTCTGACAGTGGGTTGGTATGCCTGCTCAATCTTAATCACAACTCAAAGGCACTTGAATTAGCACAAAACCTGTTTAAATATGTCCGAGAGAGTAGCAATGCCATTACCTTCTTGGACATCGGTGACCCCTCCGGAAAGCCTGAGAAGCTAAGCCCTATCATAAAGCATGTCATTGCTGATGGACTAGTTGACGTTCTTGGGATGAATGAAAATGAAGCAGGATGGTTTGCATGGGCATTAAGTGGGAATAATGAGGCATGGCGGGGGAATGTAAAGCACCCTGACAAGTGGATCTTGGCTGCTGAGTTGATTTCAAATGAGACGGGTGTCAGATCGGATTTGCATACACCCTATTATTCCGCAAGCATCAAAGCTGATCAGATCGCGATGCAACCCTCTTTTGAGATGGAATCAAAGATTCTTTGTGGTGCTGGAGATGCATGGAATGCAGGTTCAATCTATGGTCTTCTATCAAATCTGCCCCACGATGAGCGCTTGGTCCTGGCAAATGCAGTTGCCGCTCTCTATGTTTCATTTGGTACCGCAGAGCATCCTACCTTGCATCAAGTTATCTCTTTTCTTGAAACATACCCCTCTCTATCCGCAAATGGCACAAAATTACTTAAGCTTAGATGAGATTACTGTGCGTTGTATTCGCAACAATAGGGATGTCTGCAGAAAATGGAACTGGAGCGAGTCCTCACAAAACTCAGATACGATGAGTCTGTCAGAGGATATGCTCTATTTACGAACGATGGAGCACCTTTCCTTTCCTTTTCATTGCCAGATGAGATAATTCCAGTTATTCGGGGAACCATGAGGATTCATTCAAGTTCAATGAAACTCATGAACGTGATGACAGGAGAGGGCATTGTAATTCTTGCTCGAGTCGACAAGAATTGGGTTTTGGGAGTCCTCTTCCTTAGTGATGAGTCATTGGGAAGTGCCCTTCAGAAGACCCAGAATGTTTTGGAACTTATGGAAGATGTAGATTTACCTCCTCCCCCCAAAGTGATAGAGCCAATACCCTCCCCACCTCCTGAGGAAACAGCAACTGTAGCCCCCCCAATCCCAGATTCTGTGGAGGTTTCAGCAACCAAATCTACCGTCCCTGAAGAACTAATTCCTCTCGAAACCATTGAGGTAAGACATGGTTGCATCGTACATAAAGGCACTAGATATCCAGAGGCAATGCGTATTGACTCTACGTTATATCAAGAGATTAAGGATAACTTTGCGAATCGTGCCATGGATCTTCTCATGATGGTGGATGAGAAACGAACTGTTTTCAAAATAGCTCAAAGTCTTGATCGAACCGTTGAAAGCGCAATTACCATTGTAAAGTGGTGCGTTTCTCGACACATCGTCAAGGTCGAATGCCCAGAGGAACAATCTCTGGGAGAGAAGGAGATTGTAGAACTTCCAATATTTGACGGGGACTTGAAGAAGGTCAAGAAAGAGCATCGTGCAGTCATTGAACTATGTGATGGAAATAGAACTCTCCATGAAATCGCAGACCAGTTGGGAATACTCTACTTTCAGGCGCTGCAATGTCTTGTACCCTATCGGGGCAAATCAGTGCAATTCATACGAAAGTCGAAGTAGGTGAATGTAATGGGCGTAAAAGGTAAACTTGCATGGACACTAAAGATCGATAAGGTATCGAAAACTCTCTATCAAGCAACATATCGAGAGATGATGAATCTGCTTATGTCAGGTAGCACAAGTGTTGATGATATCAACCAAAAAGTGAAGGACATAGGTTTCAAAGTTGGTGAGACTCTTCTCATGGATTATGCTGACAGAATCAGACAGCATGCTGTTTCATTTGCTGAGTTTTCCAATACTTTGCAATTAGCATACAAAGTCAACTCTGGGCAAGAATTCACTCGTATCGAGATGAGCGACGATCATCGAGTGATCAAGTTTACAGATGAGAACTGTGTTATCTGTGCAGGAGTTGTCATTAATGATATGCCCGGACTTCAGTACTGTAACTTGATTAGCGGTGTTTTCGATGCAGTGATGGAACTTAGAGGTTTCAATGCAGACTCGTATCAAGAGTCATGCAAAGCTCTTGGTGATAGCGCTTGCACATGGACATTGAAGCTCAGAGATTAGTTTCCATATGGCATAATCATAAAAGGTGTCAGTTCTAAAATCAATTTGAGGATGATTTGAATGGGTCAGATTGTTGGTATCTTGGCTGGATTGATAGCTGCATTCGTTATGACATTCATAATGCTAACACTTGGACAATTCGTTCCTGCTCAGATCATAGATCCTGTAATCGTGAACGATTTTCTGTCTCGTACAGACCTTGAGCTCAAACTTACTATTGTTTCAACTATCCTCTTCCCGACAAGTCTGACATCCGTTAATTTGGGAACTTATGTTGGCTATGGAGCACAGGGTGGTACTGTCCTAACATACCTTGCCTGGGGGACCGGTGGATTGGTGGCTGGTCTTCTCACTCGAGATATCGTGCAGGGAATTCTCTCTGCGATATTCTCTGTGTTCCTCGCCGCATTCCTAACTTGGTTGCTCGTATTCTTCATTGCTACCTCAGACCCTCTAGCTCTGATAAGCGATGTATCCATGATTATCCTTGAAGTCGTTCTTAGCAGCTCCATTTTCCCTGCAATTGCTGCAGTGATTGGTGGCTTACTTGGTGGCGGAGTCACTAGGGAGCGCTGACACTGGTCGCAAGGATTTTCCACACTCAGCACAGATTAAAGGGTTAGACTTGTATGTGGCACCACAAGTACAAATTGTTTCAATCTTCTCAGGAGGTACTTTCTCCTTTTCACTTACCATCTTTTCTTTCAGCACCAGCAGTGGAATCGCTGAAACAAGTGAAAGCATTGAGGTAAGAGTGCTTCTTATGAACCACACCAAGAGAAAGAAATTCCTTTCAGTACTCTGCCAAAACGTCGGGTCTTGGATGAATACTCCTGCAAGAAGCAGAATGAAGAAACTGACACCAGTCCACATTGCTGTTCTTACTGAGTTATATTTTGATTTTGAGAACACAGAAATAATTACGCCAACTAGCATCCAAGCCGCCAGCCAACTGATGATATAATCGTAAGGGGTTTGCACAACATACAGCATAAGGCAAAAGGATCCTTCTAGAATGAAAGTAATCGACGAAACTGATTCTGGCCATAGTAGTTGTGGTAGCATGAGGGTATACGAGATATAGCTCGCACCTACTATGCTGCCGATGATACCTCCTAATAGGTTTCTCATGCTATCTAAGCCTCGTTTCTAGTACTGGTTCGTACTACAAGAGCTCTTAATGGTTTCTGAAATATGGTATTGTATGGACAAATGAGCAGCATTTTGGTATAGCTACACCACCACAATGCTTTTCAGAGTGCCTTCGAAATAAATGTTGTAAGTGCAAGTCCATGTGACCGCAGAGACCGTGAGGTAGGGTATAATGTCAAGTGATCTGGAACGAGCCCTGTCCAAGTTACGATTTGATGATCAAGTACTTGGATATTCTTTAATGACAAAAGGTGGAAGGCCCTTTGTTAGCTTCGCTTTTCCCGATGATCTTTTTCCTCGGGTAAAAGACTCAATCAATCTATACAAGTCTGATTTACGACTCATGACCATCGATACAGAAAAGGGTCTTGTCGTACTATCGCCTGTTGATGAAAATTGGATTCTAACTGTACTATATGTTCCAGAACTTCAATTAGGACTAGCTATTGCAAAGACAAAGAACGTCCTGCGACTGCTTGAAGGCATAGAGCTTCCTCCGCCTCCGGAGGAGTTCGAGGATGCTGCCGAGGACAACCTGCAAGTCCTAGAAACCATCGCGATAAAAGCTGCCTCCACTACAACTGAGGAACTCACAATGGGTACGACATCCGTCACTCCAGTGATTGTACCGGAGCCTCCCGCTGAAGTAGAACGCTCTCCCGATGATTTTATTGTCCAACCGAATACTGTTCCAAAAAGAGGTCCTACCTACTCGAATGCACTCTCACTCGATTCAGATCTGTATAGTGAGATGAAAACAAAATATCGAAACTTTGGTTTTGATGTACTCATGTTGGTAGACGGAAGCATGAATGTTACACAGATCGCTGACTCAATGTTCCAACCAACCGAGAGGATCAGTGAATGCTTGAGATGGGCTGCTGCCAAAGGTATCGTTGATGTACCTGTATCTGAGGTAACGAGTAGCACCACGAAAGCTCCATCAACCATGGGCAAATTTGTCAAGTGTCCCAAGTTCAGTGGCGATGACACGAAAATCCCCTCTGAGGACCTTGATATCCTTAATCTATGCAACGGATCCCGGACCACAGAGGAAGTTGCAGAGGCTGCAGGTGTACCCAATTCAGAGGTCATTAAGATCCTTGCAAAGCATCGAAAAGTCGTCAAGATGATTGGTAAGACCTTGTAGGGCGAAAATCAAGAGGTCGTAGATTATGGCAAAGCTAGAGAATCCCTTACTCCACGTGATGTATGCACATACTGTTGACAAAGTGCTGAGTGAAACCAGTAATATTGAAGAAGCAAATGAAGCGCTTCGTCAAATCGGTCGCGATATTGGCTCTCAGCTATATCTCAATACAGAGATTGCTGAAAAGACTAAGGACACAATAACGACTAGAGAGGATGTATCCAAGCTCATTGATACTGTGTATAAGATACTCTACGACCGAAGGCCACAGGATGTCGATATGGATTCGGCTCGAGGTTCAATTCGAGTGTCTGACAGAGATTGTGTATGGTGTCAGGAAATCTCTCTTGAGGGAATGAGAGGCTTTGGTTATTGTGAGGTATTTAGTGGGATTATGGAAGCAATACTAGAGTTCAAAGGTGTCAAATCGAAGGTCTTCCAAGAAATGAGTCGCGCCACTGGCTCTGATGAGTGCGTTTGGAACGTGCGACTTTCTTAGAGAAAGAAGTATTCATCGACACAAAGCACTTATTCAGCGCTGACAATGTCAGCTAGAATCACAAGGTGACAGGATTATGTCTAAGCAGGATGAAGTCATTCCATGGTGGCAAGGTAAGCTAAAGGAACGAGATCTAATGCGTGCATTCTTCTCCAAGACGTGGAACAAGATTGGGAGCAGAATAGCAGTAATGTTTCCAGACCGTGTACGAGATCTGTATTATAGTGCTGGCAGACTAGCGGGTCTAGAAGCGCAAAGAGAATACTTCAAGATTGGTAAACAAAAACCTCCTGGTGATTTCAAAGGCATCATCGAGTTCATCAAGATGGCTTTGGAAACCCTCATAGTACCATTTGGTGATATCAAGATTGCCAAACTCTACAAACTCTGGCTTGATGAGGAAGCTATCATTGAGATAAAAGACAATCCATATGCAGAAGGGTATGATAGCAAAGAGCCTTCTTGCTTCTTCCTTAAGGGATTCATCGAATCAGTTCTAGAATATCTTACAGATTACAACAGGATTGAATTTCAGACCCTTACTGTTATTGAAGAAACATGTGTTTCTGCAGGATCTGATGCTTGCTCATTTCATATCAAGCTAAGCTATCCGCCAAAAGGCTAATGTGATATTAGTACGAGTTTACTACATTCAAAGTGCCTATAAGCAAATGTATACCTTCAAGAACAGGAGTTGAAAGTAATTGATGACTAAGAAACTATGCTTGATACTAGTCTTCTCATTAGTGACTTCAGGTGTCTTTAGTTTCTTCTATTTCAGCTCAATAAACCAGACTATTGATTTTGCTGTACAAGACATGTCTCCTTCTTCGAATGGAGGAATCCTGTCACTGAATCTTCAGACCTTGGCAGCTCCTATCAGTAGTGGAACTTCAGTCCTTTTTCCTGGCATTCTGACAAAGGCGTTCTCACCCTCTACGATATTCGCCCTGTCACTAGCGACGGTTGTAATAGATCGTAAGACGGAGGAGAAAGCCCCCAAGCTTCGAGATGTGATAGTCCTTGAGATATATGAGAATCCAGGTATCCATCTCCGAGAGCTCCAGCGAAATGTCGGTTGTGCCATGGGTGCGCTGCAATACCACTTGCGAAACTTGGAACAGTGTAACGACATAATGTCGGTCAAGGTTGGTAATTCTAAGCACTTCTTTGCCTCAGATTACTCTCCAGATGATCAGGTTCTGAAACTGAGTGCACTTTCCCGCAACCCTACAATAAGGACCATCCTTAGTGAGGTCTTTGAGAAGGGTCGCGTGACACAGGCTGAGCTCAGCCGAACCATGTCATTGGATAAGAGCCTAATTTCGTACTACACAGGAACACTGCTTGATGCAGAGATTCTGAATACAGTACGAGTATTTGGACGTGAGCGTCCACTCATACTATCTGAATGGGCGCATACAACGATACAGAATTTGGCTCTGGTATAGGCTTAGGGGGTCGTACCCCTAGCTTTATCTTTTGCACTTGAATGACAAACAGAAGGTCATGAAGTGTAGGATTCTTTGTCCTTACCAGAGCACTTGCGATTTGAAAGAGTGTGAAGAAAATGAATGATGATTCAATACATCGCCCCAATGAGGGTATGTATGATTTCGATGATGAGATGGATCTAGATCTCTCGCATGATGTGAACTTCGCGATCAAGCTCATCGATGTGACTAGAGAATACAATTTGGGACCCCGTACGATAACTGCTTTGGAGGCTGTGAATCTCGAAGTGAAACCCGGTGAGTTCATCGTGGTGAGTGGTCCTTCAGGTTCTGGTAAGACAACACTTCTGAATCTAATAGGTGGTATTGACTATGCGTCAAGTGGTCGTGTATTGGTTATGGATGTACCAATCGGAGACTATGACGAATCATTCCGTGCAACTTTTCGGTTAGGCAACACTGGTTTCATCTTCCAGAGCTATAACTTGATTTCTACTCTCACAGCATTAGAGAATGTAATGTTTCCCATGCAACTCACTGAGAGAACCCGCTCCGAATTAGAGGAAAATGCAACCAACCTGCTTGAGAAAGTCAAACTGAAAGACCGCCTGGATCACCTTCCTTGGCAACTTAGTTCAGGTGAACAACAGCGTGTGGCAATCGCAAGAGCCACAGCGAATGACCCGCCAATAATACTGGCTGACGAACCTACAGCGAATTTGGACTTGGAATCAGGAGAAATGATTCGCGACATGTTGGTGGAGCTTCATCGTGCTGAAAAGACAATTGTTGTTATGACACACGATGAACGTATCATGGCCCTACCTGGAGTACGTCATCTAAAGATGAGTAATGGGGTGCTATTTGAGGATGTCTGAGCAAGATTACGCTTCGCAGGATTTGAAACGTCGTCCTTTTAGAACCACTCTGGTTCTAATTTCATTGATAACCGCTGTTGCGGCAACTACGTTTCTCTTTCTCTTTGCGAATGTGATGTTGGACGTTACAGCCGCTTTTACATCTAATGCATTGGGATCTGTTCTCTCCGTATTCTTTGATACATTCATCTGGGGAACGCTCTTGCTTGTGCTTATCTTAGGAATTGCTGTTATTTCTAGTAATATTTCATTAGAACTTGAGAGCAGACGGAAGGATATAGGTCTAATGAAGTCAATTGGCACTCTAATGGATACTATCTTCGATCATTTCATGGCTCAAGCAGTGATACTTCTCCTTGTAGGAATAGTGTTAGGGATTGCAGCTGGAACTATCCTGTACTTCCTTGGTCTTGTCTGGCTTTCTTTTGCAGTAGCTGGAGTCGAATTCACATTCATCTTTCCGTGGCTTCAAATTGGATTTCTAGCAGCAATTCTTCTCTTTGCAGGATATTTCTCTGCGCAACAGCCCATTTTCGATGCTGTTCATCAATCTCCAATAGTTGCATTGAATCCAGAAATTGGCACAAAAGTGCGGCGAGTAGGGTATCTTGACACATTCGGTCTTCCCTTTAGGCTTGCTACAAAGGGGACTGGACGTAGAATCAAAGGAACTCGAAGAACAATCCTTACTCTCTTTCTAAGTTTCTCACTGGCCTCTGTTCTTTGGATTGGTGGTGGAATTGTTGAAACAACTATGGATGCGTATGTAATACGATCAATGGGCCAGAATGTGGTAGCTATTGGTAATCCTGACTTACTTGAGCAGTACTATTCAGCCTATTCTTTGGATGGATCTCCTTTGAATGAATCATTCAGCTACCTTGAAGCTAGTGACATCATCCCTGAGGATTTGATCGATGAAGTCCAAGAGATCTCCGGTGTTGGGCTTGTTGAAACACGTCTAGTGGATTATACTACCTTCTCGGAAGGATCAGCAGTCATTTGGAATCCAACCCTGGAGCAATATGAGCAGATCGGTGGTCAACGTGCTGGCTCAATTCTTGTTGTGGGGCTTGACTGGGATAATACCTTCTCAGACTGGTACTTTGAAGGTGAAGTCGTTGCAGAGGATAGAGATGCATGGCTTGGAGGTCAAGTAGCAACAACCATGTATGACGATCCATTGGTCCAGTCGCTTGGTGTAAAAGGCGTATCATTTGATATAAAGGCGATAGCGTTTGATGTCGCCAATGGTGGCATGATGGCATTACTCCCCTTGAGCGAGATGATTGGCATTTGGGGAGTTTCAGGCGGCAATATACTTCTAGTCCAACTTTCCAGGTATTCCAACTCTGTAATCTCAAATCTAGAAGAAGCAGCGAATGCTCATGGTCTAGGTATATACCTTCAACAAGAGGTTCTGGAAACAAATCTCAGCATAATTGGATCATTCTGGGGACTCATGCAGCCATTGCCACTCATGGCATTGCTTAGTGCCTTTCTCAGTTTGATGTATTATCTACTCATATCCATCTTTGGTAGATTCCGAGATTTCATTATAATGAGATCCGTAGGAGCGAAGCCAATCTTCATCGCCAAGACAATGATGGCAGAAGGAATCGATATTGGATTGAAAGCAGGAATACCTGCCATTGCAATTGCGATGGTCTTCAGTATCTCCTTCCTGGTCCCCGAAGCAGCTATTCCCTCTCTAGTATACTTGCCATTGACAGCAATTATCATACTAGCATCCCTCCTATTGGTGATAGGACTTGCTGCAGTTCCTGTCTACTTGCTATTCCAGAGTAGGACTGATCTTCGCGTGTCAGAGTTCGCGGTCTAGTTGGAAATATTCTTTAGAACATAGTAGATGGATTCCATGAGGAAAGACCCATGACAGAGGAAGCTCCGAATGATGAATTCTCTATCCATTGGATAGAAGATGTAGTTGAAGAAGTGTTGCAACGTAATGAGGACCAATACCTCTTGAATGCAGGTAAGAGTCCAAGTGCAAGCATCCATGTTGGCATTCTACGTGAACTCATCATCTGCGATGTGATTAAACGGGAGCTTCTGAAGCGCGGTGAGAAAGCACGTACGATGCTGATCATAGATGACTTTGATCCAGTTAGGTCCTTCCCAAGCTCTGTTTCGCTTGATTTGGAAGAATGGGCTGGCATTCCTTACTCTGATGTTCCTGATCCATTTGGATGCTGCAAAAGCTTTGGTGCTCATTGGGCAAATGAGCTAGCAAACACATTCAGTGATTTTGGCGTGGATCCTGAAGTAGTCTACAATAGCGACATATATGAAACAGAAGAGATGCGAGATGTCATCCGCACTTGCTTGCAGAAGACCGACACTATCAAAGAAATCATGATCGAGTACGTTGCCAAGGATTTCAATGATGAGCAACGCGAAACTTACCTAGAATCAATGAAGACATGGTCCCCTGTTTCTGTTGTATGTCCAAAATGTGGTAGATTGCAGGCTGGTGTGAAGGGCGAGATTGTACCTAATAGGGTAACTATCTATGATCAAGAACGTGATACTGTCTCTTTCGAGTGTCCTGCTTGCGGTTTGTCTGACACCCTACCTATCGCTGAAGTTCGTATGAAACTATCATGGAGAATCGATTGGCCGGCTAAATGGTATATCTACAAAGTTTCATGCGAACCTGCTGGAAAGGATCACTCTGTCAAAGGAGGTTCGTATGACACTGGATTGGAGATATCACGCAAGGTTTTTGGTTGGTGTGGACCTGTAAAGGTCCCCTATGAATGGGTTCGAATCGGAGGTCGTGATATGAGTACTTCCGAAGGGATTGTATTCATTCCAAAAACTTGGCTCGATATTGCCCCTCCTGAGCTTTACAGATTTCTAATGTTAAAAACGGACCTTGCAAGAGCAATCAATATTCAACCTGATCGGATACCTGATATGGTCGATGAATTTGACAGATTCGAACGAATTTTCTTTGGATTCGAAGAAGTTGCTGACGATCAAAAGGAACTATCCAAGATACTCTATCCACTGAGTACCGCTCGATCGTTAGATGAAGGATATGTTCCAAAATTACCATTCAAATTCGCAGCACTTACAGCTCAGCTTGAAGGCACAATTGGCAAAGAGGCTATGATTGAACGTTCGAAGAACGTCTTGATGAAGCTGCACAATCTGGATCATGTGTCTGACTTAGCTTTGCAATTGATGGAGAAACGTCTTCATCAAGCTCGCGGCTGGGTCGAGATGTTTGGCTCAGAACGTGACAAGGTGAGAATTCCTGATGTAGTACCACAGGAGATTAGGTCAACGTTTGCCGAAGCTGATAGGAACTTCATTGTTGCCTTTGCAGACGTACTTCGCTCAGGTGAGATGGATGACGATGATATCCAAGCTGCTGCCTTTGAGAAAGCACGAGATGTTGGCATCAAAGAGAAGAGGGCATTCCTGATTCTTTACCGAATCTTGATATCTCAGAAATTCGGTCCAAGGCTAGGTCCGTTCATCAATCTATTGGGTCGAGAGTGGGTTGCAAGTAGACTGGAGAGTGTACTATAAACCCCTTCCCCTAGAATGGTTCTCTCAACACCTTTATTAGCACAACAAAGGGCTCGCGCTGTAACTGGGTAAGTGACTATCATGCTTGGCAAGCTACGAGAACGATATCAAAAGGTAATGATGCCAGTGGGCCGAATCATTGCTAGGACTGGTATAACTCCTAACATGATCACTGGACTCACTCTACTTGTTGCAGTTATTAGCTGTTACTTCTTTGTAATCGGTGATCTCTTGCTTGGACTCGCGATTATGATATTGACTGTAGTAATGGATATGTTCGATGGCGCAGTTGCGAGAGCTGCAAATCTATCTTCGAAGTTCGGTGCCACCTTTGACCACACTCTTGATCGATATGCTGAGTACTTCTTCATGCTCGGAATTATGTGGGGTCCCATTGGACTAGTTTCAATTCCTTGGTGGCCCTACATGCCTGGAGATACATTCATACCTTGGTTCTGGGGATTCTTCACCCTGTTCGGAATGATTATGGCAAGTTTCAGTCGCGCTAAAGCTGAATCTGTTGGTGGGATGGAGAATTGCTCTGTAGGTATTGCTGAGCGTCAAGAGAAACTAATCCTAACAATTGTTGGCATTTTACTTTTGGCTCTTCCAAGTTCCAATCTATGGGTTGATTTCCTATTACTACTCCCTCCTGCTGTCTTAGACTTCTTCGTACTAATCCAAATCACCAATGTGCTAACCCTATGTGTTGTTATCGCAGGAATTCTTTCACATATTACTGTCGTACAAAGACTCGCATATGCAAACAAAATGATTCCCCGTGAGGGCTAGGATGAAGACACTGATGTATGAAATTGCTGTTATTGGAAATCCACTCTACAATTCCGTTTCAACTGTCGAATTTCAAACTGAAGAACGAATCCTTTCTGGTCCCGCAATCAATATCTCTCAAGTTATCGCTAAACTAAATGTCCATGAAATAGTGACAATAGGTGCAATTGGAGTCGATTTCAGGGATAGATTTGCCAATGATATTGACATCTTGGGCATACCTGAATACTATGCAATCGACTCTCCAAGCACTGGTGGATTCCATATCAGCTGTGATGATGGCGGAGCACCAACCATAGAGCTAATCGGAGCAGCAAGAGCTCTCAAAATCCGTGACATCCCTGAGGAGTTCCTGAACTCGGAATACATTGTGATAGCACCAGGATATCGAGAGATAGATTCTGAATTGGTCGAATGGATTTCTGATACATCTGATGCTACGATCATACTAGATGTCCAAGGAATGGGTGTTAGAGCAGACGAATCTGGAGTTGTTCATATTACTCCAAATGCAAGTCAAATCACCGAAGCTATGGGGTATTCCAATATCATTAGGATGGAACGACCTCTCTGGCGGATGATAACGGGCGAAACCGATCCACTACTCGCAGCAGAATACATCGTGGAGAGTGGAGCCGAGATTGGAATTGCTATGGTTTCGTCCATGGGTGCTGTAATATATGATGGAGAGGAGTTCTATATTGTACCTCTTGATCGCTCTACCCGTAGAAACGTTCTTGGAGCTTCTGATGCCTTCTTAGGCGCTTTCGTGGTAGGGATGTTGCAAAAGAAATCCATGACTGAACGGTCCGCTCTAGCTTCTAGTGCTGCAAGTATTGTTATGGAAACGAGTTGTGCTGAATTCGTACTATCTCCTGAAGAGCTTAATCGACGCCAGCAGAAAATATCCGACCGAATTGTTGTGAAGTAACTACTCGGTTATATCGAATACCAAATCCATTGTGGCTGAGAGGAAATCCTTTGCCTCCTTCATCGCTATTCTGCCTTTGGGAGTGATCTCATAGTATTTCCGGGGAGAATCATTTTTCCTTTGTTCATTGATGAGACCGTCCTTTATGAGGCGATAGATGATAGCATAACCACTGACTGTGGCTGGAGAGAATCCGAATCTATCAGTAACAAGTTGTTTGATTTCATATCCATAATGAGGCCGTTCCTGTAAGAGCCGTAGAATGTATATCCAGAGCATTTCCTTCGTCAGTTTATTGACTAATCGATTCATTGCCCTTGGACGAATCTCGCTCTTTTTTTCTTCACTCATCTTTCAAGCCTCTCAAACGCGGATACTACTATTGCAATGCAATGACTTCCTAGGTAGCTATAAGCCCCCAGCGAAACAGATGGCAATCGAAGTTTTCTTATTACCTCTGTTGTATTCTCGTCGAAGCCCTCATGATTTCCAAGCATAAAACTGTATTGTGATGCGCGCTCTAGTAAGTGCGTATCCAGATGTTCTCCATCCTCTTCAAGTACAATGACACGATTATCGTCATCTAGAATCTTCAAAAGATACTCTTCGAGACTAATCCTTGTTATGGTAATAAAATCTGGAGGCTCTTTCTCCCTCAGAGCCAATTGGATGGCACTCGCCCACCAAGTTTCGCCTTTCTCCTCACATCTATCTGGTGCAGTAAAATGCAAGATGACATTATCAGAGAGGATTGCTACTAGTTCTAAACATCTTGTACTTCCAACAGGTGCCGCCCAATCAAAACAAGCAGCAAGTGATCTGCAGAGAATGTCTATTCGCTTACCAGAACCTGGCAGATCCTTTAGCAGGAAATTACCATCTGATTGGATCTCTGGGAGCACCATTATGAATCTAAGACCTGTCGAGTTGGCCATTTGGAGTACCAGCTAATGCGATGGTTCATAGACCAGAAATGCTTGAGAATCTCTGAGATCCGTTCATTGTATGTTTCAATTAGCGATTGCCAAGGTGTGACTTTCGTTCAGTTGCCTGACGAATATGCACCTTGCCAGTGTGAACCGCACAGCTAACACAGAATGTTTGAGTTACTATCTTTGAAGGAACAAAGCTACCTTGCTGTCTTAGCTCACGCGCAAGCTGAGGATCTACTTGTGCGACCCTCTTGGTTCTTCGTTTTGCCTTGTCTGATGGAACAATTCTTCCACACTTTGAACATTGAACGTTCTTTGATTTTCCAGAGGCACCCTTTGAACGGCCTCCAGACTTTCGTTTTTTAGCCAACTATACACTTCCACAGGTTGTGATTCAAGGTAGCCTTCAAAGGTGCACTTAAAATCTTGTTCATATCACTGGAAAAAATCACCAGAATCTACTAATGATAGAAACAACCTGATCGATAATGTCCAGATTCGCTTTATCTAGTGGTTCGATTGCTTCGCGAGCGACTTGGTCCTCTAGGATAGGTTGCTCTTCTCCCAACAATCCTAGGAGATATGCAACAATTGATGGTCCTGTTGCCAGTGGATTGTATCCTCCTTCTAATATGGTGAATGATCCTTTTACATCGAGTTCCTTGGCAATCACACGTATCTTCTTACCAATATCCCAAAATGTGGAGCTATCGATATTCATGTTTCCTACGGGGTCTGCATAATGGGGATCAAATCCTGCAGATACCGCAATCATCTCTGGCTTGTACTTCTTCAATGCGGGAATTATGATATTTTCAAATGCTGCCTTGTATACCGTATCTGATGCGCCATCTAGAAGTGGAATATTGATATTCGTTCCAAGAGCATCCCCAAATCCTAGCTCTTCATAATGCCCTGTCCCATAATTCTCATAGTCATATTCATGGATACTAATGTATTGCACAGAGGGATCCGCATAGAAGATTTCTGCAGTCCCATTTCCGTAGTGATCATCAAAGTCTACAATACTTATTCTCTCAATTGCTCTCTCTTCCTTAACCTTTGCAGTAGCAATGGCGATATTATTGAAGAAGCATAAGCCACCTGGATTGGAACGTGTGGCGTGATGTCCCGGTGGCCTCATGAGTGAGAATGGATGTGTGTCCTGATGTTCCAAACTGTATTCTGCAGCATGAATTGCACCTCCTGCAGATACCAAAGCATTCCTAAACAGATCTGGACTTGCTTGTGCAGATTCTCCCAGATTTCCCCCTCCCAGATTCGCCATTAGTCTGACCGATTCATAAAGATAGGGCGTGTGAACTCGCATGATGTCCTCTTGAGAAGCTCGTGGGGCCTTGATTCTCTCCATGTTCTTTGTTTGAGCATGCATAGATAGATATCTATCAGCCATCTGGAGTCTGAGCGGTGCCTCAAAAGCTTCAAGATTTGGCCTCGGAAATGGAGCTACATGTTGATGCGACTTTGGATGCGTTATCAGAGTGGCCTTCGTTATTGTCATGCATATTCCCACGTTTCCTTGCAGTGCAGAGGATTAAACTCTTGCCTTGATTGGAAAACTCTCAAGGGGGATGATGATTTCATGCAGTATGGTCGCCAGACGCCTTCCTATATCTGACCTATCCTGAAGCAACTCAAGATTTTTCGGAAGATTGGCGGAAAGCAAATGTTCTATCATTCTACCAGCACTAGTCCATTTTCGTTTTCGATCTACCCAGAGATAATCATCTCGCAAATAGGCGTCTGGATGGGTAGCTTGAAAATTAGAGGCTGCAGGGATGTTAGAAGGCGGTCCACGACGAGTAAATGTTTTCGAGATTTCTGGTTCTTCTACAACAAATCCCAATGCGAATCTCGAGGCATCGAATATTATCTCAAAGGTGACCTTTCCAAATCTAGGTTCGCCTGTTCGTTCTAGAGAAACCTCCCTACAAATCCTACTGGCAAATCTGTACAATTTGTCTCGCACAACAGTATAGTGCGATTCCTTCTTAGATTGAACCTCATGGATGAAAAGATGTTTCTCGATCAATTCAGGAGGTCTAACTATAGAGATTGGGCTTTCTATTATGAGGTCTAGAATCCTATCATTAGAGATATCATCTTGAAGTAAATCCTTCGCTCTACTCGTAATCCATCTATACGCTCTCTTTGAGAAGCTAGATGCTATGTTCCGATTTGTATCTGTTGGATCTATAATGAAGATATGGTCGTCCTTAAAAGATGGGATTTTTACTAGTTCATCAAAGGTCCTTTTGAGTGGGTCTAAGGATTTGCTCTTGAGATCGATCAACGCCTTGACCGCATTTTGAAACCCACCTTCCCAAATAGCAAGCAGTTCAAGTGCCACACCCGTGAATCCCATACGTCCTACAGCACATGTGTCACCATATGCATGACAGGACCGGATGAAGGACTTCAAGATTCTAATATCATCACGCAATTCTGAGGTCAATCGTGATGCGACATATTCCGAATGGTGAACGGTCCTATCCACTGCTGTTATCGGACCTTCTTTTGCTATCCATTCTGCAGTCAGATCGAAACATAGAAGGATATCAACATCGTTCCCCAAATAATCTGCTGATAGATATGGGTGCTGTGAATATGTCTTCTGCAATGATGCAGCTTTCAGGCCATCTAAGGCCGGAGTGAACCAGCTATCTACAAAGTTGTCGAAT
Organism: Candidatus Thorarchaeota archaeon; assembly: GCA_048884965.1. Taxonomy (GTDB): domain Archaea; phylum Asgardarchaeota; class Thorarchaeia; order Thorarchaeales; family Thorarchaeaceae; genus MP5-2226. The sequence goes on along the minus strand of JBHLQH010000015.1, from coordinate 35,448 downwards.
ATCCTATCCAGCTCTTCATTTCTCAACTTCGTAGGAAGGTCAAGTATGTCGATATAGTCTTCAGGGTTCAACCCCACAAATAGATCGATATCACTTGTTCCTCTTAGCTGTGTTTGCTTTTGCCCTGTTGAACCTTGAGGTTGAATGAAGGAGTAGCTAAATCCCTTTTTCAATGCGAGTGAAGAGATTGCATCTGTAAGGTCAGAAATTATCTTATGTTGACGGTCAACCTCTTCTTGTGTTGGTGTTATCCTTTCAAGGATATCCTCTCGCAATGATTGCGTCAACAAGTCCTTCAATTTTATCCACAGGGAAACTAATCACTATCGATGCTAAGAATCTTAGCTTGTTCGTGTGTTCCGTATGTTTATAGAGAGGGGCATACGTATGGCTATCAATTCAAGGAGTAGTGAGGCGAATTGACGAAGACAGTCCCGATCGCAATAACCATTCTACGATTGAATGGCAAGTTCCTCCTCTTGAAAAGGCGAAATCCTCCCTACGAGAATCTATGGGGCTTAGTAGGTGGGAAGGTGAATGTGGGGGAGCATATACCTTCTGCTGCAATACGTGAGGTCATGGAAGAAACCGGTTCATCTCTACCGAACAGCTATGCTCTAAAGGGGATTGTTTCAGAACGTCTGGTTTCAATAGACGGTGAATTGAAATCCCATTTCCTAATCTTCGTTGGAGATGCCAAAATCGACTCGTTTTGCGAGGACCATCGGGAGGGCCAACTAGCCCTGTTCGAGCTTGAAGAAATTCTTGGAATGCAAGCCAAAGTCGTTCCATCTGATTTTCAGATGTTCACACGTTTTCATGAAAAATCAACCGAGCATGTTGAATATCATGAGGCTGAGCTTATACAGGATGGAAAGGATTACCGTCTAAGTTACTATCGTGAGGGCTACGTTTGAAAATCGGAGATATCGATGTCATTCCACTAGCTGCTGAAAGTTTGGGTGTTAGATCTCTATGCACCAAAATCAAAACACCTGATCTTTCGATTCTTTTAGATCCATCAGCAGCTCTTGCTTTCCGTCCTCCACATGAGCCACACCCAAAAGAGTATCTTGCTCTTCAAGAGGCGCTCATCAGGATAGAAGAAGCAGCCAAAGATTGCGACATTCTGACAATCTCACATTATCACTTTGATCATGTACGACCTGGGGCAACTAATCAAAGGTATAATCTGAGTACACCTCAGGATCGTGTTCGAACCTATGCTGGAAAGAGAATACTTGCGAAAGATGGACGTATGAACATCAATCCCTCACAAAGACGACGATCATACTATTTCGAGCGGGATTTGCGCAATGTCGCATCCATTGAGGTCGCAGATGGGAAGACCTTTCAAATCGGCAACACCAGACTCGAATTCTCTCATCCATTACCCCATGGTCCTGACAATAGTCCCTTAGGCTATGTTCTTGCGACAACTGTCTATTATGAAGATGTTACAGTGGTTTTTGCACCCGATGTTCAAGGTCCAAGCAGTAAATCATCATTTGAATATCTGGCATCCAGAAATGCTGATACTGCTATTCTTGGCGGACCACCAATCTACCTAAAGAGCTATTCACCTTCAGAGAATAAGCAATCGCATGACTCACTTACGCAGCTTGCCAAGTCCATAAGATATCTTGTGGTTGACCATCATCTACTAAGAACGACTGAATGGGAATCTTGGATTAGTCCTGTCATATCGATATCTGAAGCATCTGGCAACCAAGTGACATCTATGGCAGGTTTCTCTGGAATAGAACCTGTATTGTTAGAAGCTCATAGGAGTCGCCTCTATGAGGAATATCCTCCTTCCGCCAGATTCATGGAATGGCTTTGCTCGACAGACGAATACAAGTTCAAACACCCTCCGCCCTGCTTGGGATAGGATTCCTCTTGGAGGACATCATAGCTTTCTTTTTCCGTCTATATTCTCTAGACAGACATGAAATGGAAACCACTGCAATGAAGATCGACCTAGACCCAACCACTATCAAGTACCTCTTGGGTGAATTAGGGATTGAAACACTTGGACTAATTGCCCAAGGATGTATGAATGATGAAGAAATAATCCGATTGAGCACTGTAACGAAGTCATGTTTGGATGTTAAGGTGCCACTATTGGAAACACTCGGTTTGATAAAGATAGAAAATGGTATCTATTTCATAACAGAACTTGGTAACGATATCTTACTAGAACTTACAGGCTGGAAGAAATGAAGGAACTTACAGATGGATCGATATCAGAAGTAAAAGATGGACGAATCTTGATTGAGCCACATATGAAATCTGCTGGAATCTCAAATGGATCAGATGTGCTCATTATCAGATCACGGAGTGGATTTCTTCGTGTCATTCCCCTCGAAAGTGAGTTCACTACCCAAGTTCGAGTTTCATTGGATTTGAATGCCTTTACACAGGCATCACGATTGGTCTATGAGAAAATCCGAAAATCAGAAATCAAGCTATTACACTCCACAGGATTTTGCCCAATGGAGGACTCTTGCATATGGGAAGGGTATTTCAATATCTCGAAGAAGGACAATATTGAAGAGTTCGTTGAGTGGCTCCGCGCAATGGATGTGGTCCTAGCTGTAGAGCTCATCTACCTGACGAAGAATGAATAGAGAATAGTTGGTGGAGGAATAATGGCGACATGAAGAATAACCACGATCTCAACTCCACAAGAGCCATTATTCAGAGATTCAAAAACGCAGCACGAGAAGCAGAAGAGAGTTTGCTGAATGAGAAGTATCAACAAGCAATGGCTCAATTCTACGATGCCAGTGTATCCGCGGATGAAATGACAGAGCGTTTTCTATTACTTCTCATGAAGACCGCTCCAAGCGATGCCCATAGAACCTTAATAATAGAGTTCTTGAGCTGGCGATTGCGGTACTTCGCCACTCAATATGACTATCATCTATCTGTCGCTCAAACACTTACAGGGCTTCCCCGAGAAGAATGGATAGCAAGACTTGAAACTATCCTTGTTCTTTCACAGAGTCTTGTGACAAAGCTCCTTCCGATTCTTCGAGAATCTGAAGATACAAATGTTGTCTTTCGAATCAGAGACTTGTTGCGGGATTGGGTTTTGGGAATTCGCGAATTGATCAACAAATTACAGGTCTGGGGCATATCAAGTACACAAGCTGCTCAAGTGCTAGAATGGGCCCTTGATAATAATCTCGAATTCAAGAAAGAGTAGATGTCAACTCACTGTTTTGAGGTGCCTTCAACACAAGCAGTTGCAGCTTCAGTATCGGCTAGCTGATAATGACTATCAATGTAGCAAATGACGTAGTGGTCCCTATGCTTTATCACAATCCCTGCTGGAAATCGCTTCACATCCTTTAAAGCGTCTGCTGGAACCTGCCATGAAATCGTTTCCTTACAGACAGGACATTGCAGCCATTTCAGCCCTTCGTTCATCAGTCACACCGTACCTTTTAGGTTAAGGCAAGTAGTCAGTGAAAGCAATCGTACTAAAAATGCTTTCTACTGCCTCTTCGCTTAAACCATAACTGAGGTTATCAGATTAGGTGTTTTATCCCAATTTTAATGTTGCATGCGTGGACTCCTTTGAGTGTTCCTCAAGTATTCGAGGTCAATCATCCAAGTCTATATCCCATGCACCAGGATCTCTTATATCCCTGCTGAGAATAGGTCGTTTTCTCCTCTGTAAATCCTCAGTATCGAGTCTATCGCTGTCCACTACTATCTCTTCAGACTCGGGGTCAAGATATGCAGGTATATGCCCCTGCTCAATACCACGTTCCAATATCCTTCTCGTTTTCTGAACTGTGAGTCCCGTACTCTCGGCGATACTTTTGATAGACACTGCCACCTCTGACTCAAGTAGCGACCTTGCAAAGCCCGCAAAGGCAAGATAGAAAATCTCTCTAATCCTAGTGACCCCTTCCTTATCGAGGACTCGAGTTAGCGCTGCTTCGATATACATCTCAGCATCGCCAAAGTGATATTCATTCATCATCAGACACAAATTGATGAGTTCCTTTACTTTGCCTTTTGTTGTTTCTGCGGCAGCATGAATCAATTGACGGGCTAGCTCAAGGTCTCCTCCTACTATGGCACAGAATGCTCCATCGACAAATCGTGTTGGATCTCTCTCCTCCTCAGCAGCATAGATATAGGCTTCAGCAGCGATTTGATAGTCAATCTCGAACTTTTCATGTTCACTCTGTCGTATCCAGCAATGACCTGCCAGTTTCATTGAATCTGCAGCATCGGAGTATCTGTGTGCAAGCATTGCATGCTCATACGCTCTCTCATATGCCTGTGCTGCTTTAGTGAAGAATTCCCATCTCGCCCAACACTGAGCTGCTGAGAAGAATAGCTCGGCAGATGTTTCATTGTTACCTTCCTTGGCTTCATTTTCAGCCTTGTGTAACAAACGACTACAATCAGCCTTTTCCATCTCACGATGCTCTCCAGATTGCTCAAACGTACATTGATTGGCATCTAAAGCTTTGGCTAAAAACAAAAAGTGGGGCCGCCAGAAGGCGGCACTTACTTGATTGATGTGATTGCACCATCACGCATGCGAATCGTTCGCTTAGCGTACTTGGTCAATTCTTCGTTGTGGGTAACCAAGACGACTGTCATCTTTCTATCACGATTTAGACGTGATATGAGCTTCATGATGGTTTCCCCAGTATTCGTATCGAGATTACCTGTTGGCTCATCACAGAAGAGAATTGGTGGGTTGTTCACAAGTGCTCTTGCTATTGCTACTCGTTGTTGCTCGCCACCACTCAATTGCATAGGACGATGATCCCGCCGCTCAAGCATGTCCACCTCACGAAGCACATCAAGTGTCATCGACTCTTGTTTCTCCTTGGTGTACTCCTGAATAGTCCAAAGAACAGCTTCGATGTTCTCATATGAGGTAAGGTCATCAATTAAGAGGAATGACTGGAAGACGAAACCAATCTTCTGAGCTCTAACCTTTGGGAGGTCTCTTTCACTGATTAGCGTGACATCAACACCGTCTAATAGTATTCTCCCATCAGATGGCTGTTCCAGACCTGCCATGACATGCAGCAAAGTTGACTTGCCACAACCACTAGGTCCAACAACCGCGATGAACTCACCAGCTTGTACCTCAAGGTTGATGTTCTTGAGTGCCGCAACTGTGTTCCTTCCTCTACCATATTCCTTGTCAACACCTTCAACTCGAATAATAGGATTAGTCATGGTATCATTCCTCCCTTAGCGCCTTCATTGGCGGAATGCTCATTGCTCTTAGTTGAGCTAGAATAAGACCTGGAATCTGAAGCACAATTATCGTGAACAATGTAGCAGCCATTGGTTCAAGTCCAATCACTATAGCATCCCTGATTGGTTGCAATGCTGGGCCAATGCCAACGACATACTCCATCAGACCCAATATCTCAACACTCAATTGGAACACGACTAAGAATGCGGTCACAGAAACGAGGATGACTTCCCCTACCAGAAGCAACATGATTTCCGAATTACTCCAAGAAACACATTTCAAAATCGCGATGTCCCGACGTCTAAACTGTGCAATCAGAATTGCATATACGGTGGCGACAACAAATGCCATGATATATGATGGCACCCCTAAGAGGGGTTCTCCTTTTGCAACAAATATGTACAGCATCGCATAAACGACGATGAACGATAAGACTCGTTTACGGGCACGAAATGCAAATTTGAAACTTTTAAACAGAATTCTAAGATTCAATCCCGAATTTCCTCCATGTAGCGTGTCAATAGTTCTGCAATAATCTTGCCTAATCATTCTTTCGGGTGCTAAAAAAGGTGCTCTCTATCCTTCTTCTTCAGCCTTATTCTCCAATCTTCCAGGAAGTCCTTCGCGTGGCCACAGTTCTTTCATTAGTAGGTCTCTGATAGCAACTCGGATTGCTTCACTTCTTGATGGATACATGCCTAATTCTACTAGTCTATCCAGTCCCTTCACATAGATGTCGCTCATTTTTACTGTGATCAGTTCCATTGGTATCCTCCCGGCACCCCAATCAACTCTTCAGAATTGATATAATCCCTTCGTACTAGAAGCTTTCATTTAGCGAAGTCGCGCGTTATGGATAAGGTATCCATTCCGAAAAAGGCTAAATATGGCGGACAATCCCGTTCACAGGGTAATTGAAGTCAAAACAAGCGATGTGAGTCAATACTCTACCAATTATGAGGACATCTACTGATGAGCGAATCATTTGATTACATGAGAAAGGTATGCATGATAGGAGCTGGAGGTAGTGGGAAGACAGCTATTGTCAACCGCTTTCTGACCCAGAAATTCTCCGAACAGTATATCGTCACTATTGGTTCCCAATTCGCTGTGAAAACAGTAGCTGTGAAATCTCATAGTGGGACCGACGTTCGAGTCAAATTACTGGTGTGGGATCTAGCTGGCCAGGAACGTTTTGACTTCATCCGCACAAGCTATTACAAAGGTTCCAAAGGAGCACTCCTTGTGTTTGATGTCACTCGAAAGAACACTTGGAAAGAGCTTCCAAAATGGATAGCCGAAACGGAATCTGCCTTGGGTACAAGGATTCCAATTGTCCTGCTAGCAAATAAGGTCGATTTGGTGGATGAGCGTGTGATTACCCGAGAGATGGCACTTGAATTTGTTGAGGAGAACAATCTAAATGGCTATCTTGAAACCAGTGCCCTTACTGGTGAGAATATTGATACAGCGTTCGAGATTCTCGCTCAAGCGACCATCGTCTAATTCAATGAAAAACATCTTCAACCAAAACACACTATAACGGATTCTTTTTGGATGAAGACCAATCAGATAATGAATTCTGGAAGTAATCAGATATGACTGACAAACTAAATCTTAAGTTTCTGGAAGATATGTGCAATTCTTTTGGTCCAAGTGGACATGAAACAGAATCTCAAAAGATTGCTCATGAATATGGTAAGGCATTTGCTGATGAGGTTCTGTTTGACCGACTTGGAAGTGTGATCTTCAAGAGAGGTAATTCTGGACCGAAGATCATGCTTGCAGGGCACATGGATGAAATTGGGTTTGTGATCACTGAGATCACGAAGGAAGGCTATCTTAAGTTCCATCAACTAGGCGGTTGGTGGGATCAGACACTATTGACGCAAGAGGTGATTGTACGTCCATTCAAGGGTGGGGAGAAGATCATTGGCGTAATTGGCGCACCTCCGCCACACGTTCTCACACCTGAGCAACGTACAAAGGTCGTCACCAAGGACCAAATGTACATCGATATTGGTTGCTCTTCCAAGAAGGAAGTCGAAGAGCTAGGTATTAGAGTAGGAGACCCTGCTGTACCTAGATCCGTATTCCGCACGTTGAAACGAACTCGCCAAGAGAAGGATGAAGATGATGAAGATGCTGAGGAGAAAACAGTCGATGTTCATCTAGCTGTCGCAAAGGCATTCGATGACCGAATTGGGGTGTTTATCGTCCTCGAGGCACTTCGAAGGCTCTCAGAAGGCAACATCAAGCATCCAAATACGGTTTATGCAGTATCTACTGTTCAAGAGGAAGTTGGTCTGAGAGGAGCCAAGACCTCAGCCCAAATGATTCAACCTGATATCGGCTTTGCATTGGATGTTGACATCTCTGGCGATTCGCCTGGTTCCAAAGGACTCGTCCAGAAGATGGGATCCGGCGTAGCGATATCTGCAGGTGATGGCTCGATGATTCCAAATCCAAAGCTTCGCAAGTTCGCTCTAGAGATAGCTGAGGAGATGAAGATTAAACATCAGGCAGCTTTTCTACCCGCAGGAGGTACTGATGCAGGTCAGATTCACCTTGCAGGAATGGGTGCTCCATCATTGTTCCTTGGCATCCCCACACGTTACATTCATTCCCATAACGGAATGCTTGATTTGGGAGATGTTGAGAGTGCGGTCCAACTTCTAGTCGAACTAATAAAACGTCTAGACCAAGAAACCGTTGATAGTTTTACAAGACTATAGAGCTGCATTCTATAGATATGCACGCCAATCAAGTCATTGTATTGGCGTGTTGCTTCTCTTTTTGAACTAAAAGTAAAACGAGTCACAGCCAATGGCAATTTGACTCGTTCTCTCTTGTTTATCTTTCACGCTTGCCTTCGATGAACTCGTCGACCCTCTTTCGGGCTTCGAAATCATCAATTTGGTAACGTGGATGTTTGAAGCTGTATGAGCTGATACTGGATAATTCACCGCCTACACCACGGTCCAGTGCAATTTTTACTGCTCGGGCAACGTCAATGATGACTCCACCGCTGTTGGGGGAATCTTGCACAGATAGTTTTAGGTCAAGGTCAATCGGTAGATCCCCAAATGCCTTTGATCTCATAGTGATGTAGCATACTTTATTGTCTTCAAGGAATGGAACATAATCACTAGGACCAATCTTTGTAGGCAGCTCGTAGGAAACGCAGCTGGTTACTGCTTCTGTCTTGCTAATTCTTTTTGAGGCAAGACGATTCTCGACTTGCATGTTCTCAAAGTCTGTATTTCCGCCGATGTTCAACTGATAGGTGTTCTGTAGAATCAATCCGCGTTTGTCAAAAAGCTGCGCAAGAACGCGATGCAAAATGGTTGCGCCTAGCTGACTCTTGATATCGTCTCCAGCTGCAGGGATGCCTTTCTTCTCGAAAGCTTGTGCATGAGGACTGTTCGGATCTGAAACAATGAACTCTGGAAATGCATTGATGAATCCGACTTCAGCTTCAATGGCTGCATCCGCGTATATTCGTGATGCTTCCGCGCTACCAACTGGAAGATATGATACGAGCATATCTGCTTTTGACTTCTTGAGTTCCTCCGCAATGTCAACAGGTTCAATCTCGTTCTCATCATATGTGAAGAATGACTCTCGCATATGAGGGGCAACACCATCGGATATAGGGCCTGGGAGGACTTTCACTCCGGTCTTTGGAACATCTGGGGCGAATTTCACACAGCAGTTCGGTTCGACCCACATGGCGTCTGCGATATCTAGACCAATTTTCTTCTTATTCACCTCAAAAGCTGCAACGAATTTGAGGTCCTTTGGATAATAACCACCAAAATCAACATGCATGAGGCCTGGAACTTCATCCTCTGCCTTGGCATCTCGATAATAATGAGTGCCTTGGATCAATGCAGATGCGCAGTTTCCGAGACCTGCTATTGCTATGCGTACGTCTCCCATACTTTAGTCACCTTTTCAACTATTATATGACCAGAGAATACTTGAGCTTTTAAAAATATCGCGGTAGTGCTTTATTCTTCATTTTGTTCCTCATTCCCCTTCTCTTCAAGGTGATAGTCTGAAAAGAGGAGTTTCTTGGCAGACGCTACTGTCTTTGGACCTATGCCTGGGACATCTCCCCATTCATCAACATTCCTAATAGCCTCGATTGGAGAGCCATATTTCTCAAGCAAAACTCTAGCTCTCACAACGTTGACCTGAGGAAATCCTGCGATGAAGAATTCCTGTTCATCATTCTGCGTATCTAATCCCTTTCTTGTCCTGATCACTGGGAGCCTCTGACCAGATTTCTTGATGGACTCGCCACCGGCTAGAACTCCATAGATGAGACCTGCAGAATGCAGGGCGTTATACCCTTCTAGAACTTCTATACCCCTATCCTTGATACTCTCAATCAATGCATCCAGAGAACTAGGATGTATAAAGCTAACACGTTCCATAGTAACAAAGTATGGCTTGTTCTTTGTCTTCTTGGTCGAAAATGGGATATAGATACACCCCTTCATTGGATCTCTCCTGATCGAAAGAATGTTCTCTATCAAGATATAGGGTCGCTCGTATTCCTCAAGTGCTTCCAATTGCTTTGTCAACCGGGGAACACCAGACGCGCTTCCTTTGAGAGTGTTCACAAAATCATTGACTGTCTTTCGTTCTATTGCGACTCCCTCTGGTCCTAGTATGTCTCCAATGGGGATCTTCTGAACCGTGTATTGCACTCCTTCCTTGTCAAGCATACTCATCAAATGCTTGACAGCATTCATCCCCTTTCCACCTGTTTCATGAACATCGATGACTATCTGTGGAACATTTCCGAATAAGTCACTCTGCATTCTCAGTCCTCGAATAAAGTCATAACTGCAGCCATTGAGACCTCTCTAGCTAGGTTCGCATCATCAGCTGATCCTATGACTACAACATCATCATCTTCTACTCTCAAGCTCTCTGCAATAAGTAGGGCTTCATCTTCATATTCGAGAAGAATATTGAATCCATCTGGCGGCATAAGAAGTAATCCGTTCTTCTGTATCAATGTAGTCGCTCCAGCTCTTCCCGATCCTCCTTGAATGATAGCCTCATCCCGCTGTCGAATTCCATCAGTCACCCTTGCTGCCTTTCTCCGTACCAAGTGAGCAAACGAAAACTCATGAACCACTAAATCGCCCAATATCAAGGACAAACCAATTGGCACGTCTGCGGTAATCCTATTGAAAAGAGACAACCCCTTCTCAGTGAGCTTCTGACCTTGCTTGCCTTCCGCCATGATGTAATTGGATTCTCTGAGTCGTTTGAGAAGGGTTCGAGCACTACCTTCCCCCATAGACATCCTCTCACAGAGTTCATATCGGCCAAGGGGTTGTTCCCTTCCTATCATGGTGATCGCAACTGCTACATGGTGTGGACCGAATGTTGGCGCAACTCTTCCATCTGCAGGCTGAGCGATATGACGAATCTCTTTTTGCCACGACAAACTATCACAAGCTCCTTCCATGAGTATTCTTTGTTCTCTTTTATCCTTCTCCCTCTAACAGTAATACCTCATCCTTCTTGGAAGCGATTATTGAGGAGAATACTTCTCTTATCGTCTTCTGGAGTCTTGGTGCCACCGTTGCAAACAGTATCGCATTGGAAATGACATGGACGACCATGAAAGGGATCAATCCTATCAATCCCAAGATGAATGGGACTGCAAAGGTGATTGAGTAACCGATTGTTGTCACCACATCAAAGAAGATGGTCACTGCGATTCCGATTATACCTAGCTCCTTCGACCCAAATGCAGTTCTTTTATCCTCTCCATTTCCTGCTATTGCTCCCGCTGCAACTACATACAACCATCCGATAACTTGTGACAGCCATATTTGAGGAATGAATCCTCCCCATGGATTTATTGTGCCATAGATGATTGACATTATGAGAGTCACCCATAATGCCATCATGTATCCGAAAACGTATGCCGTAACGAAAAGGACTGTGGTGCCGAGTTCAACACTAGGAATAGAAACGACGATATAGTTGCCTACTAACGTCAATGCAGTCATTATGGACGTTATGGAAACCCAACGTGTTCGGTCCATTCCAATATTAGCTAGGCGCGTTGGCATACGATGCACCTCACCGATTCATCTTTGACCGAAGTACTAGGATCACAGCTATGACAGCAAATCCAGAGCCAACCAATATCATTGGTCCGATGGCTAAAGGTGTAACAACATCATTCAGTTCCAGTACCAATGAATATGGAGTTGTAAATGTGTAGGTCGTATTTGCCTGGACAAGGACTCCTGTGTTTACATCATAAGCTAGATATGTTCTCTGAGGACTCCCAAATCCCGAATCGTCTTGTACATAGGTGAACGTGATGCAACTGTATGGCAACCCAAAGATAGTAATCTCTTCATATGAGGAATCAATGGTACCATTAAGGTAGTTTCCTGAAACTCGTTCTGCTGAAGCAAAAGCTGTCTGATTAAGCTCATTTATTTTTGAATCTGAAATCTCGATAATCAATCCTGGATGGAACTCAGTAATCCCCCATATTCCTAAAGTCAGGTCTTTAGCAATATCTGTATCATTTCCTATCAGAGTGGCATTCCCGAGAATTAGTTCGCCAAGAATGTCATTACTCACCTCTTGAATTGTGAATGACATCAAGCTTTCTGGCTCAGCTAACCAGATCTCCGTTCCTGCCCAGTAGAAACTGAATGGCACATCAGGAGCATCAACAATACGCCAGCTGATTGTTGTATTTCCAAACGGTGTCGGGTCAAGTATGCTACTATAATTCCCTGCGGCATTAGCTGGTATAACCAGAATTAGCAGTATCAAAATTGGTAAAATCCTAACTATGTTCTTCATCAATCGATCTCCTAATCTTAATTACGTATAGAAATCCTAGAAATCCTGGACCCAAAACTACTGTAATGAGAGACCCCAGAATCAAATCAGTATCGATTTGTGTTGTAACAGTGGTGTCTGTGTCGGTAAATGTAGAAGGGACTCGTTTCCATTCTATTGAATCATTGGATTTAACATCCATTTGATTTGCCGCAAACGGTGCTCTATCCCCATTGATCCAGTATTGCCAATAGAGTCCTGCTATACCATCATTATGGACACCAGCTATCTCCACAACGTATGCAAGGTTGCCATACCATTCTACGACAACATTCACCTTTGATTCAGTGGCTTCTAGCACATTCGTTCCGTTCGCGTCAGTGAATTGAGTAACAGTCCCATTTCCAAAATCGATTTCAAGATTCACTGTATCAGAGAGGTTGAAGTACGCTCGTTCATGTGTACCTTCCTCTATCCCGCTACTGATTGGGATGCTTGAAATGACTAGAAGGATTACAAGAATCGAAATCTTCCAACGCATCTAATTCACCTCTCTTCTAGGATATGTTATCCTACTCTAGGATATGTTGTCCTACGAATCAAATGGGAATATAACTCTTCCCGCCGCTGTAAAAGAAGGTGATTTGTGAATCGACCGGATACGAGAACTCTGCAAGGGGACCTTAGACCCAAAAACGGGTATGACGAAATGCGATCTTTTTATCGCTTTCGCAGTCTTTTCAAACATGGGATGTATCCGGTCGAATATTCACCCTAGAATCGAATTGATTCCATCTCCCATTCTTGTCCCACGTCCAAAGTTCCCCTGACGCATTTCTTACGGATGTGTAAGAGTATAAGAGGTTTATCCGAGTCTTATTCTCACGCTTCAAATGCATCCAAGAGCACCGAAGCATCTAAAACATAGTCACTTGAGATTCATCTATCCTATCTTTGAGGAGACCTATCTAATTGAACATAGAAGGCACAAGGCTACATCCAGGGTATCTTTTCGTTCTTGAGGGAATCGATGGTGCTGGGAAGACCACAGTATGTGACCTCGTAGAAGTTCTCTTGATGCAGCAATCCTTTGATGTTGTCAGATTGCGAGAGCCAACTAGTGAAAGTCCTTGGGGGCGAGAGATTAGAGAAAGATCTCCGCGAGGTGAGCTTTCTCCAGCTGAGGAGCTGGATCTGTTCATCAAGGACCGTCATTGGCACATTCAAAATCGTATCCTGCCTGCCCTAGAATCCGGAAAAGTGGTTCTTATGGATCGATACTTCTTCGCTACAGGTGCCTATCAATGTACAAGCACTGGACTTCCTTGGCAAGAAATACTTCGCAAGAATCGAGAAGATATCGATGCCCCGGAACCTGATATCATTTTCATTCTAGACATCTCTGCAGATGAAGGTCTCTCAAGAGTATTCGGAAGCAGGGCAGAGAAGAATGAGCAATTTGAGCAATATGAGCGATTGGTCCTGGTTCGAGCTGCTTATCTTGAAATGTCTGAGCAGGACCTTGGGAATTATGTGGTTGTTGATGCCAAGCAGGACCTGGAACAAGTAGTGGAATTTGTGTACAAAACCATACACACATATATACTAGAAAAGCAAGAAACGGAAAAGTAACCGTGGTAACGATTTTCAGTACTCATCCACTGAAAAGCGAATTGGCTAGTGACAAGCTTTTTTAGGCGCACTAATAGAACCGTATCATTGAATAGCTCCTCGCAAGCCAATTAGATGGGACCGGAGAAATGGAAAATGCCTGTCGCAATGCTACTAATCGACTGGGACTCAAAAATTGGTGCCGTTCTAAAAGCAAAGGTACCTAATGATTTTGCAGATTATTACCGTGAGGACTTGAACACGGAAATAATGAGAATATTCACATCACACGCAATGGGTGATGCGACAGCCGGATTCTCGTCCTTGAGTGTTAGGATTGGTGGGGAGGAGTATAATGTCGCCTCCTACTACACAGGGATCGTTCGTGAGGAAGAGCAATATTGTATCTCTCTTCTTCTCACTCCATCTGAGGATGCCAAGACTTACGAAGCTGCGATCACCTCTGTCGTATCTCCGATTACGAATGCAGTAGTTTCAATGACTGATGCTGAGTTGCAAACAGAACTTGACAATACCTATCGGAGAATCATCCGCCTTGCTGGAATGACAGATGAGTCTCGACTTGCTCGTCTATTCTCTGATGAGGTGTCTAGAGCAGTCTTTCCAAAACTCTGGAAAGGTGGCATCACGAAGGAGGACCTTGAAGAATGGCTGAAGATGGTAACAGGACTCCCAAGTGTTAGTGTCGATTCAATTCTTGCTCCTTTTGAAGAGCTGGGTCTAGTTAAGACAGAATGGGTTGATGAAATCGGAAGGACCTGTGTTTTTATGATCAAGGATCTTGAGATATTCAGAGCACCCCCATTGGTTTCTATGGAATCCGCGGCATCTGTTCTTGATCCTGAGCTTACTGCAGAGTACAAGACCGAAGTCCTTGAGTTTCTAACCGAATGGCAAAAGACACCTGAAGATACGGTTGCGGTTGCAGAAATCCTTGCCGATCCGGATGCGTATGACACTCTTAGTGTGCTTCGACGCCAACCAACAAACATCTCTGAGCTCGAAGCTACACTTGGTATCCCGCCAAAAGAACTCAAGCAAGCAATTCAACTTTTGAAGAAATTCCGAATCGTTTCAGAGAAACGACGGAAGGGTGCCTCTGGTGAGTATGACAAGTGGTTATTCCTTCTTAATGATATTCGAGTACGGCTATTCTTCCCTGAGTATTTTCTCAGCACACTTGTGACCGAGTTAGAAAAGACTCCTGATGATTCTCGACTCATGGAAATGGTTCATCAACACCTACGTTTACTACGCGACAATTTTCCAAGATAATTGCATCAGATCGCATTGGTCTTGTCGAACTTATTCCAGTTTATAGTGGTTCCTTTCGTTATTTTGCAAACTAGGAAGGTTCATATGTGGAAAAACT
The DNA here is from genome assembly GCA_048884965.1 of Candidatus Thorarchaeota archaeon. Taxonomy (GTDB): domain Archaea; phylum Asgardarchaeota; class Thorarchaeia; order Thorarchaeales; family Thorarchaeaceae; genus MP5-2226. The sequence goes on along the minus strand of JBHLQH010000015.1, from coordinate 20,365 downwards.
CCTTCATTCTTGCCGACTGTGTTGAGTACATGGATCCCCCGTCATAGGAACTCGCATTCGCAACACACACGGTTTACGGTCCCTAAAGAGTTTCTACGCATTGGTCCCCGGGAAGTAATTCCCAACTTGCGCATAATTGATTTCTTCCATGCGCTCAAGACGAAGGCAATCCACGGATGCGGGGCCACTTAGGTGGTTCCGTTTCCCAACATCTCTTTTATAGAATCGAACTTCTCTCTTTCCTATATAATACACAAGATTATCTCATAAGGAGTTTCTTCACTTCCTTAGAGTGACCGGGGACAAGCAACTTCGTATGAAGGAAACTGGTGACAAACCGTGATTCATAATACATATCTTGTTCGAATCTCCAATCTTGAGATTCTAGCACATACACAATACTGGCCAGTTGAAGTTGTGAAGAAAGACATAGAGGAATTCATCACAACGAGGGAAGAGCTAAGAACAGAAGACGTTTCTCTGGCTAATTTCCCTCTAATTGTTGGTGATGACAAGTTTCATGGTCGGGACCTCTCTCAAGATGTGGTTGTGGTTTTTGTCACTGATAAAGGGGAAGATGAATCTGCAATTGCGGATCGCCTTGATGCTGCAATCAAAGGCCTAAGATCTAAACTGGTGAAATCAGACATACTCAATATCGCTCAGCAATATGAGCAGATTATCGAACCATCGGTCATTACCCGATTGAAGATTGCATTGGTTGGAGAAGGTGGTGTTGGAAAGACAACGACACTTCATCTCCTAATGGGTGATACACCTCCGCTACAGTACGTGCCCACAATCGCATTGAATCTGGAAACTGTAGAGAATATTCGGTTTGGTAACTATTCTCTCGTCCTATGGGACTTTGCTGGACAGGAACGTTTTCGAAATCTGTGGAAGTTCTATTTCCATGGAGCCGATGTTATCTTCTTGGTATGCGACTCATCCCTCAGAAACGTAATCATCAGCAAGGATATTCTCAAGCTCATCAAACGTGATGCGCCAAAAGTTCCAGTCTTTTCTCTGGCAAATAAGCAGGACAAACCTAACGCGATGCGTCCAGAGGTAGTGCAGAAAATCCTAGGTATACCAACATATCCTATGGTAGCTATTGACAAATCAAGACGTGACGAGATGCTACGGATTCTTATGACCGCCGCAGCTCAGTTTGTAGGAGTCGTGCTACCCGATTTACCTGCCTCAGAATTGCTCAGGTTCACTGATGAGGCCACCGCTGCTTTGAGTGAACAGCACCTTGACAAAGACTTTGAAGAAATAGTTGAGGATGAGGAGGAGTATGAAGAGGTATTTGTTGATGAAGAAGGACACATCATTAGTGCAGAGGAAATGGGTGACGATTATGAGTATGAGATTGTAGAGGAAATCGTCGAGGTCGAAGAAGAATCTACAGATATGCCATCACTAGTCGAAGAAGAACCTGATGTTGCTGAAACCTCCGTGATTGAGGAAGTTGGCTCAGACGATACTACCGTAGAATCAATAGACGAATTCGAGGAAGAGATCCCTCTTGAGGCAGAAGATTCTGAAGAGGGCGAGGTGCCTCTCGAAATCGAAGATGTGGATGAGCTTCCGATTATGGATGCGACTCTGGAGGAGGAAGATCTCCCTACTTCTTCAGAGATTGTCGAAGTGAGGCCCCCAGAGGGCACATCCCTTGCAGATCCTGATGATATGACTGTCTTTATCGATGAGTTCTTTCCATCACCTGTGGAAACCGAAGCAGATGATTCACATAGAATGGCCAAGGATTTGATTTCAGAAGCCCTAGATGCTGACGATATAATTTCTGCAGAGATTGATCGTGTTTCCAAGGATGAGCTAGATGTTGCGTTAGAAGCTTTCTCAAGTGAAGAGGTCATATCATCTGAAGGTGAGCTTGATGAAGATGCTAAAATCGCTGATGAAACGCTCAAGGAACTAGAGAACATACTCGGTTCTCCTGATGAACCCGTTTCAATTCCAAAGGACCCTGCTTCTGAAGAGTATGATGATGAGTTTGATGCCCTTGATGAGTTATTTGCCTTAATGTCAGACAAAGAAGAGGATTCCTCTGAGCCCGAATAAGAAAAGTGTCAGTGCGTAAGACTGATTTGGTAATTCATTCTTCTTCAAAGGAGAGGTTTCAATAATTGAAGCTGAATGAAGTCGAAATCGGGAAGAACGTTCCTGAGCTTATCGTAAGAATTCTATCTGTCGCTCCGGCTAGAATAGTATCCACTCGTAGTGGACGGAAGACACAGCTAACTGAGGTTCTAGTGGCAGATGAAACTGGTACAGCTGTCCTATCATTATGGGGGTTCCGAGAGGGAACTGGCATGTCTGCAGGAAAGGTTGTCAAAATCACAGATGGCTGGGCCAAGGAGTGGCAAGGGAAGATGCAACTATCTTTGGGTAGAGCTGGAAAGATAGAGGAGATCCCTGATGACGGTTCCTTGCCTCCAACAAAGGATCTACTTAACACTCCTGATGAATCACATTGATTTGTCTTTCAACTGCCTAATCGGTGAACCACGGTGGTACATGTCTATCTATCAGGTCCAATCATCCATTCTGAATTACGAAAAGATGATTTCTATAAGGCGGTCGTAAATCACTTGGAGTCGAGAGGAATCTCAGTATTTGCTCCTCAGTTTCTTGGTCCTGCTGAACCCGCTGAAATCTACAGAAGGGACGTCGAACAAGTTCGAGAGTGTGACCTCCTGATTGCTGAGGTATCTAATCCGTCCCTCGGTGTCGGGATGGAACTGATGTTGGCAAGAATGACTGAAACTCCAATACTGCTCTTCAGACATCTCAATTCCTCTCCTCTCTCCAAGATGGTCTCTGGTCTTGATTGCAAAGTACTCTTCGAATACTCTTCAGTTGATGAAGTCATTCGTATTCTCGAACAACTGAATCTCGGAATGATTAGTATATTTCCTGATTGCCCAGAATGCAAGTCAAGTATAGCAGAATATTCCGAAGGTGAAGTGGCCAATAAAAAATTCCGCTGTGTTCAATGCGGTACGGAATACAGATAGGAGTGCAACGGATTTGGAGAGAGTTCCTGAGAGTATAGAATCAAGTCGTTCACATATTATTCTCCTGTTGGTACTATCCGTCTCTATGGTTTCATCAGCTAGCATTCTCATTCGCTTTAGTCAATCAGATCCTCTAGTCATCGTCTTCTGGCGTACCCTATATGGTGCTATCTTGATGGCTTCCATCGGTGTTGCAAGAAATGATGTTCATGCATATCGAGGACCACTAATGAAGAAGAACTGGTATTGGTTGCTTGGGATCGGTGTTGTTTTGGCTTTTCATTTCTCCACTTGGTTCACTTCGTTATTCTTGACAACTGTAGCTGCAAGCGTCGTCCTTGTCAATACCTCTCCCATTTTTACAGCAATCCTATCAACTGTCATCCTTGGCGAAGCTCTACGAAGACGATCGTGGGCTGGAGTTATTATTGCAGTTTCAGGTGCCGTGCTCTTGGCGTGGAGTGATCTTGAGTCTGTAGGGACGGGAGCACTTACAGGTGACTTGCTTGCATTATTGAGTGGATTTCTGCTTGCTGTGTACTTCATTGGGGGTAGACGATATGCAAAGGGATTGCCAATAACTGTATACACATCCGTCGTCTACATTACAGCCGCTATTGTAACACTCGTTCAATGTATTCTGTTAGGAATCAACGTAATCGTTCTGGAACCGACTGAGATTGTGATATTCATTGCATTAGCAATCTTCCCTACAGCATTGGGACATTCAGTCAATAACTATCTACTTACACTTGTTCCTGCCTATGTCGTTTCATCCGCGGTGTTAGGCGAACCAATAGGTGCAACACTCCTTGCTGTAGTGTTCTTGGGAGAAATCCCTCCGCCACTAACAATCGTTGGATTTGGCATCATCCTTTTTGGAATAGTTCTGGTCTTAGCTGACATCGCTAGAACTGAACGGGCTCGGGGGCGATTAGCCCTTGATGACACCTAGAGGTCGGAGGCGTACGGCCTTGGTTGCTATACCCACTGCATCTGACACTCGTACAACCTCATCAACGTCCTTGTACGCTCCTGGCGCTTCTTCAGCAATGACCATTCCAGAGGTCGCCTTTACAATAATCCCTTGACCTGCAAGATCATTTTGCACATCCTTACCGAAGTAGGTCTTCTTAGCCTTAGAACGACTCATGAACCGACCAGCTCCATGCGCTGTTGATCCAAATGATAGCTCCATTGATTTTTGATTTCCAATCAGTATGTAGGACGCGGTACCCATGGTTCCTGGAATTATGACCGGTTGTCCGATGTCTTTGTATGCTGTAGGTGTTTCAGGATGACCTGGTGGAAAAGCACGAGTCGCTCCTTTGCGATGTACGACAACTTTCCGTTTCCTACCCTCGATATCATGTTCTTCCACTTTTCCCATATTGTGAGCAACATCATAGATTAGGTTCATATCCAGATCCTCAGCTGAGGTTTTCATCACCTTCGAGAAGGATTCTCTAGCCCAATGCATCATTGACTGTCGATTTGCGAAGGCATAGTTTGCAGCTGCACTCATCGCTCCCAGATACGCTTGTCCTTCTGGTGAAGTGGTTGGAGCACTGCATAGTTCTCTATCTGGAAGGTCGAGATTGTATTTCCTCATAGCGGTCGTCATGGTTTTGATATAGTCTCCACAGACCTGATGTCCAAGTCCTCGAGAGCCGCTATGTATCATAACCATTACCTGACCTTGACCCGTAATCCCCATTGCCCTAGCTGCTGTTTCATCATATATCTGATCCACAACTTGGATTTCCAAGAAGTGGTTTCCAGATCCTAGTGTTCCTACTTGGGAGAATCCCCTTTTCTTTGCCTCAGGTGATACCTTACTTGCATCTGCTAGTTCTATTCTACCATTCGCTTCCTGATGCTCAAGGTCTTTCTTCCAACCCAATCCCTTCTCAACTGCCCATTCAGCTCCTCCTTCGAGAACATCATCAACACCCCTTTGACCACTGAGATGTATGCTTCCCTTCTTTCCAACTCCTGTAGGCACATCATCCCATAGTTGATTGATGAGGTCCCTCATTTTCTCTTGGACATCCTTAATGTCAAGATTAGTCCTAAGAACTCGAACTCCACAATTGATGTCATAGCCAACGCCACCTGGAGAGATCACTCCCGCGTCATAATCAGTTGCGGCAACTCCTCCAATAGGAAATCCATATCCTTGATGCCCATCTGGGAGTACAATACTGTAATTGTAAATTCCCGGAAGTGCTGTTGTGTTTACTGCCTGCTCGAATGTCTTATCCTGTTTCATCTTCTCGACTAGATCATCAGATGCATAGATACGACTTGGTACTCTCATCCATGGTCTGGTGCTTTTTTCAATCTCAAAGATGTTTTCTGCTATTTTCTTCAATTGCAAGTAGAATCACCTTGGGTTAGAATATTCTCGCCTCAGGTTTAATTTCCTATAAGCATTGTGAAGTGTCGTAGGCAAGAGTGTTATATGGATGTGATAGTCTTTACTATGCGGGTATAATCCCATGCAAAAGGAGGTCTGATGCCACAAGTGCCTGATGTGCGACTTACAGCATTGGTTACTACACATGGCTGATCATGCAAGGTCAAACAGGATGACTTGACACATCTGCTGCAAGCCGCTGGGATCCTTCCACAAAACGCAAGCTGTCATGATCTCGTCGGTGATGATGCCGTTGTCCACATTGTGGATGGTGATATCGCACTGATTGAGAATGTAGACATCTTCACGCCAATCCATGACGATCCCCACATCCAAGGGGAAATTGTGGCGTGTAACGCTACGAATGATGTCTTTGCAATGGGTGCGACCAATGTCGTTTCATTGCAGGCATTCCTTGCATACCCTTCTGATTTGCCTGAGGATATCCCTGTAGGCGTCTTGAAGGGTATGAGTGCATTCATGAAACGTCTTGGAGGAAATCTCACTGGTGGCCAGACAATCAAGAATCCCGTCCCTGTCTTTGGGGGAATTGCTCTAGGCATTACGACTCCTGACAGAGTTATCTACTCTTCCGGAGCCAAACCTGGCGACACAATTCTACTCACAAAACCCTTGGGGATTCAACCTGCAATGAGATCCTATCGGGATCTCCAGGATGATAAACGGGATGCACTTCTGGAGAGGTTCACCGAACCTGAGCTTGTCAGAATGCAGAACATCGCTGTAAAGCTGATGACGCAGAGCAATCAAGAAGTTGCTGCTGCTATGCAGGAGATTTCTGTGCATGCTGCTACCGATGTTACGGGATTTGGTATACTTGGTCATGCGGGAAATGTAGCCGCCCTAAGCTGTGTTGACATAAGTATTGACACTGTACCAGTGATTCGTGGAACCTTAGAACTCGCTGATTTCTTTGGTCACAAACTATCTCAAGGGTATGGTGCCGAAACTGCAGGTGGAATGTTGGTGTTCTTGGACCCGCAGAAAGCAGACCGATTTGTTGAAGCACTCGCTAAAGATGGTCTACCTTGTTGGCCTATTGGAAAAGTAACCAAACAGGAAGGCGAGCCAATAGCAAGGTTCTCCGATGATATCGAGTTCATTGAGACTGAATTCCCATGAAGCTCTTCCAAACCCCTCGGGGGTAGAGGACTGAGGATTGCTGCCGCAAGCAGCCAGTCTCTACTCTCTTTATTGTATAAGATGATTCAGTCGATCTAGGATTTTATCAAATCCCTCAAGTGGTTTGAGATCAAGATCTGGATCGATGAACTTTCTGAGTTCTATGATCTCAGCTTCTTCTACATCATGGAACAACCAAAAATCATCCAGAATTTCTTTCTTCGATTCAGACAATTTGACTTCACTCCAATTTAATGAACACTGAATATAACGTCAATTGTCGATATTAAAGTTTCTGATTATTACGTCGTTCGCCGATTTTCATAAATAACTTCGCTAATGGTGCACAAAGCATTTACATCCAAAAGGGGTTGAGTACGGCAAACCATTTAACGCCCAACGGCACAAAACTCATAGCGCGTCGCTCGAGATTGACACACGAAAGAAATACATCTTGTATTGTGTGTCTAGCAAGAGAATAAGCAACAGAGAGGTTATGGTTCGCATGAAAATTGTGGTTACGGGCCCATATGAATCTGGAAAGAGCTTGATGATCAATCACATTACTAATGGCGCTTGCATTAATGTGGAGCGTCGAGGTACTACCATCGCAATGGATCACGGGCTCGCAAACATCGATGGGATGAATGTCTTTCTATTCGGAACGCCTGGTCTGCTACGATTCAGAACTATGAGAAAAATTCTCAGCTCTGGAGCTGATGGAATTGTCTTTGTTGTTGATTCTGTTGATTCCGAATCAGATGCTCGAGCTAAACTATTCTTCAGAGAGATTGCATTCTTTCTACCAGGGGTTCCTTGTGTTGTAGCCGCAAACAAGCAAGATATCGAGGATTGCCGCCCAGTTGATCAACTGCGCAATAACATGCGATTCTTGGCTGGTCTGCCTGTTATTCCAGTTTCTGCGAAGACCGGAGAAAATGTTGACAGTATGCTCAGAACATTGCTCTATCTATCCATGATGCAATGGAGCTCTGTGTTCTCCAAGTTCGCAATGTATAGTGGTCAAGCGAATGGTCTCACAAAGCTGATGAACGATTTGAATCTGCCACGAGAGCAGGCTGTTGGATATCTCCGACGATTTGAGTTGAGAAAGCTTCTTACCGTACAAGTTGGAGATGAGCAGTTCACAGTGAACGAACCCATTAAACACTTACTTGAGAACCCTCTATTAATCATGCGGAAATAGCATGAGCAGAAGGATTCAAAAGCAGTATGATATTTTTCGTCTAGTAATATAGAGGTGCAAGTCTTGACTGAAGAGAATCCACTTGACGATATGGACCCAGCAGAACTTCTAGAGCAAGCTCAGGAGGCAGAAACAGCTGGTGAGATGGATATTGCAGCAAAGATATACAATGCTGCGGGAAATGTCTACATGTCAGTGGCTGAATATGAAGAAGCTTTGCCATGTTTCGAGAAATCATTGGACATCTACAAGAACTTGAAAGATGAGAATGGCATCAGCGATACGATGTACAACCTTGGCGTTGCCCAGATTAATCTCGAGAAATGGGATGATGCGGTCGCTACCTGTAAGAAAGCAATGGCACTCTTTGAGAAAATGAAGAACCAGGATGGTGTTGCTGATGCAACCTATGGCCTTGCCCTAGCTACGCTTGGCAAAGGAGATTTCGAAGGTGGGGTTGCTTTGTTCAAAGACGCTCAGAAAGCATACAAGAAGGCAGAAAACGACCAGGGCGTTGCAAGTACACTTATGGATGAAGGTAGTGCCTACGCGGATAAAGAGGATTATGAAACCGCTGATAAGATCTTCAAGAAAGCACTCGCGCTGTACAGGGAAATGGACGACAAAGCAGGGATTGCAGATGCACTTTCATTAATTGGCGACATCGCTGAAATGAAAGGGAATCAGAAGAAAGCTGCAGAATGCTTTGTTGAAGCAGCCCAATGTTATTTGGAATCTGAAATCTATGATATTGCACGTGAAGTCGTAGATCGTGCAGAACAGAAGATGTGGGATATCCCTAAGTCTACCCGTAGACGACTTCGCAAGGACATTGATGATGTTCGGGATGCATTACCAGAGGATATTGATGATTCTGACGATGATGAGGATATTGACGAGGATCTATTAGAGTTCACTGACTTTGACTGATATACCATGCAGGAAAACTCTTTTTGCGTTCTCATTGAAAAGAGGTGAGACCGCAAAAGGAGAGACATTTATTGAAGAGGCCATCTACTTCCATCATTGCATTTTTACTTATTATCACGCTACTATTCCCTTCCATCCTAACACTTTCATACCCTCAGAGTGTCCAAGTCGAATCATATGATCCTTTTCTGGAAACCACCTACATGCCTGGTGATATTCCAGATGACCCTCTTCCATTAAGTAGAGTTACACTTGTTGCCAATGACCCGTCCTCCTATACCGACGACTTCTCCTATATAGCTGCGATTCCTACATCACTCTTCTATTCCGGTGGGACAAAATACATCTCCCCACTACTATATTCCGACGGAAGTGAAGTCGAAAGTCGAATCCTAGAGGATTGGACCACCTACTTACTTCCTGATGGTGGTCTAAACGAGGCCATCACAATTGGTGATATGTCAATATCCAATATCAAAGAGATTCAACAAGTCACAGGCACCAAAGTATTTCCTCAGATTCTTGGCGATTCATCTGCGGAGATTGCAGCAAAGCTTGCAGTGAAGGATTGGAGGTACGCAGATACAGTTGTTCTAGCCCTTTCGAAGGATACTTTCTCAAGCCCTTCTATAACCTCCGGGTCTGCTTCTCACTCCTTTAGTGGGGTCAGCATTGGCTCTTACGACACGACCGTGACGATTAGCTCGACAGTCGACACCGAGATTCCCTTTACTCCTCCAAGTGGTGTGGGTTGGATGCAAGGTTCGTTCAATTGGACAGGAGATGAGCTTTTCACTCATATCTTGAAAGACTCTCTTGGAAGGACTGTCGATTACTCGGTGTACAGGCAGGTTCTCTATGAACGAAATACTGCCCACGTGGATTCTCCCCTTCCTCTTTACTTCTGGATTCCCCTCACAATCTCTGGAGAATGGAACATGATTCTTGAACCTCAAACACAAATCAATCGAAATGTTCCTATCGATTGCTCCGTTACCTATTACCCAGGGTTCTCACAAACAATCACAATACCGAATAGCGCAAAATGGCTGAATATTTCCACAATGTGGGATAATGCAGGAACTACAATCAATCTGGCTCTCATCGACCCAAGTGGTCGACTGGTTATGTGGGCACCTGCTGAAAGCCTTCTGGGCGGAGCTGGTAGCAAGTCAATGCAAATGCCGTACCCCGCTCCCGGTGATTGGTCTCTAGTTGGAGCTTGGGTGGACCCAACTTCAGAAACAAACAATGTCAACATGGAATGGGAAATCGAAACGCTACCAGATGATTTGCAGCCATATTTCGAATCTGCTTCAAATGGAGCTGTACTCGCCTCTCTATTGAACGCTCCATTGCTATATGTTGATGCTGATTCGGTCCCATCCATGACAGCATGGGCACTTGAATACCTTGACGCATCAACTTGTTTCTTAGTAGACCCCGCTAACCTGCATTCTCCATCTCTTGTAGATGAATTAGACAATTCGATGTTTGTGAGTGCACTAAGTAGCTACGCTTCAGTGTCCAATTGGATTCATACTCTCTCTGGTGAGTATGATGTTGTTCTTACAACCCCCATAGGGAACAACGAGGAGTTCTTTGCTCCTGCGGCATATTCTGCAGCTTCGCATGGGGCAGTGGTATTCTCATTATGTGGTGAGGATAATCTAATCCCCACTCGAGCTGAAGAAACATGGGCTCCATATCTGATTGGTCCAGATATCAGAGTCTTTGTTCAAAATCAATTTTCAACAAGAACTGAGAATGGCTGGTATGATGAGAGGATACCAAATGTATACTCTATGGAATATAGTGCGACATCCTTCGAGAATTTCCTAGAATCTAGAGGTGCCTACAATGAATCAGAGGAGCAAACAGCCATTGTTGTTTCGCCTACGGATCTGATAAAGATCAGTTTCGACCGATCAATTCAGAGCCACTTCGCATGTGGAAGAATTCCTGGTGAGGGTGCAGCGGATGCTGCTATCATGATCAATCGGGCTGCATTGCACAGATTCATCTACATGGTTGCAGAGAACGCTGACGAGGCTCTACTCTCATTCTATGCATATACCATCAGCTCATCTCCATATCCTGATAATTTTGGGACGACCCATAACATCAACCAAATTGAGGCCTCTGAAACTGCTTTGACTGCAGCCGGCTTCACAATCCAGTCTCATGTAGGTGCAAATGAGGTGTTCGCAGGTGTGGCTTCTCAAGTCGCATTGTGGTCATTCAGTACACATGGGACTCTTACAGAATATCCAACTGACCCTCCACAGCGACCAAATGGTCTTGGTGTCTTTTCACTCCGAAATGAGGACATTCCATATGGTCAGGAAACCGACACACAACGTGATTATGGTGGGGATGGAATTGTCAATCCAGTGATATACTCTCCTGAATCCAATAATCACATTCTGAGAACAACAAACGATCTTGAGGCATCAATAGGTAATATTGGTTCTCCAATCGTCATTCTTACGGCGTGTCTTCTTGGCGGCTCAGAACTGCCTTTGATGCTCATGGAACATGGGGCTGTTGCAGTTACAGCTGCTCCAAGAACGGTATATTTCAGGGCAGCAGGTCTTCTATCTATCCTTATCACAGAGGCACTGTGCGCCGGAAATACTACGGGTGACGCCCTTGCTCAAGCACTTAGAACCCTTTCGTATGATTATACGGATCCATTACCAGCTGAACCAAATGATTATGCAAACCAACAGGTGCTCTTTGGAGATCCTGATATTTGTCTATATAATCCTACAAATGATCCTAGAATCGCCTCGGTTGATCCTATCATCATCTCAATTGATGGCCATACACCGAGTAATGGAGTAAAGGGAGTATCAGCTCTGGGCACGACGGATTATCTGCCAATTGGTCTGGATGCTGTCGGTGCCGAATTTGACTACTATGAACTCTCAAACTATTCCGAATTCATAACCCTTCTCGATTTGAGAACCACTGTCATAATCGAACCATTGACTCTTTCATCCCTTGCCTCCTCATTGTCAGGCGACTCAGCAGTTCTTGCAGAATTTGTGCACAATGGCGGCGTTCTTGTCATTATGGGCATCGATGAAGATGTTCCATGGTTGCCTTGGACGGCTGAATTTGGAGCAAGCTCATCCACATCTATTACTTTGATTGATACGAACCATCCCTTGGTTTCACTCCCGAACGCAATTAGTAGCAATATTCCTTCGGAGGGGTACTTCACAAGTATCTCTGAGAATCTAACCATTATAGCAACAAACGCGAATGGAATTGCCATCGCTGGAGGGGTCTATGGGATTGGCAAGGTAGCGCTCACCACAATCGTACCTCAAGGCGTTGACAGGAACGGATTCCTTGAAAATGCTATAGTCTGGGGTGCTCAGGAGTCTCTTGTTCTATGGGATATATCTCTAAGTCAAGAAATAATCTGGGAGGGTGATCGAGTAATAGTCACGGTTGAGGTGACCAATTTAGTTGGGGAGCCAGTCGAAGATGTATCAGTTCTTATCCATCTCAATGAAACGGAAGTAGTAGCTACGGAATCAACTACAGGCAAGTATGATATTCTTCTTGATGAAGCATGGACTTCAGTCAACGCTGGTTATCATTCCCTAGGAATCAGAGCCCAAAAGTCGGGGTATGACACATTGACAACACTTCTCGTTGATTTTCTCCTTATCCGCACATCTCCAATTCTCTTGATTCTGATAGGTGGTGGTATCATAGCCACTGTGGCTATTGCTTGGCAATATCGTAAATATCAGCAAAGAGATACATTACCCAAGTCAAAGAGCTATAAACCTCCAAAGGGTGAAACAAAAGAGGAGAAGCGACGGCGCGAGATGGCTGAAATGGAACGAAAGCGAAAGAGGGAAGAAGAAGAGAAGAAATTTGATGCAAAGGAATACTTTGGAGTAGAATGATTTGCGCAAATTCGCGCAAATTTCCTCACTTTATACAACAAGACTTTATAGAGAATTCTAATTGAATGCTCTCTCGTAAGACATCCGAGGTTTCACATATGTCCAGTCGAGTTGATAGAATTAACACAGCGATACGTGATTTTGAAACAGTGCCGGGCGTAGAAGGCGCTGCGTTAGTTTCTCTAGATGGACTCATGATTTCTTCAGCTCTGCCAGAAAGCGAACAGGAACGGGTCGCTGCTATCAGTGCAGCAATGTTATCATTGGGTGAGAAGGCAACCGGCGAGCTTGATCGTGGGAATCTCCTTGAGATTTATGTGAAAGGCGATAAAGGCTATACTCTGATGACCTCAGTGGGCGACAGTGCCCTCCTATTAGTCCTTGCTAAAGTAGATGCTCAGCTTGGTTTGATTTTCATGGATATGAAACGAATGGCAGAAAGTCTCCTTGAGATTCTGTGATTCTCCCCTATCTCATGCGCAGAAGAATCGTATCTACAATGCCTCTAGCAATGTCCCTCTTGGGTGAGAGTGGGATCTTCAATGAATAGTCATCAGTACCCACAATTATGACTTCGTTTGTATCAGTACCAAACGCGACACCTTTGCGGTAGGCATCGTTAGCAACAACCAAGTTACAAATACCCGAAGTAACCTTGACCCGAGCTCGTTCTTCAAGCTCAGGATCAGTTACACCAGACTCTACCTTGAATCCAACAATAAAGAGATCGGGGTGCTCTTTTCGAACCATGTCTATTATCTTGACAGTTGGCTCAAGCTTGATCGAATATGATTCTCCCGAGGGTCTTTTTCTCTCCTCCTTCTCTGTTGGCACATAGTCCAGAACAGCGGCAGAGGAAATGAAGACATCTGGTTTCGAAGATTTGATCTCCGATAGTACTTTTTCTAGCATCTCATTTGACGTGTCAACACGAATCGTGTTTGCTCTTGAAGGAGGAGTTTCTGTAGTCGGTCCTAGAATGAGTGTGACCATTCCTCCTCTATGCAGGATCTCAGTAGCGACTGATATCCCCATCTTCCCTGTAGAAGGATTCGTAATGAAACGTACTCGATCAAGCCACCCTCTTGTTGGGCCTGCAGTGATAAGGAAATGCTTTCCTTCAAGGTCCCTAGGTCCGAGCTTTGCAATAACACTCTCTACTATCGTGTCAACTTCGGGAATCTTTGCTTTGGCTTCTTCTCTACGTGGTTCAACGAAATCTACGCCCATTCTCTTCAGTTTCTCTATATTTTCAATGACTGCAGGATGATCGTACATTGATGCGTGCATCGCGGGCACAATCATCACGGGTATCTTTGCACCCATCGCTGATGATGCAGTCGTTGTGACAGGCGTATCGTCTATACCATTTGCAATCTTACCAATTGTGTTTGCAGTGGACGGGGCTATCAGAACTAAGTCGACATGTTCCTCATGTTTCCCAGCTAGTGTGATATGCTCGATCTGTCCAGTGAGCTCAGTCACAACTGGATTTCCAGTACCCCATTCCATTAGGTCGGGATGAATGATCTTCTGACCTGCTCGACTCATGACGCAATAGACCTCTGCTCCATGCCTCATAAGCGACCGTGCGATATGAACAGACTCTACCGCAGCAACGCTTCCTGTCACACAGAGGGTGATCTTCTTACCTTGTAGGAGATTACTGGCGCTGCCAATAATCAGTTTCGAGGTATGTTTCATGGGTAGCTCACTAATCTCTACTCAGAATCAATTGCTTCTAAATCTATTCGTCGTTAGAACATTTGAGCAAAGAATATATGAGATGTTACCTTCTCAGTGGGTGCCTTTAGCGAGGTAGTCCAGTGGATGTGCCGTCACTGGGTTTGGAGGAATACCCATTCGGCATCGCAACGAAGATAGAGAGCAGATGTGACTTTGGCAGGTGTTAGCAACGTGGCATTAACTTCTTTGATCATGGAGGCGAGAAAAACAAGTGGATGCTGAGAAGGATGCCCGGTTCAGAGCCTACGAAAAGGTGCTCTCTTCATTCGGAACTCCGACTCAGTCGCTATTTGTAACCGATAATGACAATGAGGTTGATACATTCCAACGTGACCTGAATCAATTTCTCGTTAAAACGGGGCGCATGGAAGAACACTCGCGAGAACTACCCTACCATCTTGTCAGGATAGGGTATGATGGCGATATGCTTGATGATATCTTCAGACTCGCAGTATCGGATGAAGCTAAGAATTTCGAACCTGCAAAGTTGGATCAGTCAATGCTATCCTCAAAACAGTCTATCTTTCAACACCTCTATAGTACAATCTCCAAGGATAAATGGCTTGTAATCCACATCACTGAGTTTCCCTTAGCATACTACTTCGAAACAGCGATAACTGTCGATGTTGAAGAGCTCTCTGACATTATGGACCCGGCAGTCCATGATGAGACAATTCACAGATATCTAAATGATCTACGAGTACAGGGATCTGAAGAGCATCGAAAGACCTACAGCTTCTTCTATCGTATTAGCACATCACTTTTGATGGAACTGTCTAATGTATTTCTTGTAGTTCCAACTGTTGGCATGAATCGACATATGGTTGTCACAAGCTGGAGAACACAGACTCTACTTCTCGGATTTAGTCCTCTTACTTGGTCATCAGGAAGTTTCAATATCTATGACCTTAGTGGGAGAGATATCGATGCTCGTTGGGCATATCCCGCACCACCATCAGATGATCCCCGTGTGAAGCAGTACACAAGTCTAGTTCCTCTGGATAAGTAGGTTACATTTTGGTGCTGCTTAAAACGAGTGCCATCGAATATAATTATATATTTTATATAGTGATATATATATTTCAAAGAGATATATGGTTATCTTTATAGATGCCTTTTCCCCGTGAATACACGAAGAGAACATTGAGTCCGAAAGCGAGAACTGCTCAGGCGTTTGTCCCAGGACATATAACGGGTCTTTTCCGTATCTTTGGGGAACATGAAGATCCGTTGTATAGAGGCTCAAAGGGAGCGGGTTTCTCCATTTCCGCCGGGACTCTCACAACTGTAACTATCAGAGAACAAACTGAACCCTCGATTACAATAGAGTATAACAATGCAAGAATTGATGCAGCGGTAACTAAGACGGTGGTTGAACAATTGATGAAGGCCTACGATGCAATACTGAATGTGGAAGTTACACACCAATCAGAGCTTCCCATTGGTGTTGGGTATGGCGCATCAGGTGCGGGTGCTCTTGGTACAGCACTTGCTCTCTCTTCCCTCTTGGATATGGATTTTGATTACATAAAAGCTGCTCAGTATGCACATTCCGCAGAAGTCGTGAACCACACAGGTCTGGGGGATGTCATTGCTCAGACAGCAGGTGGTCTGGAAGTTAGGACTAAGCCAGGAGCTCCTGGTATTGGCAGTGTAATGAATGTGCCCTTTCCGGATGGACAATCTGTAGTGTTGGCTGGATCTACGAGTCTAGAAACAAAGAAAGTACTGACGAACCCGGAAGCCCAGAAGCGAATAAATCGGCATGGTGATTCATTGATTGACGATCTGATTCAAGATGCTTCTCTGGAGCGGATTGTTAATGCCTCAAGAAAATTCGCGAATGCAATTGGATTGATGACTCCA
Source organism: Candidatus Thorarchaeota archaeon (assembly GCA_048884965.1). Taxonomy (GTDB): domain Archaea; phylum Asgardarchaeota; class Thorarchaeia; order Thorarchaeales; family Thorarchaeaceae; genus MP5-2226. Next base: position 4,081 of record JBHLQH010000015.1, on the reverse strand, counting down.
AGGATTGAGGATGCACTAGAAGAACTAGACACGCACGGATATAGTCTATCGAGTATGGTTATGCTGGGTGATTCTGTATTCTGCTTCTGCGATGAGAGCCAAATCGACCATGTTTCATCTATACTGGGACACCACTGGAAACCTGAAGAAATCAGCACAACAAATCTTTCACCATCTGGAGGTGCAATTCTGTAATGACCAAAATCGCAATTCCAGATGATCATCCTCGGAAGATATCCTTGGAAACTCGTGAAAAGGTCATAGAGGGGCATGAGCTACATATTGTTGCAACCGCAGGATTATTGGCACATGGTAGAGGAGAAGCTTTTGACTATTTCATAGGTGAGGAAACTCCGGACTTGGCGAGGACGGCTGCAAAGGCTGCAGTCGCTGCAATGCTAGCCGCGAAGCATCCTGTGATAAGTGTCAACGGCAATGTTTGCTCGCTCGTTCCAGAGGAGTTGGTAGAACTCTCTGAACTTACAAATGCACCACTAGAGATCAATCTCTTCTATTATCGTAAAGAGCGTGAGGAAGCAATTCTCAAGGCATTGAAGGATGCAGGTGCTGATCTGGTACTAGGAACACATGACCGTCCATCCGAAACGATTCCTGAACTCAGCAGCAATAGACGTAAAGTCGATCCCGACGGGATAGGGAGAGCGGATATCGTTCTCGTACCCCTGGAGGATGGTGATCGAACAGAAGCACTTCGGAAGACTGGTAAATTCGTGATTACTATCGATTTGAATCCCATGAGTAGAACTTCTGTCTATTCGAACGTCACGATTGTTGACAATGTTATTCGAGCACTCCCCATAATGATTGAATACGCAAAAGAGATGAAAAACCTCCCACATGAACAACTTTCAAGCATTGTTTCCGAGTTTAATAACGAACAGAATCTTAGAGATTCATTGCAGCTTATGATTGACTATCTCACCATTCAAAGCAAGAAGACTATTAGAGAACTCCAAGAGGGAAAGAGATGAGAATTGTAGTAATGGGCGCAGGCTCAATTGGAAACCTATATGGTGGCTTTCTCGCATTAAGGTATCCAGGTTCAGTAACACTGGTTGGACGGGATCCACTAGTGGAATCTGTACAAGAACGAGGCTTATTCGTTGAAGGAGTAATGGGTGACCATCAAGTGAGTGTACAAGTAACTGATGATCCCGCTACTATCGAATCAGCAGATATAGTCATGATAACCACCAAGACCTATGATACCCTCTCAGCTGCACGCTCAGTCAAGCATCTTATTGACAATGGCGCATATGTTGTCGTTCTCCAGAATGGGATTGGGACCGAGATAGCCCTTGCAGAGACAATGAAAACCACGCGCGTTATACGTGCAACAACATGTATGGGGGCATTCATGAAAGCACCCGGCAAGGTTTATGTCACTGGCAAGGGAATTACTGAGATCGGCTCCCGATATTCAGATAACATGGAAATGGTATACGAACTCGCAGATATGCTACAAGATGCAGGCTTTGATGTGCGAACCTCAAAGAACATTGAGGGAGTTGTCTGGACGAAGACCATAGTGAATTGTGGCATAAATCCAATTGGAGCTCTCACTGGAATGACAAATGGAGAGGTCCATAGCAATCTCATTCTAAGGGACCTTGTCATTAGATTGGTGGAAGAGACTGTAGCAGTCGCAAATGCTCTAGGAATCGAACTGACGACAGACGATCCTGTGAGGTATACATTGGGTACTGCAAAAGCCACTGCTGCAAACATTAACTCAATGCTTCAGGACCTTCGTCTGAGGAAACGTACAGAAATCGATGCCATCACAGGAGCAATCATACAGATGGCTCGAGAGCTTGGGATTGAAACCCCTATTAGCGAGTCTGTTTATGCGCTGATAAAGGCTATTGAATCAAAGTACTTGGGTGATGGCACATTACCTGACGAAGCTATAACAATGGCAGTTGATGAATTGCTGAGTACGATTACTCAACATTGAACCAGTCCTTCGCCATGCTGTACGAGGATAATGCAGAACGAAGTGCATTATTACGAACAGGTCCCATGTGTCCCGGAAGCGCTATGTTGAAGGAAGACAGCTCAGTGAGTCGTTTTAATGAAGCTACTATCTTTCGAGGGTCTCCTGTTGGGAAATCTACTCTTCCAAAACTCCCTCCAGAGAACATCGTATCTCCAGTGAATACCAATTCTTCATTTTCCAAGTGGAAGCAGACGCTACCTCCTGAATGGCCTGGAGTATGTAAGACCTTTACTTGAATATCTCCTATTTCTATGATCATTCCTTCCTCAAGAACGCCTTCTATCTTTATTCGTGGGACCTCGGCACCAAACGTATCTGCGAGTGTGAAACGCATGTCTCCAGAATTTATTGGATCTGCTTCTGCTTTATGAAGATGAATCGTCGGAGATGCATGTCGAATGATATTAGACACACCTCCAATATGGTCTACGTGAGAGTGTGTGAGAAGGATGTCCGTAATAGAACTGATATCAATGCCCAATTTTGAAAGAGCGCTTTCCAGATATGAATGGTAAACACCAGTACCTGTATCAACCAATGCTTTCCTTTCCCCACTAGCTATTAGGCCAATATTCGAATCGAAACTTCTACTTACTAGAATATACACTCCACTGGAAACGACTTCGAACACATAATCACCTCATCTTTGCAACGAGTTGATCAATCTCTTCTTTGGAATTATAGAAATGAGGTGAAACACGAAGACGCCCATTTCTAACAGAACAATGGATGTTATTCTTATGAAGTTCCTTTTGGAGATCTTCAACATTATCTGGTGTACATGAAACTATAGGTGATTTGTTCTCCTCCTCGAATTCGTAATATCCTACATTTAGATCATCTAGTTTCTGCTTGAGGTACTCGGCATTTTCCAAGGCAACTGATTCACGGTCTGCTGCTGGTATCGATAGGAGGAGATCCAGCGATTTGTTGAAACCAACATATGCTATCATAGCAGGAGATCCAACTTCGAATTTCGTAGCATCCCTTGTTGGAATTCGATCCGAATATGCGAATTCATGCATATTCTCCACTCCCCACCAACCCATATAGCGAGGTTTGACATCATTCAGGATTTTCTTGTTTACAAAGATGAAGCCCGCACCAATAGGACCTAGCAACCATTTTGCAGCCTGAGCTGCAGCAAAGTCTACACCCATTTCTGATAAATCGATGTTCTGCCATCCTGCTGCTTGTATGATATCAGCAACCAAGTATGCGTCTTGCTCATGTACGATTTTAGCCATTTCTGGAATATTCGCTCGGTATCCAGAGCTGAATTGTGTCATGCTGATTGCTACAACCCTTGTGTTCTCATCAATCTTGTCGATTAGGTTGGAAAGTTGAATGGCTCCATTCTTGGACTCCATTACTCGCAATTCTGCACCATAGATTTTGGCTGCATTTTGCCAAGGAATATAGTTTGATGGAAATTCGAGATCGCAGATGATAATGTTCGAATTCTCAGGATAATCAATTCCATGAGCTAATACGTTCAATCCCGCTGATGTACTCGGTGCGAATCCATATTCAGAAGGATTTCCACCAAGCAGCTTGGTTAATTTTGAGCGAATGTTACTGAAGGTTTCAAGCGTTTCCTCAAAACTACCCAAAGCCTCGACCCGATTGTCAAGATATCCTTTCATTGCATTTATCGCTTCAATCGGTGGAATGCCGGTTGCAGCATTGTTCAGGTATGCCATCTCTTTGAGTGATGGGAAGTGCTGAGCGATAAATTCAGGGTCAATTTTTGATGTCATAACACTCGAATGATGGGTCTATTGATTGATAAAGGTCACTCATTACATTCCCCTAAAGTTTAAGTCAAGCTAGCTACTGGTAAACTTCGGAGAGAGGCTTGTCGATATTCAGAAGGTTTCGCCGGAAAAGTCGGGAATTGGATAAGACCAAGGAAGGTTCCCCCCCGTCTATCGACACCTCTAGTTCAGCTGTAGAATTGGGTCGGAAAAGCAGTCCTGATTCGAATATTGAACTAAAGCAAAAACCCGAAGGTAGCCTCTTCGCATCTACTGCTGAACTTAGAATTGATAGAGATGAAAC
>JBHLQH010000014.1:0-91374 GCA_048884965.1 Candidatus Thorarchaeota archaeon | reverse complement strand
GCAGAGAGAAGAGGGTGCCTGGAATTTGCGACCATCTCTATTGCATCAAAGATAGTTCCTCCAGATTGAAACACAATTAGGAATTGCTCAAACACCAAGTCCGCTTCTTCAGAAAGTCCCAGCTTGTATCCGTTCATAACCGAAACCGGATAGGTGACAATGACGAAATAGATCAAAACTGAAACTGTTAGGGATAAAAGAATAGAAACCAGAATCGTGATACTAAAGAAATACAGGATCAAAACTAACGACATGAAACTTAGAGCTGCCACGAGATATGACGCAGAAACTACGCCTTCGATGGTGACAGCCATTATTGGTGAGAGAAACGAAATCGCTTTGGCTAGGTCTCTGTCTTTCGTCCTCCCTGATATTCGGTGCAATCGTGACTTGCTACTCAGATTGCAAATACGCTCATATAACGTCATGTATTCCTCATCTAGACCTTTCTCAATTCCTCTCTTAAATTACCCGCATCAATTGAAGAAATCCGTTAGACGGGTCTGAGTTGTGTAATGGTGATGAATTTCACTTGCTGATATGTAGTTCTTCACAGGATTCCTCAGATGTGTACCTACCTCATTAATCGCTTCATCAAGAGTAGTGAATTTCTTTGAAGGTTGCGACAATGCACGATATGCGATCTCTCTGAATCTCCAAACTCCTAGAGGGACCCATTGCGTTGGATCAATCTCCATGAACACTATAACACCTGCCTGTTTTCCTCGTTTCTTTACAAGATGCTCGAGAGCAGGCAAGCGAGTTGCATAGTAAGCGCCAACAATAGATGTTGCATAGTCCTTTCTACCCTTATACCACTCATGATCAGAAAACACTGGCGGGTTCAAGCTACCTAGCCAACATTCAAGTGCCTCGAATTGCCAACTACTGGGGAGGAATAGTAGAACAACAGTGTTCCCGAGTGCATGGTCAGCATAAACTTGGTAGTCATTCTGCCAAGGCAATCGAAGCACTTCCTTGTGCAACTGTCTTCCGATGATATCATCAACAGCTGTGATGCTCCATTGTGTAGGGACCAATTTGCGGCGTTTCTTGATTCCAAGCAAACCAACAGAAAGTACGCGAGTCATGTGTTCCTGTCTTATTCCGCCATCGAACATCTCCATAATTCCTAGGGTTGCATTTAGATCGACATCACTTGTTGCACGATCAACAGGCTTGGGAACCTTTGGATTGTCATCAAGGTGAAAGTCATCCAGCGGAGCAGAAGGACCAATGGGAAGTGTGCGACCAGTAAAGACGCTAGTGAATGTAGGCCGCTTTATCAGAGTTGCTTCTGAATCGAGAGGAACATCAGAGAGAGCCATTGTTTGTGTTTCATGAAGCATTCTTGATGGCTCAATAGCCGCATCAACAGGAATTCTCTTCTTGGTTCTTATAAGACTGAATCGAATAGAGAGTATCTCATCCAAGGTTTTGTTCAGCCAGAGATCAGGTCGTTCCATAAGAGACGTTTCTTTCCCACGAATGGGAGGTATCAATGGACCAAGCAGCACCTTAGGATATCCTTGATTTCCAACAAACACTGAAGGGGGACTAGACCCCTCTAGATTATGCCCTGTAACAGCTTTATCAATATCGATGAGAGCCTTCGCTCGCATCAGTAAGGGACATGGAGTGACACCACATAAAGAACGATGTCCCATACATTTGGAGCACATAGAATCATCTGTCCTTCTGACAGTCCGCTTCTCTGGTTCCAATTTCTGCTGGGGCATAGAGTATCGTCCTCAAAACAGGTGGAGTATCCACTCAACGAAAGAACATCATCAAAGCTATATATTCCTGTCACTCGGTAGTTCCGAATGATATCAGAAACCTAGAATGGAGAGAGATTCCATACACGTTGACTCTCATGTAGAACAATGGCCATCGATATCAGGCATAATGCGACGAACATTATATCTCCACCATTTGGAGGCCATGAAAGGAAGAATGCGATGTAGACTATGAGCATACCCGAAAACATAGTAGCAAGGAAAAGAAAACGTGGAAGCAAACGCTTCCCGAGCCTGACAAAGAGAGAGAGGGACCCTACACGCACCAACCGCGTCACTGAATACTCCCCATGGTTGTCTTTCTCAACAAGTTCAAGCTCTGTAAGTTTCGTCAGATGATGCAGAGCGAGACTTGGACTTGAGAAGTCCAGATATCTCTGAATATCTCGAACACCTAGTTTGTCGTGGGTCAGCAATAAGGCGTATACACTCATCGTACGTCCTTTGAGGAGTTTGTTAATTAGCTCTCTTTGCTCTTCGTCGTTCAGTTGATTCTCACCTTGATAATAAGAAAAAGTGGGTGTGCAATCTTAAAAGAACACCCACTTACGCGATTGATATCTTAGCACACTCTATCCATTAGGAGTAGGGCACATTCTCTGTAACGATGGAATATAATGCAGTCATTGGAATGTCCATAAGACCTGCAGATTGAAGCCAATGGTCGTTTGGATCGTATCCGGTCGTATTTGGCCATCCCCATTCACTGAATCCGTCCCAAGTTCCGTTTGAGAGAGATACTACACCATCACTAGCAAAGTATTGTAATGCGAAGAATGTCCCGTCATTGAAGTATATTCCAAGATTCAACGTTGGATACCAAGATTCTATTTCTGGAATTCCAACATAATCTGGCAGATCTTCAATTGTATTAACAACGGTACCAGCTAGATTCTCCCATTGCGTGACTGAAAGCTCACCGATACCGATGTGACGCTCACTCCAAGGAGAGAAGAGCACATTGATAATGCCGCCTGAGTCTGTCCTATTCATTAGCACTCCGTCGACAAAAGCCTCAGGTACAGTTTCAGCATAGTAGGATGAGATGTCTGTATTTACGAGGGTACAATTACATGTCCAGTAGAATTCAACATCTCCTCGCCTGTTGTTCAAATAATCCGCAGCCCTAATGCCATAACCTCCATTCGGCCCAGTCGTCGTCGGAGTTGTCGTTGGAGTACCCGGAGGCAGCAATACTGTTACTACGAACAATCCCGACACTACCACGATAGCTACTACCACAGCACTGATTGCAGTGATATTTAATCCAGTATCATACTCTTTCATTGTATTGACCCATGTTGGAATAGGAACAACTTTGATATGACTCTACGTTTGAAACAGCCTGTTCAAATTACTGAACAGGACCATCCTGAAGAGGAAAGGATATTCCAATGCAAACCAGAAGAGAAAGGATAACAGAGCTCCTAGAGGATACAGAATATCCGCTCACTGCTGAAGATATCTGCCAAGCATTAGATATCAAGCAACGATCAATAGTGTATGAAGATATTGAGCATATAGCAAAATCCATCAAGCATCAAAGAAAGGAATTATTGATCAAACCTGCCAGATGTGGCAGCTGTGAGTATGTCTTCAAACCACAGGGTTCTGCGAAGAGACCCTCCAAGTGTCCAAAATGCAAGTCACAATGGATAATCTCTCCAAGCTTCATAATCAGGGAATCCAAGAAATGATCCCTACTCCTCATCGAATTTGTGTACTTTGAGAAGCCCCTCACCTTCTCGCTTGATATGAGTAACTCGAGTAACAACGTAATCAGAGAGACCGTACTCTGCTTCCTCTACGTAACCATGTACTATGACTGGTGTGCCTACTCTCGGAAGGAACCTCTGCTTATCCATAACATGGGCTGGAACATGTACAGAATATGTCTTCATAGTCGTTTCATCCTGTATGACGATGGTCGTCTTTCCATACCACTTACGAGTACCAACTCTAGTAGTCGTGCTTTTTCCTACTTCTCGGATTATCCCTCTAACGACGGTCATTCTATTCAGCTTCCCAAGGTGATACAATTGTCCCGTATCTACCACCACCGCCGGGAACATACCTCACCTTTCCTTTTCGATAGGAGTCAATGAATTCGCCTAGTCTCTCATTTATCTGATAGATTTTGTCGGTCTTTGCGGATGTGTAGATTTCTACTTCAGTACCCAGGGTCCCAATCATCTCTTTGTATAGGCGTTTTACGGATTGCACCTTATTCGATTTTGTGCCCAATGCAGTTTGGATGATATCGAGGAGAGGAGGGATATGAAGATAGGGCGGTCGATGCTTGGGACTTTTACTCCTAACTTCACCGAGCATCGCAGCTCGGTCTCTGACTCCCAACCTCAGAGGTTTTCCATCACTTGGACATTTGACAGCGCGTTTGCTTATATCAGCAAGGAGCTTCGCATGCTCAGCATCGTCCTTACAACTAATGTAGATGTTAAGTGAATCAAATGATGGAGATTTGCTACCCTCCTGAATAACGACGGTTCTGCGACACTTGGAGCAGAATGAAAGATAGTACTTTCCAAGCATGGGATTAAGACCCAAATTGAGCGAAGAGCTTCTTCCGCCTTCTCGCATCAATGCTTTTCTGACTTCATCAAAAGAGGGAGATGTCATTTCAAGGACAACGAACTCACGTCCAAGCTTGTCAGGAGACGGTGAATGAGCATCACTAGAGGTGATGTATGTTAGTCGGCGAAGTTCTGGAATAAAGTCAGCTATCTCAGTATCAGCGGATAGACCTAGTTCCAGGAAATGGATGTGATCTGCCTCTGAGCCGTAGCAATCCTTTATGCTATCATACTTGCCTTCTCTGAAAATTGCCTTGAAAGGAGTAAATGCATGAGCTGGACCGATCATCCCACCGACATCACGGACATGTCCTGCAATTGCCTCAGCTTGAAGATTCACTCGAGGGCGACCACCCCATTCATGATTGAGATTTGGAGAGTCAGCAGCTATGAGAGATCGCAGTTTGTGAACGGCCTCAAAATCTGGAAGGAGTATAACGTGATGAATCGAGTCCTTATCTTCAAACTCAACCGAAGGAATAAAATGGATTCCATTACACGAAAGGAGTCCATCCTTGCGTTCCAGGGTACTCTCGATATGCTTCAGCCAATCAGGTTGAGTTGCGTCCCCAGTTCCTATTAGACTGATCCCTTTGCTTATTGCACCTTTCGCTAGATTTGGTATGGTCATATTCTTACTGACACCAATTGAATGAAGTGAGTGAATATGAAGATCCGCTGCATATTTCTTCATTGAATGTTTCCTCAGATGTTGATGTTTACTTTGACAACTTCAGGTTTTGATGCTTCTTCAAATGCTTGCACACCTTGCTCCAGAGGAAATTGTTTCGTAACGAGCTTCCGTACTTCAATTCTTCCCTTCTGTAGCATCTCAATCGCCATCTCATAGTCACCGCGTGAAGTTCCAATCAGCTTGAGTTCACGTCCAATTAGCTGACGTGGGTTGATTTGATAGTTAGCTTCATGATGACCAGTGAGTGCAATGGTGCCATCGCTCCGAACGACATCCAGAGCAATATCCAGACCTCTTTTTGTGCCTGTTGCCTCTACTACAATATTCGGGCCTACCTTCGTGAGCTCGGTTAGCTCCTCCTTCCAATTGGATGAAAGCCCCAATATATGTTGCAATCCAAGCTGACGAGCGACACCCATATGCCATTGGTTATCTCCTAATAGAAGTACTTCAGATCCGAATGCCTCAAAGACTTGGGCGATTATCAAGCCCATCTTACCGGTGCCAATGATAAGAACACTTTCACTCGGATCAACGGTTGCACGAGTGTAGGTTTCGATTGCATTCGATAACGGTCCAACAAAAGTGCCTTTGATGGAATCAATCCCCACTGGCAGCTGGTGGATTAAGTCGTATGGAACAACAATGTACTCTGTGAGTCCACCATCAGTGGATATTCCAAGTGTTTTCTTAGCAGAGCAAAGATGCTTCTTCCCATTTCTACAATACCAGCAAGTCCCACATGAAAGGTCTATTTCAGTTGTTACTGGAGTTCCGGGGGCAATATCGGGGACTGTGCTATCATGAACAATACCCGAAATCTCATGTCCAAGGATTAGTGGCAGGTCGGTATCAATTTGATTCTTCCAGATCTTCAAATCTGTGCGGCAGATTCCAACAGAACGAACCTCTATTCTGACCTCGCCGGGCATCATAGATGGCATCGGAGTGTCAGCAATCTGAAATCCATCACGCGTCAGAACCAACGACTTCAAGCAATTCCCCTTTCGTGTTGACGTAACGTTACTCAATAAACCCTTCGCTTAATGAACATAGGCAATGAGATTTTAACGTGGAAGTGGGAAGAAGCAGATGAATTGGAGAGAACTCATGTGGAAGACCAGCCGTATTATTCTAGAAGGCTCGCCACCGAGGAATTGGATGTATGGATTAGGCTGCGTCAAACAGATATTCCTGAAGATGATTATGATGCAGCTCAGACATACATACATTTGGATGGGAGCATGTTCTTCATTTCATATCTTGGAGATGAAGAGGCAGGAGCATCGACCATCTTCCGCGACACTGCTAGAATGGGATTGCTTCTTTCTTCGATTCGAATACCAGAAAAGAGTAGGCTTCGCCTTACAAAGCATATCGTGAAGACATCCCTCCCATTTTTCAAATCCGTTGCAATACGAGAGGTAGATGCTTTTGTAAATCCCGCTTATGATATGAAGAGCATTCCATTTCCATTTTGCACAGATCTTGGCGCATGGACTGAAGAGGCATTGATCGAAAATGGCTTCAAAGAGATCGCTTTGTTTCAAAGAGCAACATATGCGATCCCTGATAAAATAGAGATACCCTCGACATTGAAGTGGGACAGTCCTTCTGCTGAAACTGAAACCCTAAAGCAGCTTTTTTGGAAAGTATCGCCAAACGAGCGACCGGACCATGGCTGTTTTTGGCTCAGCGTGATTCTTGCACAGAAGGCCTCCTCACACTATTCAGTATCAGTTGATAATGAACCGCAACTATCGATAGGAACTCAAACATGGAACAATACGTTCCTCATCACATCATTGCTATCTGACCCCTCAGAGGTATCCAGTCAAGATGTTGCACTGAGAATCATATCACTGGCAAAACAAAGAGGACTCTCTTCTGTCACTCTCAATATGATGCCAAGTGACTCTCAAGTATTGAACGCAATGAGTTCACTATGTGGAGATGCAATCGATGTTTCAGAACTCAAACTCTACCGAAAGGCGCTATAGATGCAAGTATAAGCGGAAAGCCTTTTGTTGGAACACCAAGAGTAAAAGATGGTTGCCATAAGATGCCTTCTCTCAGAGTTGCTAAACACCGTACTGGAATTCGTATCAAATATGGGGATGTAAGTCTCGCATTGGATACAGGCATCTCTGGTACTACGACATTGCTATCTCACGCACATGCGGATCACATAGGGAACTTGGAAGATGCAAGACACATCATCGCAACTCAGGAAACGATAGATGCTTTGAACGCGCGAGGCGGAAGAATCCAATCGGGATTGAGCACGATAGGATTCAATGATACAATCGGACAAATTGGTGTATACATTACTGCATTGAATGCGGGCCATGTTATTGGCTCTACAATGTTCAAGCTAGTATTCGATGATGGATTGACTGTGCTGTATACTGGGGATTTCAATGCATCAGATAGTGTTGTTCACAAAGCGGCGGTTCCAATTGATGCAGACGTCCTAATTACCGAAGCAACATATGGAACACCACAATGGGTGTTCCCTAGACGAGAGCTGATTCACAATGATATTATCACAACAGCTCGTCAAGCAATCGAGAGCGGTAGAATCCCGATATTTCATGCGTATTCACTGGGTAAAGCACAAGAAGCAATAGCATTGTTAGCTAATAGTGGAATAGATGTAGTTTCAGGTAATCCAGCTGTTGATGCAGTATCAGAGATTTATACCAAATATGGGATAGAATTGAGATACGCAAACTTGGAGGACGTTGAAGTCAAGACTACCCTAAAGCAAGGTTGTGCCATCGTTACATCCGCACCAAGGCATGCTATTAGCAATGTACGAAAGATGATTGGACCTTCCTTTGCAAAGGATCTGGAACGCAGAAAACAGAACTACAATCTCTCTGGGTGGACTTTGGGAGAATATAGAAATGGAGGTTTTCCATTAAGCGCTCATACAGACTTTCCGAATCTCTTGGAGTTTGCTGAGAAAGTAAACCCTAGAATTGTATACTGCTTTACAAGTAATGCTGGAGTCTTCTCTGGATATCTCATTCAAAAAGGAATTAGTGCCGTTCCATTGGAGTAGATGAAAATCATGTTCTCAGAAAGTGAGGATTTCGTTGAGCCAATACATGCTGAATCGTTCTTTTCTGTATCTCATACAGGAGAGATACACGAAAGATTGTGTTTCGAATATTTAGACCTTGAAGGACATTACCGACAAGTTACACAAGATGAGAGTCTCCTTGAGAAAGAGATTACAAAACTTGCATCAAATATGCAGTACTTCCTTGATGAAGAGCGAGTTGAGATTAATGGCGATCGTGTAAAATCAATCGTTCGATACACGGATATTTTCCTGAAAGGATCTAGTGAAGTCGTTGCAGTAGTATATCTCATTGACTTTGCAGGTAGGTTCCAACCGGGCGGCAACAATATTCAAACATGGCTTGAGGAAGAAAATGCACCATATGATTTTGAGATCATTTGGAGATTCCCATATGGAACACAAGTTGTAGAGATTGATAGCAAACTTGAGCATGAAATCTACAATGACTTTGTGGTACTATGGGCCCTTGAAGGAGATCGCGTGGGAGGCTATGAGCTTATGGAGTTCATCCTGCCTGAATCAAAGCTTGACACGCGAATTAAGATGCACCAATAGAGGGAAGATTCTTGCTCTTACAGTTGATGCTAAACCCACAATCAATTGCATTTGTGATAATTCTCACAGGAATTCTCCTTATTCTTCTCGGTTTCCATCTTTCGCGTAATGAGATAAATCAGGATGCAAATCATATTAGAAAGGAAACCAGGGCGGTCGTATTCATTGGCCCCATTCCCCTGGTTTGGGGATTTAGTAGAAGAACGCAGATTATTCTAGCAATAGCAGCGATCTCGATTTTCATTGCAATGCTTCTCCTCATTTGAGCCCGTTCATTTCGACCCCCGAGCGTGTAATACTTGAAGATTACCAACTCTCATAGATATCCGATGCCACGAATCTATAGTGATTACTATGCAGTTCGTTTGCAGAGATTGTGGTGCCACTTGCGATGATGTTGATCAGGTACTAGAAGGCAATTGCTCTTGTGGGAGCACTCACTTCAAGCTGGTATCTCAAGAAAGAGCACCAATGCCAACTGCTCTAACAACCAAAGAAGAGATCCGACGAGACCTTCATCGATGGATTGATCTCAATATCGACTCCATGGATCCAAAGGCTGTTGGCAATATCAGGGTCGTGTTTGAGCTAGCTACTGAGTAGAGGGTTCATTCTTCTCTTCTGCAGTTTCATCCAATTTTAGATCCTTTAGTGGAGTTTCAATTCGGGATATCTGATCCTCAATCGTTTCATTTAGATCAGTCTTACCTTCTACTAGGGCAATCCTTTGTACTGCCTTCAGACTATGAATCAATGAGTCCAGCCAAGAATAGATATCACCAGGATAAGCCCAAAGCTCATAGTCACGATGCATCTTTTGAGCTATTCCAGTTGGATTGAGTCCTGCCTTTCTTTGCTTTGCGATCCAACGGCCCACTGCAACTCGTCCATGATCACATTCTGGGAATAGACTACATCCGCAATTGAAGAAGTCACGAGTCCAGCGAGAAAAGACCTCAAAGACCCACTTGGGAAGACGTGAGGCGCCCCCTTGAGGATTTCGGATGTTTGTCAAATCTATGAATATGCCTGAAAAGAGCCGAGTTGGCATGTGAGTTTTGAAGGCTGTGTTCACCTCTCCTTGCAATTTGCTTGTCAGGTAGACATTATCAAAGGGTTCCAAAGTGATAGCAATATCCAAGACATCCATGGATGCAGCCATCTTAACCACTTCCAAACCTTCAGAAGGTGTAAGGAATGAGAGGGATGTTGCTCGACCTAGTGCTGTGACATGCGCTCCGCCCTCTCGCACCCTAATCATATGTTTCTTTACTAGGTGCTTGAGTGCATCCGACGGGGGAACTGAAACAGAAAGCATCCGCTTATAGGCCAAAGCTACTTTCTTCAGATCCACTAGTTTTGTTGAGCATATCATGGCAAGGGCTTGTTCAGCGCTGTGTTCCATATCTGCAAAAGGTTCGACATCCTCAACAATTCCAGCAAGCAAATCAGAGGCGATTTCATCTTCAGTCTTCTCTTGACCACCATGATATTTGCGCTCTGGCTGAACAAGAAGAAAGGCTCGTCCTCGATCATGCTTTCCCAGTCGTCCTGCACGCCCAAGCATCTGTTCGAATTCTGCCGTGGAAACCCAATCTGCGCCCATAGCGAGGGTCTCAAATATCACCTGAGAAGCAGGTAAGTCTACTCCAGCTCCAAGAGCAGCAGTCGTTACCACACACTCATACCGTTGCTTCGAAAAGGCGTGTTCAATCCTTCGTCTGTCCCCATAGGAGAGACCTCCGTGATAGACAGTACTCCTAACCCTCTGCTCATTCAACCAGTCTGAAAGAGCGTGCGCTCTTCTTCGCGAGAAAGTGAAGATGATGGATTGCCCCTTATTGCCGGCACTACTAACTTTTCGGAACTCATCCTTTACCAAACGCCTAATGATGCTGCGTTTATCTTCATCACTTCTGGCGAAAACAAGATGTCGCTCCAAAGGAACTGGCCGTCCTGTGTAATTAACTAGCTTCAGTTTCAGCTCCTTCGCAAGTTTCTCTGGAGAGCCCACGGTGGCCGAGAGTGCTAGTATCTGGGCTTTGGGAGCATGAAACCTCATTCGTGCTAGAAGTCCATCTAGTTCAGGACCACGTTCCTCATCAGCAAGGTTTTGTATCTCGTCAACAATAATCGTTCCTATTTCTCCAAGTTTACTGGTTTCTCCTGAACGAAAGATGAGATCCAAGGCCTCGTATGTTGCGCAAATGATGTCTGATTTATCAATGTCAGTATCAACAATCGGTTTGCCCTCGTCACCGACATCAAGTCGTGACATTCCCACCTTGATCCCAGTTCTTAGTCCAATTTTCTTGTATCGCTTCCTAAAGACTTCATACTTCTCATTTGTTAGTGCAACAAGAGGAGACAGGTAGATCATCTTCTTTCCTTTTCGAGCTTGCGGAATTCCTGCCAATTCGCCAATTAGCGTCTTACCTGAAGACGTTGAAGAAACAATCAGCAGGCTTTTACCACTTAGCAACCCATCCTTCACAACTTGCTCCTGTACGGGTAATAATGTGACAAATCCCTCTTGAATCAAGAGCTCCTTGAAATCGGCTTCCAAATTGAGGGATTGTAAGGATACACCCATTGCATCTTTGCCTGTTGTCAGGGTGTCAATCAACGTCAGATCTGGATCACGAGTGGGGTCAAATCCGGGGGTGACCAATTCAAGCAATCGAGGAACGGACTTCACCTTCATCAGCTGATTCTCAATATGCCGCAGCATTCCTTTGGACAACTTTATGCCTAGACTCTTCAGATCAGTTCTTAGGTCAGCTTTCGCGCATGTGCCACACAGCACCTGAGTATCTGATACCTTTACTGCGTTTCTTTTGGTTAACACTGTGAGTCTGTTATCTCGAAGACAATGCTCACACACAGGAACTATCTTTGGCTTGGGAACTTGGAGACGCTCGAACAAATCAAGGAGTTCCTTGTGGAAAATCGGTTTCTGCTTTCTTGGAATGATTATGAACTTGGCTTGACGAAGTATCTCGTGGAATTCCTTTGGTTGGTAGTAGAGAGGCTTATTGTATTTTACAAACCAAGACCTTCGTATCTCAAGCATTCCATTGGACTTGGAACCATATTCAACCATCCCTGATATTTTAGCTCGTTGACGGTCTAGAAGAATGTCCTGCATTAGATCAATCCGTGTGGTCATCTCTTGTCTTCCTGCACGTATGACAAAGGAGTATGGCTTCGCCAAGATTTTCTGAATGTCAGCATCTGCTATTTCCACTAGGGAACCTCACGTTTGGGGCAATATAATGAAGCAAAGACTCTTGTGGTTAGGTCAAAGATCGAAGATGTATGACTCTGCATTCTTCTGGATATTCAGTAGGACAGACTCATATTCTTGTCTGAAGCCTTCAATGCCTGTGCCTCCCATTCCTGCCTTCTCCACAATCATCCAATCAGACATGATTTCAATATCTGACGAGTCTGCAAATTTTGCGAAAGGAAGACCCATTACTTTGGGGCGTGTGAAGTTGTTGTATCTTCGCATATTGAACCATTCAACCATTGGAGCGTAGAGGGGACGATTTGTCCCACCAAGGAGGAACCTAGCTCTCTGAACTCCAGAAACGTGAGAGATTCTGATTTTCTTGAGGATATCTGTATAATGTGCTAAACGTGGAACATCTGCCTTGCCTGTGATTTTGGCAATCTGATCCCCTGCAAGGACATTCCCTTTCTCAACAACAAGGTTACTTAGAATGGTCATTATCTCTTCAACCTTCGAGGATCCGAGGGGATCAATCACTTCGGGATTAATTATATCAACCAATGGAAGAGGCTCGTCATATCGCAATGCGGTAGGATCGAACATCAACACAGAGAGATATTCCTTCACTTCCACTCTACGATTTCCACTTTCTGCAACTCCCTTGAAATATCCGGGTCCTATCAGGGCGGAATATACCTTGTCATCTCTTAGGATTGACCACAATTGGTGAGATGCAATCAATGCCTTGCCAGACATATCCGAATCTTTGAGAACTCCAATATTATAGTTATAAGCCTCGATATCGAGCAACCAAAAAAGGGGAGTTGAGCTCATCATTGCACTCACACCGAAAAGACATGCATCTCAATGAATGAATAAACCAAATCATTTGTGATTGTGTCATAGTTCTCTTGAGGTGCATTCACATATGCATCCTTCATTTCTTCAACCAAGATAGTTGTATCCAAATTAGTAATCTCAAATCGCTCAGTGATTTCTTGAATCGATTGCTGCAAACTTGAAAAGGGATCATTTCCCAAGTATTTTAGAACCTTCAAAACGCGAGAAATTCTTTCTTTAAGATATGTAATTCTTTCATCGCCAGTTCTTCTTTTAGCTAGTCTAATATCCCGTTCTAAGAAGTCAAAAGGTGAAACCATATCAGGTTCTGCTTTATTCCCTCGAGTTGAGCCAGTACCAAACTCCACATATCTAGAACGATCACCTCTTGCTCCAGTTGGACGTGGAGCAATCTGAACAATGAGATGTGCCGCAGCTCGATGTGTCAAACGATTGATCTCACTATCGAGTTCAGTGATTAGGACCTCAATCCTCTTTGAATATGCGTCCATCGTCATCGAATCTGCAGCAGATGTAATGATTGATACAAGTCTTCTTAATAGTGCCTGATTCCTACGCTTCAGTTTCCTGATCTTACCCCTCAGCGTATTCTCATTCCAGTTAGTGATTGCAGGTCCTATGAAGAGTAGGAGATCCTCACTTGTACCCTTGGAATGATCCTTGAGCCATGCCTGAACAACTGGTAAGAGAAATGCCTCGGCTAACTTGATTCTTGAATTCAATAATGAGATCGCTTTTTCAACGGGAGGTTCATCTTCATCAAAGACACTTTCAAGATTTGCTAGCTCTCGGACTTTAATCTCAAACTCTCTTGCAAAGCTGCCATATATGTATGAAATCCACCGTCCTTCCTGAACTGCGAATTCTTGGACATTCCCTGGAAGATTAGGAACTCCTTCCCCAATTGATTCTCGA
Organism: Candidatus Thorarchaeota archaeon; assembly: GCA_048884965.1. Lineage (GTDB taxonomy): Archaea > Asgardarchaeota > Thorarchaeia > Thorarchaeales > Thorarchaeaceae > MP5-2226. The sequence goes on along the minus strand of JBHLQH010000014.1, from coordinate 77,633 downwards.
CGAAAAAGCTCAGATGTTAGTAAATCCACCGCCCTCTTAGTGGTTGTGATACCGTCCATATCAATTAGGTATGCTACTGTGGCGATTTGTAGAGGACAGCCATACTTGGATGCGATTTCTTCAGCAGAATAGACCGGCACTCGACGGGATCGTTCACCTAGTGTCGCATGTTTTTCTGCAAACTCCTGCACTAGTCGCTGTCTACTCTGAACAGCTATTTTCTCAAGGTCCGGGTCCAGTAGCAATAGCATTTTCCTCTCGGTGTAGACCAACCAATATGAGCTGTCTAACACAGAGGATTCTCTGAAACATCGAATATCAATAATGTGCGTGTGTACCTATAATGATCTTATATCCCAAATGTCAGGAGCAAGAAATGGATACCGAATCCAAGAAAAATGGCTCCGAGAATCAATGCAGATACTACCTTGAACTTTGAGAAGTGTCTTGCATGCTCCACATGCACAACAAGCCATCCAATGGCAAATAGACCGAATAGAATAAAGAATAGTGCAAAGTAGAAGAATGATGATTCAATTGTTACTTGGAGCATGTTTTCAACCTCTTGAGTTATTCTATGTCGCGCTCTCCTATGCTCATTTAAACGTCACGGTTGTACAATGATTATACCAAGGATGAGTATTATGCTAGGAAGGGATACTCATTTTCATAGTCTGTGCCATCAATTGTGATCTTGCGGATGAGACGACCTCGCTTCTTTGCAAGCCTCCTCTTCTCTTTGAAGGAAAGAGAAGTGTCATCAGGAATCTCGATATCATCAATGAAGATTGTCTGTCGGATATCAACGCTCTTTGTTTTTGGGCCAATCTTATCTGCAACATCCGGGAATAATTCCTTTGAGAGGAAATCCATCACGACAGCGGTATTCTCCAATGCACCCTTGCTGAAAACAGGATCCTTCTCAGACTCCTCATCATCAGAGGGACCGCCCTTTGGGAACGAGGTCTTCGTTGTGATCTTCCATGCAGAACCACTTGCCTTCGGATTGAGAGAGATCAGAAAGAATGTTGTGGGATCGTCTAATGCAACCAGACCCTTGATATCTCCAAGTGGAGCTGCTTCATTGAGCTTGGCCTTGTAGGTTGTGGCACCTTTTCCTTTCGAAACCTTCCACATCACCGGCATAGTAAGTTTGGCAGTATCCTCTCTTCGGTCTTCATAAGTGACAATCGTACCTTTGATCTTATGTGTGCCCTCAGGAACACCTGCAACATATGCTTTGATGAAGACCTTCTCCATATCCAAATCAGCTTTGAATGTGATTCTCGCCTTGCTGAACTTTAGGAAAGCACGTGGACCAGGATGCTCGCCCATTCCATATTTCAACAGTTTCGCATGAACGTATTCATCTGCCTTACCTTTGATGACTTTTGCACACCAACTCATTTTTCCTCAGCTCGATGAGGCACCCGCATTCCTTTGATTTAAAGGTGTCGCGCGAATGCAATGCTACATGATTACAATGCCAAGTAAGGACCATAGCCAAACAACACCTAGTGTGAGGACAAGTACTGCCATAAGATCTATGACTAGCCCTGTAGAGATCATCTCGTCCATCTCGACTTCACCAGTACTGTAGGCAATCGTTGATGGTGGGGTTCCGGTTGGTAATGCAAAGTCCATAGACACTCCAATCGCTATGATCATTGTTAGAAGAATCGGGTCAATACCAAGGTCTATTGCCAAGGGTATAGCAATAGGTATGAGAATCACTGCAGCGCCTGTATTTGAGGCTACCATTGTCAGTCCGACCGCAACTAATCCAATGATGACGATTACAAGAAATCCTGGAAGCACTCCAAGCGCAGTCATTTGAAATGCCAAATACGCTGACAGACCCGTAGATATCATTGCGTTGCCTAGGGAAATTCCACTTCCCAGTATGAGAAGCGACGACCAGTTGATATTTGAAGAAACATCCTTCTCATCCAATAGCCGCAAGATTAGAAGGGCGAGTCCTCCCATAACAGCAACGATAGAACTTGATACACCATGAAGGGATTCGGTCAACCATAAAGCTATCACAGACATGAAGATGAGGACTACAAGTTTCTGTTGTGTATTCATAGGTCCCAGCTTCAGATATTCCTTCTCTGAAATCGTCCTCAGCTCAGTTATTTCTTCAACGCCTTTCGGTAGTTTGAATCGGAAAATCAACCATCGCCAGATCAAAGGTAGCATTATCAAAACCACAGGCAATCCAAACGGCAGCCAGGATACAAAGTTGATTTCAATCCCGAGAAATGTTCTTAGATATGTTGCAGCTAAGGGATTGGGTGGCGAGCCTACCAAGCTTGCAACTCCACCCAGTGTCGCAGAATATGCAGTTCCTAAAACCAACGCCTTTCCATATTTACTGCGTGTTTCTATATTGTTTATTCTTGAAATAACTGCAAGAGAGATGGGAATCATAATAGCTGCTGAAGCTGTATTGCTTATCCACATCGATAGGAATGCTGTTACGCCCATAACCGTGATTAGAAGACCCGTACCTGAACCACTACTCTTTGATAGAATCATCAAAGCCAATCTCTTGTCCAGTTCGTATTTGCTCAATGCTCGTCCAATCAGAAAGCCTCCAAAAATAAGAGCTACAGCTGGGTCGAAGAACGGAGCGAATGCAGATTGAGTTGAGGTAATATTGGTCAGGACAATCATCGTTGGAATAAGAATCGAAGTTGCAACAAGGCTAATCCCTTCAGAAAACCAGAGAATTGCTACCACTACGAGAATCATCACAGCTGCCTGTGAGTTCACCAAGGGTTGATATTGGATGAAGTATGAAGATCCGCTTTGCTTTGTAGGGCGTAATAATTGCTCGAAATTGTATCCATTGGAGAGTATCATAGTGATTTCACTAGGCGCAATCGGTGTTCCGGAAACAGCGATTTCTATTGTCAGCTCAATCCCAGGAGCAATCGGCAACCTTTCTGTATATGAAATGGTTACATTAGTTGTGGACCCTGCAACAGTAAATGTTCTCTCAACTAGCTCCCCAGATTCGAGAGCAGTGATATTGAGTACCTGCTCAGTGAAGATTCCTTCTGAATCAATGCGCAGTGTAGCTGAATATTCGCCAGGTTGAATATCAGGTGGAGCGATATTATAGAAGATATATCCAGAGATGATTGCGATGGTAAGAACAATGACAGTCTTCTTGGAAATCTTATATGGCTCCACTGTAGTCACCCGTCGAATGGCTTCAGTCCGAACAGATTCAGTTAAAAAAGGGGGTTACTGCGGCAACGAAGATTCTAGTCAATAGGTCTCTTAGAAAGAATCTTCAAAGCATCAGAGGATTGGTCGAAGAGTCCTTTCGTTCCGATAATGGTCTTTGTCTTATCGATATACCCTTCTGACTGTAATTCCAACATATCCACGAGTTCCTCGAACTTGTCGAATGGACCTTCGAATACTGTGAAACCCGTGTAATCAGTACCAAATGCACTCCCTGCTTCAGTGATTATCTTTATCCCCTTTGGCAGTTTGGTGCGAGCTACAGCCCATTTCTTGATCCAGTCCTTCTTGTCCTCATCAGTCATCGAGCGGAGTCTATACATTACTACATAGACAAATTCTAGACCAAGATAGTTCCCCATCGCCGGATTAGCAGCCATGATAAAGTCATGCACAGGGCAGTTTATAAACGGTGATGTCTGGCATCCAGTAAAACACGGAGAAGAAAACAATGGGACTTCGCGCTTCTGAACATAAAGGTACTTTACTGATACTATACTTTGTCACATTAGTGATGAGAGCATCCTTCTACATCACGATTGCTGTGATCCAGAGCTCCTCGTATATGGGAGGTGCTGTTGAAGGATGGGAAGCAGCTGCAGTATTGATTGTATATCCGATTGCTGAATTATCAGCGGTTTCTGTATTCGGTTCATGGAGTGATAAAGTGGGTAGAAAACCAATACAAGTAGCGAGCTTGTTTGTGACTGCTATAACTGCGCTTATGTTCGCATTGAACACGATAGCTATTTTGGTTGTCTTCTTTGGTGTTATCTTTGGCATCGCGATTGCAGCAAAAGTGACAACGACTTTGTCAATTATTGCAGATTGTTCAACTGGAGACAATCGAGCCAGGCTCATGGGATACTATGACCTATCGACATTGATGGGCCTCGCTGGAGGCTATGGTTTGGGTATTCTCCTCATTCAATTTGGTTTCGAGGCATTCTTAATACTCCTAGCTGCATCTCTTGCCTGTTTCATAAGTGGATTCCTAGCAATCTTTGGTATCAAGGAAACCCGCCAAATCACATCTAATGAAGAAGTCAGTATCATGGCACTGCTTAGCAAGGTTGCGCGGGACAGAAGAATCCAAAAGCTATTGCCAGTCTACGTCCCAATAATCGCGTTGTATGGACTTGTGATTGCGAATGCGGAGCATCTTCTGGAAACACATTTCTCACTAAACAACATCGAGCTACTACTTCTCTTTGGAATGCTTGGTGGAGCGCTGATCATCGGCATAATCACTATGGGTCATCTATCTGACCATTATATGAAACGACGACCATTCATAATCACTGGTCTTATCGCATTTGGCTTCCTTGCATATCTCCTCTTCGCATTTGCAGATAACTTCACAGACCTTTGGGCCATATGGCCAGTTCTACCAATCCTAGGATTTACAGCAGGGGCTTTCCCCCCAGCAGCATTGGCCTACATCACAGACATCTCAGACAAAGAGGCTCGAGGAAGTACGATGGGTGTTTACAGCATATTCTTCGGATCAGGTATGGTGATAGGTCCAGCAGTCGGATACTTCATGTATGAGGGATTCGGAATTCTAGGATTATCAGTACTGGTAGCTATTCTGATTACAATAGCCTGTATAGGGACATATCTGATACCAGAAGCTGCTTCGCACGAATCAGGTATAATCCGGATGACCAATGACGAGCCTTAAGCAAGAGTTAATAGAAGCTAGCACAATTGGTTGGACTAGAATCAATCGGGGAGACCCATAATGGTAAGATTGACAACAGTTAGTAATGTTCTCGCTGGAATTGGAATAGCAGTCATAGCTGGAGCTGGCGGGCTCTGGGCCCTCTTAGACTCGCTGAATCTAGGTGCCGGAGAAAACGCGTGGAATTATCCCTTCTATCTCTGGGTTGCAGGAGCTGCAATCCTAGCAATTGTGGTGATAATGTCATCAATAACAACGTTCACCGAGCTCACAGGATTCGTCCATCCTGAGGATAAGCTCGTTAGTAACATGTTCGTGTATATACAGGCTCTTGTAACGATTCTTGTCCTTGGTGTCTTGTATCCGAGCGACACCATACTTCAAGAACGTCTCTTCAATGTTGCCGCGATGATAGTTATTGCCTATGTATTCCTGTTCGTCTTCATCTTCTTCAGTGCCGAGATAACTGAAGGAAGTGAGCAGGGACAGGTGAAGGAAATGACATCACGATTCATGCTGGTATCACTATTGCTAGGTGCCATCATGGCAGGTATCAAGGTCTTCCTTGACTGGGTATGGGATGTCACAGCCTCCTACGGACTTGCCTCAATCGTCTTAGGCATCTTCGCTGTCATTCTAGTATTTGGTATTGTAGCATATTTGGGAAGGCGTTACGAGCCAGTTGGACAGTAATTCTCGATAGGTGGAGTACATACTCCACCTCTTATTCTCTTTTTCAGATTACTGCAAGTAAATGTAATAAAGAAGCAAGTATAGTGAGAATTGCTTGCAAAGTGATAGACAAGTCAGACTATACATTCAAGTGGTTGATTAATTATGGCGGATCAAAAACTATGGCTTGGGCATTACCTAGATGACCAAGGAAAAAGGACCGATCAGAAATTTGAGATTAGTATAGACCTCCTTAGGAGACACGGAGGTATCTTCGGTTCAACAGGATCAGGTAAGACGGTGCTAAGCAAAGTCATCCTTGAAGAAGCGGCATTGGAGGGAATCCCCATACTGGCATTAGACCCTCAAGGGGACATTGCATCACTTATGTTACCTGGAGATCCAAAGGAGCTCAAGGAGAAGGGAGTTCCTCCAGAGCTCTTGAAAGAATATATGGACAAAGTCATTGTGAAAGTCTACACGCCTGCAAGCAGCAAGGGGCTATCAATCTCAATCAATCCGCTCAAGCTACCTGATTCATCCGCTGACCCAGATGATGTCATTAGATTATTGGATAACTCAGCCAGAACCTTGACAAAGGTCCTTACCAAGGTGGGAGGTCTCTCGAGCTCTTGGGAGAGCAAATCGTTCGCAGTAATTTATGAACTAATGAGATCAATCTGGGAAAAGAAGCAGGATGTAAATGATCTCAAGGATCTTGCGAACATGTTGACTTCTCCTCAAGAAGAGATTGGAGTGGACCTTGAGCCTTACATGAAGCTGTCAGAACGACAAACTCTTGCAACTCGTATTCGTACTCTTACAGTAGGATCAGCCCAGTTGCTTTTCAAGGAAGAAGGACAGATTGACTTCGATGAGATGGTGAAACCTATTGACGGAAGAACCCCAATCAATGTCATTTTCCTAAAGACACTAAGAAGCGAGGAGGAGAAGCATTTCTTCATTGCAATTGTGTTGAATCAACTATATTCATGGATGCTTCGTCAAGGCTTCACTGAGAAACCTAGAATGATGCTTTTCCAAGATGAGGCGGCTCCATTCATACCAGCAGGAATGCGCTCACCAGGTCCAAAGGAAACATTCCTCCTTCTCTTTAGGCAAGCTAGGAAGTATGGAATTGAATGTCTTATCGCAACTCAGAGTCCAAAGGATATTGACTACAAGGCCTTTGAGCAATTCAATACAATCTCTGCAGGCCGAATCAGCAGTGAGCAATCATTGAAGGTTCTTGAACGAATATTGGAACCAATTGCAGGAGAGAAGGAATCTGAAGCAATTATAACAAAACTACCAGGACAACAGACTGCTTCATTCGTTTTTTCGTCTGCAGATCTAAAACCAAAGGTCAACAATATTGCAGTAAGATGGCTTCTCACCAAACATGTTACACTGACTGAGAAGGATATCAAAGAACATATGTCAAAGCTAGTCAATGAACAGCAAAAAATACTGAAAAGACTTGAACAAGAGAGATTGGCTTCAGAGAAAGAGAGAGAACTAGAGAGAAAGAAAGCTGAAGAGGAAAGAAAGAAAGCTCAATTGGACAAGAAAGCTGAAGAAGAAAGACGCAAAGCTGAAGAGGAGCAAAGAAAGCAGCAAGAAGAACTTCGAAGACAGCAAGAAAAGGAAATGGCTGAGAAGAAAGCCAAATTCGCTAAAGCCAAAGACGATGAGAAGGTATTCTCGACGAAAGGTCAAGCAGAGATGGTTTCGTATGAGGACATCATCAATGGATTTGTTGCACGTATAGAGAAGATTGCTAGGACAACTTTTGGTTTACAGCTTCTCAAAGAACTCGTAAAGAGAGGAGATCTTGAATATGAGAGAGCAAGGGGCATGTATCTCAAGGAAACCCGCGAGGCCCTCAATCAAGGTCTTGCTAGGAAGGAAAAACTTCCAATAAAGAAGAAAGGGAAGACCGTAGAGGTTGAGCATCTAGTGTTTGATTTCGAGCTAGTATTGAACAAAGTAATCTCAAGTATGGGAATCAAACAGCCAGAATACGTTGATGAACAGAGATTGAAGAAATACTTTGAGAAGATAGTAAACACAGCTAAGAGGAATTCACTTATCGATAGAATCGCACTTGGTGAGCCTTTCTTAGAGTTCAAAGTGAATTAACACTAGCATTGAATGTATCTAATACCAATGGGTTTACACCGAATCCATTTCTTCATCAAAAGAAGTGTATCATAGGTCGAGGTTTCAAGATAGTCCATTGATACTTCAGGAGACCCATACATAACTACATAGATTGACTTAGATTTGCTCGTTACTTTTGTATGATCCGAATCGTGAGTAGCATAACCAAAACATACGATCTTCTCTTCATCAGCAAGCACGATTTCTCTCCCCCGACATACCTTGGTTTCCCCACCGATTCGTGTGAACACTTCATCTGGCTTTGCCTGACGAACCTGAAGTGAGCCTTGAATCTTTGAAATATCGATAAGGCCAATTGGTATTTTATGATGAGCAGAAGCGAGGTTCACGATGTCAACAATATTCGAAACTCGCCATAAGTTAAGACCATTTACGATTCTTCTCAATAATGCTTCACTTGACACTCTCAGCTTTGTAGGGTCCATTCCAAAAGACCAGTACAAATCCCTGTAAGAACGGAAGATGATATCATCCTTCACATCTTCTAAGGATGTTGAGTTGCGAATCTCCTCAAAAATGCGTCCTTCATAGACATCCCAATCTTCAAGAGAGGGTTCAATCGTGACTTTATCCAATCCAATGACTGCAAGTTTCAGATCATTTCGCCCAACATTGAACAGAATCTCTGGCAGCTCCATGATTGCGTACATGCAACGAATCATTTTGAGTATTTCTAGAAAGATGAATAAGGGGGATTATGCTTGATATCTCAGATTCAATATCTGGAGGTCGGTTGGGATGAGTAAGCCTGAGTATGTCTACAAGATATGCATAGTTGGAGATGCGGCTGTAGGCAAGACTAGTACTATCCTGCGCTGGTCTGAAGGATTCTTTCGAAAAGAATACCAAAGCACAATGGGAGTTCAACATTATTCCAGGATTGTTGATGTTGGGGATGAACCCACCTGTGTCAAGATGATGATATGGGATCTTGCAGGTCAGGACATATTCAAACATCTGCGCTCCACTTTCTATCAAGGAGCAAAAGGACTAGTGATAATGTTTGATGTCACCCGCCAAGAAACATTTGGCACTGTTCCAAAGTGGATCAAAGAAGCAGTTGGATTCATTGGAGAGAATGTGCCATACATCCTCGCTGGAAACAAGACAGACTTAGTGCCAGGTGAAACGCAGTTCTTTGGAGCCGCAGAATATGCTCAGACCTTGAATATACCCTTCATCAAAACAAGTGCCAAAACTGGCTCAAATATTGAAGACCTCTTTATGAGTATAGGTAACATCGTCCACAATGCCTCCATGGAAGAAGTGAGAAAGGATAAGACATGGATAGGGTAATCTAGAGTTCTGAGATTATTTCTTCCAATGACGCGACCGTGTAGTCGGGAGTCTTGTCCAAATCTCCAGCATCGAACGGTACGATGTTATCTGATCTTTGAATCAAAACAGTACTCATTCCTGCAGCTTTTCCCCCAGCGATATCTGATGCAGGATTGTCACCCACCATGACAGAGTCCTCAACAGAGAATCCCAAGATTCTCACAGTTTCAACTAGAATTTCCGGAAGGGGTTTCCCAACAACAACACACTGTTCGCCGGTTGCATCTTCGATAGCTGCTACTATAGACCTCTCACCGATGTAAACATCTTCGACTCCCAGATAGATTCCAGGATAATCTCGACTGCCACTGATGCAAATTAGCTTGGCTCCATCACGGACCATCTTTGTAGCGAAATTCAATCGTTGATAGGTAAGTCCCCGATCAGCACCAATAGCTACATAGTCTACTGGTGGATTATTTACAACTGTGAGCCCCTGCGCAATGAAGTCTTCTGTAGCACCGCCTTCACTGATAACAAAGCATCGTGCGTCCGGATTTCTATTGTATACATAGGCTGCTGCTGCAGCGCCAGCACTGAAGGTATTCTTCAATTCGAGTGAGAATCCTGCGTTCGATACTACACGGTGAATAGTATTTGCTGAAAGTCTGCCAACATTTGTTAATACCGCTACGGCTCGACCTGTTTCAATGAGGTGATTCCATAGAGCAAGTGCATCCTCGAACGGAGTGGGATGTTCAACATCACGAATCAATGTGTTATCGACATCAAAGACCCAAAGTTTCTTCGCAGCCAGTGTCATAGGTACCACATTGAAATGGAGGATTGAATTCTCTCAAAAATGTGCCTAATCTCATGGTCCCCGAAGAATTACTACTTATCAAGTAGTGGAATGACACATATGAAACGGAAATTCTCTTTTCCCTCGGTATTGTCATATCCATGCTCAATATTAGAGGGAATGAATGTCACATCATCCTTCGTAGCATAGGTTTCTTCTGGAGCTCCAAGGACTTTAGCACGACCCTGAATAACAAAGATCTCATGTTCTTCCTCATGAGAATGTAACGGTATCTTCCCGCCTGGTCTAATAGTGAACATTCGCATAGCATAGGTACGTGCGCCAGTCCGCTTTCCTATGAGCCAACGAACGGTCGTCTTGGTAGCACCAGCGAGATTCACTTCCTCTTCAGGTCGTTCTTTGTAGTTAACCGTATACATTGCTTTACCTCAGAAGCTAATTTTCATATAATCGGTGTTGTTTGAGGGCTATATAATAGCTTTAGGATATGGACGCTGGGACTGAAGAATAAACGCCACAGAAAGCTTAATGTAACAACAAAGAGCTTGTGCCCTAGTAATGCACTTTCTACAAAGATAAGGACGGGAATCTGTTTGAGCGAAGAAGATACATACATTCGTGCAAAACTGACTGAGATTAATGGAGCAATCGAAAGATTGACTGACATGCTCAATAGAATGATAGATGTTATCTCTAAGATTGGAGAAGTACAGGATGCTACAGATGATCTAACCCTCAGGGTAGTTTCAAACGGTGAAAAGATTGATGAGATCATAAGAAAACTAGCAAGCGTCCCAATGGCTTCTGCAGGAAGTGGAGCAAGTCTGGAAGAAAAAGGAGTAATCTCTCAGTACACAGCCATTCTAGACACTCTTGATACTCAACTGCGGGAAGGTGCAATTGCCAGCGACCTCTCAACGAAGATATCCGAGGCGGCTGAGGCACTTGAGGAGAAAGGTGCTGCCGGTGCAGTCATTGTCAAAATGGGTCGGTGGGTAAGGATTCTAAAGACCTATGGAAGAATAGACTCAGTAAGCCCGACAGACCTTGGAAAGCTACGGACGGATCTGAAAGAATGGCAACGTGAACTTACCGCAAGAAGATAATGTTCTAATTGACGATGAGACGGAAAGCTCATCGTCCCGATTGTTTTTACATGTGAACCTCCAATATTCTGTTTTCATGATAGTTAAGTGATAAGATGGATAATTCGTGATTTGTCGAATATTTCATATTAATTAATAGGATAATTGAGTATAGTGAAGAGTTAATAAGGAAAACCTCCAGCTATTCTTTGGTTACGCCGGGAAGTAACGGGGTGCAATACTATGATACCAACAGAATGGGAAGAAAAGATAGAGAAAGTGATTACTAGCTTTCCGCCACCTCACAGCACATCCATTAGACAAGTATGGGATGAGTGGTTATCAACATCCCCAGAAGAACCCTATCACGCCAGTTGGAGCGATTTTTCTTCAACAAAAGATGATCAGGAATCACTCTACACTGAAACAAGAGTCTACATGAAGAAAGTCACAAATGAGCTTCGAGAATTCGAAGTACCTTTGACAAATTGGCAGAAAGTCGCAAAGGCATTTGCCGCGGTTGCGAGTGTCTTCTTAGTCATATTCCTAGCTATTTCAAGAGTAGCGAGAGCAAGTGATTAGAGTCAGTCTGCTCAATATAGCAGAGCTGTCAACTTATATTCGCATTGCAACCAAGTGAAACTAGGGTTGAGAAGATTTCATGATAGATCTGCCAAATGACATGCAACGCTTACTTGAAAGAGGCGCAAAGATTGTACGACAGTCAAAGAAAGTTCTAGCCTTGTCCCATATCGATGCTGATGGGATCACTTCAATGGCAATTGTAATTCGGATGCTTGAGAGGCTAGGAAAAGAACATCGATGGCGAAATGTACATCAGATCAACTCTGAGTCAATTCTTGAAGTTAAAGATCTTGTTGAAGAGGTTATGCCGGACCTGGTCATCTTCAGTGACTTTGGCTCTGGACAAATAAGTCTTATCGAAGAATACTTGATGAATCTTGAGTATGTGAAGAGAATTATCATCCTCGATCATCATATTCCGCCTAATGAACGGGCAACTATCAATGACACTGAAACTGATAAGATAATTGAGATAAATCCCTGTCAACATAGAATCAGTGGAAGTCGGGAACTATCAGGAGCAGGTGTATCATTCCTTTTTGCGCTTATGGTCTCACCAGAGAACGCGGACTTGAGTGAGCTGGCAATCGTTGGTGCAACAGGCGACTTACAAGATTACTATGGAAAGGGATTCTCAGGTCTAAATTCAACCATACTTGAAATTGGAATCCAAGAAAATTTCATCAGTGTCGATAAAGACCTAACACTCTTTGGCATCAACACTCGTCCTTTGCCGCAGCTCCTTCAGTACGCTACAGATCCCTACCTACCCGGGTTGACAGGTGATCAGGATGCTTGCTACCGTTTCTTCAATGAACTAGGGATCGAGCTGAAGGATCGGACTGACGAATGGAGGAGATGGGTGGATCTTAATCAAGATGAGAAGCAAAAGGTCGTGCAGCAGCTAATTGGCGAGCTCTTACAGTTCTACGATGATCCACGAGTTGCTACAGGTATTATCGGTGATGTTATCACGCTATTGCTAAGACCTCCTAGAAGTGAAGTGAGCACTGCAAAGGAATTCTCAACTCTTCTGAATGCGTGTGGAAGGAATAGAAGGTCTGATGTAGGAGTGAAGATATGTCTTGGAGATGAAGAATCATTTCAAGATGGAATAGCTCTCCTGCAACAACACCGAGCCAATCTAGCTATGGCTATTCGTCGGATAGAAGAAGGGGGATTTCAAGAGATGGATGGTATCTATGTCGTGAACGACCCTCTGACGAAAGACACAATCATTGGGATTGTTATTGGGATGGCACAAGGTTCAACAATCATCCCAGGGGATAAACCAGTGCTAGGAATTAGCACTAATACCACTGATGATAGCCCCCTAGTGAAGATCTCTGGTAGAGCAAGGAATCAGATAGTAAAGCGAGGCGTTAATCTCAAGGATGTATTCACCACCATTGCTGAGTCTATGAATGAGAAGCATGGACGACTTGCAGTCGAAGCTGGCGGGCATCCTATGGCCGCGGGAGCTTTTGTTGATCAGGAATTCTTGGAAGAGTTCGTAAAGAGAGTTTCAGAATCAATCGCACAAATCCTGCAATAAAATAAGAAGAGGGGAAATCCCCTCTTAGAAATCATACCTAGTAATCTTCAGCTGTCAATGAAGCACCAATTATACCAGGGATAAATAGAAGGCCAAAAGCGACACCCAAATCGATGGCAATGTTTTGAGCGATGGGAATCAGAATGTCAACATCTAATGCAGCTGACATTGCTAGAACAGCGTATCCCACAAAGAAGAGGACAATAGTAATGATAGAAACGACAAGCATTCTCATGCCACTCTTTGATATCAAACCAGCAATGAAACCTGCAACTCCAAGTGCGGCGAGAGGAGCGAAGTTGCCTGCAAGAGCCCTGGTGTATGGAATCATCAGTGATTGAAATAGGACTCCTCCATATGCAGCTAGCACATTCGTAATATCCCCAGAGCCCAGAATCTCCGTCTGAATTGTTTCAATTGTTAGACCTAGAATTTGGAAAGCACCAATTAGGATTGAAACAACTAGAGCGACTACAAGCGCAATTATTGTTCGAAACATTGTGTTGTGCACGTCCTGTCAATGACAAGTTGTAACTAACAATCTGTAACAAAGACACCTCTTAAGTTTCTCGGATGCCTTTTTGCATAGGATTTTGAATTGCACTAGCTTTGTTGACGATATCTATTATGGCTTCAGGCATATCGCTTATGGGGAGTTGATCTAGAGCAAACCATCCAACTTCTGCATCTGGTGTTTCTGGTCTGATACTGCTGGATAACGCCTCAGCTAGGTAATGGTTCAAAATGTAATGATATTCAATATCTCCATTCTTATCACGAAAGATGATATCAGCTGTACTTATGAATTGAAGGACATTACATCGGACTCCGGTTTCTTCTAGGACTTCTCGAACTAACGCTTCTTGTTGAGTTTCTCCTACTTCAACGCCGCCCCCAGGAATACTCCAGAGACCTTTTCCGGGTTCCTTATCTCTTCGCACAAGAAGAACACCTTTCGTGCCGAATACAACTCCTCCCACACCAGGTATAGGAAACTCAGGGTACCTTCGAGAAGACATGCTCAAGTCTCCATCAGAGGGCTAGAAGGCCGATAGGCATCTCAATCTTTGTCCCACAATTGTCGCACTTCTGCGGTTCATATGGTTCGAATGCGGAGGCATTGGTTATCTCAAACTTGATACTCTGCCTGCAATTGGCACAATGAATTCGGATATATCCCCGTAACTCCATTGCTTTCCGCCAAGCACCCAAAGCCAAGTCTTTTCTTCCCTCTCGATCATATTCAATTGCGAGTGAAACCCAAGGTGCTGCTGCTCCGGGATCTTGTTCAGTCCAATTCTTTAAGCATTCAATATGCTTGTCTTGAAGGCCCAACCGTGAATAGGCAAAACAGAGACCCCTCCAACATTCCTGTTCTGAGTTAATCTGTTTCTCAGCGTAATCAAGAAGAGCGGTACATTTCTCAGCATCCCCGTTCTCATATTCGATAACGGCAAGGCGCGAAAGTGCTTCAACATTATCTGAGTGGTTCTCTAAGATCTTCTCGAAATAGATTTTCGCCTTGTCTTTCTCATCAGCTGTCAATGAAACCATACCCTTCAAAACCAACGCACGATAATCCTCAGAGTCTCTCTTGTAGGCCTCTTCAACAAGCGGAAGTGCTTCATTGGTTCTATCTTGCAAAAGAAGTAGATATGCAAGATTCGTCATTGCAGCCATGAGGTCAGGATCTAACTTGTGAAGGTTTGCCCATTCATTTGTAGCTTGGGTGAAATCGCCCAGCTTATACAGCGCAAGAGCAAGTGTCCCTCGAAGCGAAAGATCCTCAGGGAATAGAATGATTGCTTCATCCATGATGCGAGCTGCTTCTCCATAATTCCCCTTGGAATACAAAAGCTTTCCAAGTTCGATCCAGGCTTCTGGATCTTCTGGCTCCAGCTCAATTGCTCGGCGAAGTTCATCCTCAGCTTCTTCATATTTCCCTAGACTTCTCAAAGCACGACCCAGGAAAAGAGCCAGTACACAATGATCCTCTACCATCTCTTGTGCTTGTCGAAGGACTTTGACTGCATCTACAGGACGCTCAGCTTGAATATAGGCAAGTCCAAGATAGACGAGGGCATCCGGATCGGGATCCAAATCCTTGGCAATCGGTTCGAGGATTGATATGGCTTCTTCATTGCATGAGTCTTCGATTGCTTCTATTGCTTTTCGGATTCTCTCGTCAGTCAAATCGATTTGTTCTCCAGAATCGTGGTTTTTCCTCTCAATAGACCTCTTCGGCACTAGACAATAGCCAACATTCTTGTTATAAGTAGGATTCGTTATGGCAAAAAAGAGATGTCAGGTAGGAAATACGCAACACCATTCGATCTTCTTGGAGCAATAAGCTTGCTTAGTCAAAAAAAGCGGATTCAGAAATTTGCTCAGGTGATTGAACGAATAGTTGAACCTGATATGAAGGTTGCGGATATCGGAACGGGAACTGGAATTCTTGCATTGCTGGCAGCGAAAGCAGGAGCTGCGAAAGTAACTGCAATCGATGTGCATGAAGACTCTATTCTCTATGCGAAAAAAGCTGCAGAACACAACAAGCTAGATAGCGCGATAGAATTCAAGACAATGCACTTCTCTGAGTTCAAGCCTCATGAGAAGTATGACATAGTTCTTTGTGAGATGCTTTCCTCAATGATGCTCATCGAGCAGCAGATTCCTGCATCGCTTCATATCACAAAACACGTTTTGAAACCAGAAGGAATTCTCCTTCCTAAGTCAGTCCAGATATTTGGAATATTGAGTCAGAGCGAAAGTATGTTGAGTCGTTTTGCTTTCCAAGATCTTCGATTTCCATCACGACCTCAGACGGTAGGAGCAGAAGAGAGGATAGAGCTGTCGGATATAGAAGAAATCGTAAAGTTTGACCTCCGATCGTTAGATGATGATTACCGTGTTCGAAAGACACTAACCTTTGATATCAAACAGGATGGAATTGCTCATGGACTGTGCGGGATGTTCCAAGCTTCGCTTGATGACGAAATTATCTTGGATATGGAAGATGGATGGAAGGAGCTGTTTTTACCATTTGAAATACCTCGAAAAGTTAAGGAAGGGGACTGTGTCAAGGTCAAGATAGAATATCTACCTGGCGAATTCGATTCTGTTCGCTTACTTTGGATTGACAATAACTAGATACGTAGCGTTTATTGGTACAGTAGTCACACTTTTATCCGATTCCATTTCCAAATGAAAGTGACTTGGTGGATACAATGGAGCTCAAAGGACCTCTCTGCTACGTGCTGGATTATGATGATATTGCGAACTATGCCTATCAGACTGCCCATAAGATCAAGGAGTCTAACTGGCGGCCTGAAGCAATCATTGGAATTGCTCGTGGAGGTTGGGTACATGCAAGAATTCAATGTGACTTGTTGGGTGTGAAGAATCTATTTTCAGTTAAGGTCGATCACTGGGGAGTCACTGCTACAAGAGATGGCAAGGCACAGCTCTCATGCCCTCTAGTAGGGGATGTTGAAGGAATGAAGGTTCTTGTTGTTGATGATATTACAGATACTGGTGAGAGCCTCATGACTGCTGTCAGACATATCCAAGAAACAGGAAAGCCATCTGAGATCAAGACAGCCACGCTCATGCATATTGCAGGCTCTAAATTCGTTCCTGATTATTATGGAGTAGAGGTCACTTGGGCGTGGGAGATATGGCCATGGAACTTCTTTGAAGACCTATCAGCCCTCATCATGAAGATCTTTGAAGGTGAGAAGGTTAAGGAGATGAGCACACCTGAGGTCAAAAAGCATCTCCGAGAATACAACAACATAGTACTCTCAGATGAGAATCTCTCCAAGATCAAAGCCCACATGGGATACCTTGGGAGGATCCAATACCCACTGGACAAGATCTGGAGAATCACACAATAACGGAAGTCCTTGTCCGAGTTTTATTTCGCCATTGGAAATCAGTTATAAATGAGAGACTAGTTAGAAGAAGGGTAGCAAGCTTCAGGAGTTAGAAGAGAGATGGCATTTGAAGCAAAGTTGGATTTTGTACCACTTGATAGAAGCAAAAGAGATGAACTGGAAGCACTGCTTCCCATCGAGATTGGGTTACTCGGAGGTAGCGGATACTACGATCCAGAAGTCATTAAGGATCCTATAGAGATCAAGGTATTTACTCCATATGGAGCTCCATCAGACAATTTCATAATTGGAAAGATAGAAGGACGAAGTATCGCGTTCCTAGCCAGACATGGTCGAGGACATATCATACCGCCTCATGCAATCAATTATCGAGCGAACATTTGGGGAATGAAAGCATTGGGTGTGAAGAGGATAATCTCACCTGCAGCAACTGGAAGCCTCCAGCCTGAGAAGATCAAACTAGGTGAGTTTGTCATGGCAGATCAGATATTCGATAGAACATTTGGTCAGAGAAAGGATACTTTTTTCGAAGGAGGAACAATCGGTCATTTGCCATTTGCAGAACCATTTTGTCCTGAACTGAGGAAAGTCGCTTTCGAAACTGCTGGAAAGCTGAACTACAAAGCTCATAATGGTGGCACCTATGTTTGCATTAATGGACCTCGTTTCTCATCACGTGCAGAGTCTATGTTCTTTAACAGTAATGGATGGGACGTGATAGGCATGACAGCATATCCAGAAACCTCACTTGCAAGAGAAGCTGGAATTTGCTTCGTCAATGTGTCGATGCCAACAGACTATGACGTGCAGGGAGAGGAAGGCCCAGTTACGCACGAGCTCGTTTTGAGGACCATGTCTCAGAATGTCGAGCGGGTGAAGAAACTCATATTCGAGATGATCAAACATATTCCAAAAGACGCATCTTGCGATTGCCAAACGGCAATGAAAAACGGTTTATTCTAACAAAGACAAAGGGAGCGAAGAATATTCCCGCTCCCCAAGTTTTCTTCAAGTGATTGAAGACATCACTGAGGAAACGACTTACCAATCATCGTCGTCGTCTTCCCAGTCATCGTCATCGTCGTCCCAGTCGTCGTCATCAAAATCTTCATCTTCATCAAAGAAACGAAACACGACTATTTCACCTCACGTCCTGTGTAGATAACTAAAAATTAAGGATGTGTATGAAAACCAAGGGAAGAAATAACTCCAGAATATGAATCCAGAATACTTTATTCATTCCTTTTTCTAGAATATTGGAAATCACATCCCCAATTCCACGAATAAGTTCTATTATACCTTTAAAAATGCAGAAGAGGAAAATAAAATGGATTCCTGCCTGTCCCTCATGGTATAAGAAATCAATAAAAGAAAAACCTATACACTCACAAGACCATATAGTGGTGGTTGATTTTTAGTTGTCAGATTCCGAAGCAGTCGATGACCAGAAAATTCCGTCATTGCGTCTGGATCAACGCAGCAGGCTAGTCATTCTCTCGAGAGAGATCTCACCCAAGAAGAATTTACCGCAACTGCCAGAAATCAAGAAGGTAGGATCTGGTATCTTCATTGTTGAGAGGAAGAAGCGGAAAATCATTGAGTTCTTAGAGGATATCCCACACGTGAGATTCAGAAAAGCACGAGAGATGCCAAAAGGAGATTCCAGGAAAAAGGTACCATATCAGGAACCCATGTATAGCATTGTGGTCTTCTCCTTTGAAAAGCCTACCCAACAACAAAAGAAGAAGATGCAAAGAATCATTCATAGAACACCCTGCATTCGCCTTCGCCCTGGTGTGATTCTGCTGCCCCACATGCGGGCAAAGGAGAAAGCTCGATACTTCACACAAGAGAATGGCACAAGTCTCTTTGACTCCAACGAATTCGCAAAGGAAGCACGGAGTGTAGGGGCTCATGTAAAGAGATGGGCTCGACTAAGATTAGTCAATAAGCAAGGAGAGTCTCTGATACAAGAAGCCTACAAAAGAATGATCGAACATGAAGTAGGATCAATCGAAAGTAAATTGAAGGCCATTGAACCCCATATCAAAGAAACATCGATTTCAACAAAGAAACTACGAGAGCAATACTCCAATCAATCCCGAAAATTGAAGCAGCTAAGGAATAGGCATAAGATCCTTCGAGCCCTCTGGCACTATGATGAGGAGAAGCAGTTGAAACGAGTCTATAATTTCATGCTTCGCACTAGAAGGAAGATTCAAGAAAGATAGAACTGGATACTACCAGTCTTCATCATCTTCCCATTCATCATCATCCCAATCCTCGTCTTCGTCGTCCCACTCTTCCATTCCTTCGTCATTAATCAATGAAACCACCCTGTTCAATTAATTCTAATCATCTGAAATAAAGATATTCTGCTAAATTCTAACCAAATGAGTAATAGCCTCATTTGAGATTCATGGAGATAGTGATGGACAATGACTAGACTTGGTATTGGGCAGATGGAGCCAAAGATAGGAGCATTGGAAGAGAATCTGGAAACCTTGAGAGATATTTTGAACGATGCTGATAAAAAGGAAGTTGAGGTACTCGTTCTTCCAGAACTTGCCAATTCTGGATATGTCTTTGAATCGAAAGAAGAAGTATTGGCATATGCCGAAACGATACCTCTAGGTCCATTCTCAAAAGAATTGCTCGCTTGGTCCAAAAATCAGAGGCTAGTTGTTTCAGGTATTTGTGAATACGATGGCTCAAGCCTCTACAATTCCGCAGGAATATTCGGAAATGGGAATCATCTAGCAACATATCGAAAGGCACATCTATTCAATGATGAGAAGGATTGGTTCATTCCAGGAAATGATGAGCCCCCAGTCGTTCTCTTTCAAGACTCTAATTTTGGTGTAATGATTTGCTGGGATTGGATTTTTCCTGAGATGGCACGTATTCTCACACTAAAAGGAGCACAGGTCATTCTTCATCCATCGAATCTCGTACTAGAATTCTGCCAAACCGCAATGAAGACACGATCATTGGAGAATGGAGTGTTCTCAGCAACAGCAAACAGGGTTGGCTCTGAACGAGGCCTAGAATTCTCCGGTAACTCACAGATTGTTGACACAAAAGGTAGAATCCTCCTCCGAATTCCGAACGGATCAATTGGGGTCGAGTATGTCGATATCGATCTGAGCGAAGCTAATGACAAGACTCTCACACCAAGGAATCATCGACTCAGCGATCGAAGACCAGAACTTTACAAGCGCCTTGCTATGGATTTCTGACCTTATCGGGAATTCGTCCTCTCCATTCGTCTGCGGGATACTTGCCTTCATTCTTTTTCATTTTGTCTAGAATTGCATCAGTCAGACCTATGTTTGTCGTATCAGCTAACCGGATCATGTAGATAACGATATCAGCAATTTCATCAGCAATGCTCTCCTTATACCTATCATCCTCGAGAAGAGTAGAGATTTCCTCATTGGTGAGCCACTGAAATCTTTCTAAAAGTTCACCCATTTCTATTGACGCAGACATAGCTAAAGCTGCGGGTTTCTGAAAATGTTCCCAGTCACGCTCACGAATGAAGTCTCTAATGAGAGCCATCAATTCCTCAAGGGTTTGGCTCTCATTAGTCAAGACTCTCACCGATTTACTGCTGTTTGGGAACGTCAGTAGCGAATGTCCTTTGAATCAGCCAAAGGCTGTAGAGAGAGAATATCACTATAACGAACGCTAGCAGTAACACAGGAGTGTTTGTTCCTGGAATCAGTGGATTTCCAGTAGTGACTACCAAGAGGGTGTCAACGGTGCCGAATGCACCACATATCAGAACTACTAGTAGATTAGTTATACCACCGAATCGCAGACGAGATCCACCTGCTTTCTTCCAGACACCCAATGATATCACGCTGGCGATCGCAACAAAAACGAGAAGCAAGTAAGTTGTTACAAGATAGTATACGTGTTGAGACCAGATATCAACAGGAGTTAGAAGAGTAAATCCAAATCCTATCAGTATTAGAATGAATGCAATGGGAGGCCACGGATCATCCATGAAGGACGGCTTGTCAGGAATTTCATTCAGAGATGTAGTTCCACGCCTATACTCAACTTCCTCTTCATCTTCATCAGGGAAGAAAACGTCTTCCTCGTCCTCATCAACATCATCGAACAAATCCTCATCTCTGACCATATGATTCGCCTCTTTCTAACTGAACCCTTTTTTTGTCGGTCCGCGTTAAAACCCTTGGGGTCAGATATCATAGGGTCTAAAAGTTCATCGCCAATATCATTAATACCATTTCTTTCCGAAGAGCAAGTATGTCATCCAGTGGTCAAGACTTTGAATCTATTGTGAAGCTAGCGCGTAATTTTAGAGCTAGAGGTGAGAATAAGAAGGCCATCGCGGAATTCAAAAAAGCTCTAACAATCAATCCAAGTTCAATCCAAGTCTTGAACGAGATGGGTTTGGCTCATATTCACATTGGAGAACAATCAGAGGCTATAGTTGTCTTTGATAAAGCCATTAAGATAAAACCGGATAGCGATGAAGCGCACTCTAATAAAGTAGAAGCATTTCTTACAATAGGGGCATTTGAAGAAGCACTGACTGCAGCAAAGGCGGGTCTGAAATCAAATCCAGCAAGTGCTATTCTCTTTGAGAGGAAGGCAAGGGCATTGGAGAGCCTAATGCGAATTCAAGAAGCAATTGATGCCTTCAATGAGTCACTCAAATACGACTCAGAAAATCCGGAAACTTGGAAGGCATTGGCACTTTGTCTGGATGCACAAGCCAAATGGACTGAGGTTGCCAGAGCATATCGCATTGCAGCTGCATTGCATAAGAAGCGGAATGAACTTCGTGATGCAGAAAGCTGTGAGAAATTTGCCCAAATGGCAGAGAGTTCTGCAGGTGAAATGGCATAGAAAAAAGGGAGGGAAGTGGTCAGACTATGATCCGACCACCGACCAATGTATTACTTCTTCTTCTTCTTACTACTTCGACGAGTAGTTTTCTTTGAGCTGACTCCAGGTATCTTTCCCTTCTTGTATGCGACTGCACTTCCTCCGCCACATATCACACCTATTCCAGCAACTGCAATCCATATACCAAATTCAGCAAGGAATTCAGCAAGAGGATCAGTCGTGGTTGTTGGAGTAGTAGGTGTTGTATCAGTAGAGGTTGGTGAAGCAATGGAATCTCTAACTCGAATGACCATAGGAACTCCAGTGTGCCATGTCGAACCAACACGTATTCTACCAACAACTGTGATATTCGTTCCGTCAGCTTGTGCAGGAATAACATAGAAATAATTCTCAGGGTCTTCTTCAGCTGACTCGTAGACATTCGCAGTAATCGTATTATTCGACCATGCACCATCATTTACCTTAACATCAAGTTCTACTTCAGCAATAGTATCTTCAAATAGCATATGACCATATACAGTCACGTTAATTTCAGATGTGCTAGTAGGGATATTCGGAGTCCAATAGACGTTTACATCATCTAAGGAATCTCCACCAGCGATCCCCCAATCAAAGTCGTATATTGCTTGATACCATTGAGCAATACCTTCATGCTCTATAATCACACCAGCCTCACGATTCTCTGAAATACTTCCATCGCTATAGTTGATACTGCTAACAAGGACAATGCGCCCGTCAGCGATGATACCTTTGTTGTGGTTAGCTGTGAACCATCGAGTATCTTGCCACACAATTGGGATATCGTGCTCAAGGAACATCTCTTCCACAAGATCCCAGTCATATTCTTCCTCTGAGATGACACGAACAGTCACGCCTCTTTCCTTAGCCGCGAGAATTGCATTTAGGACTTGATCTACTGCACCTGCATCACCGACATTCGTGAAATAGGGGATCTGGATATCAAGAGTTGCTTGAGCCACGTTAATGCAGTATAGGATACCATCTAGGCTTGTGTCAGGACTGAAGATGGGTATAACTTTAATATTGCCACTGAATTTACCCGCCTCTGCGAATGGACGAGGATATGTACTAGTTGAATAGGTATAGGTGAAAGGATCACCAGTTCCATCGGTTATGGCATTGTAATATGTACCATTAATCCAGTCCCCATCGAAGACGGACCTGTAGTACTCAGTAACTGCTGTGCTAGTCATTGCGATACTCCACTCCCGATTTGCCTTTCCATTACTTTCTGGAAAACTGGTTTTCGCCCAATTACCTGAGTGTATAAGGGTAGTTTCATTGTCTATTATCACGAATTTTTGGTGAGCATATGTGAAATCATCTCCATTGGTCCATTTCACTTCGTATCCGAGCTCAGTGAGATTGTTTGCTACGTAATCATTCTGAGAATAATATCCAATACTACCTTCACCTATTAGGAACTTCATCTCTAGAGATGGCTTGGTATCATGTAGCTCATGGATGAGATCAAGTATGTATGGACTATTTATTCCGAAGATTTCAACATAGATGCTCTCTTCAGCTGAATTCAGAAAATGCCATAACTCATCCTTGCTTCCATCGGGAGAAGCGAAGGTTGTGACATTCATGTTCTCTTCAAAAACTGTCCACTCATATGTTTCAGATGGAGTGAAAGACACTTCCTCGACGACCAGAACTGAAACTGGTTGAACAGTCAAAGGAACAACAGAAATCATCATGAAAAGTATTAGAGTTATTCCAATAATCATGTGGTGGTTTTTTTGCATAATATCTCCTCATTTCCACATTCGAACTATGGTCCAGACGAATTGGTTAGACTTATACCTTACTCAATGGTATTAAAACTTGGAGGATTCGTTAATGAAGTTGTTCTATAAAATCACACCGGAAAAGTACAGAGAAGTCCTAGATATAATCAAGGAGAGATTTGACATGAATGAAGATGTGGATGAAGCAAGGACGACACTTACGCTGAATACTGAAGACAAAATCGAATTGGTCGCGGGGGTGTTCGACCCATCGACTGATGATCTCGCATCAATTCGGGTTGTTCTGGTGGACGAATCTCTGAAATCTGAATTTGATTCTATTCTTGGAGAACCATATAAAATTAGATAGAGTAGAGTCGACGACAGGGAGTCCATTATAAGGACCCCCATGTCAGTGTACCACTCCAATATCAGGAGATGATAGCTAGTCTATGTTCTCTGAGTTATGCTTCTTCGATTGCGCCTTCGGGGCAAGAATCAACACAAGCATAGCATTCGGTGCACTCATCAGCGCGAGCAACTTGGTAGACTGCTTTGTCGCCAACCTCATAGAGGGTGGGATCGACTGGGCAAACATCCGCACATGTGCCGCAGGCTGTACAAGCGTCAGTTACCTTCCAGATCATTTTGGGTCACTTCTCTTTCAGACTCTAATGAGTCCTTCATCAGCAGTGCGCAACCTTTCCCCATTTAAACTTCGGGGTTGGGAGCCGAACAGCATTTTCAGATTGAACAAGTAGGAATCTTCAAAAGGGGCACACCGGCGACTGGAGTAATTAGAAATCATACTTCTTGAATCCTGAGGCTGGTGCTACGATTGGGTGAATCATTCGTTGATGAGCGTCCAGACGGCAAATTCGCACGTCGTCTAGGTCTCATTGGCGCAACAAACATTGGACTCGGTGCAATGCTGGGAGGTGGCATCTATGTCATCTCAGGAACTGCAGCTGGCATCGTCGGACCAGCACTCGTTATTGCATATCTTGCCACAGGGTTGCTAACTGTTTTTACTGCCATCAATTACGCGGAGCTTGCCTGTTCAATACCAAAACAAGGTGGAGGATACACATTTGCTGCAGATACCTTTGGAGGACCGTTGGGATTCTTCACTGGATGGTTCCTCTTCATTGGTAATGTCGTCGCATGCGGATTATATGCCCTAGCAGTTGCGCACACCTTTGCATTCTTCATTCCTGCTGCAACAGAGTCGACAGTGGGTTTGATAGCGATCATTATTATCATGGTCACATTTGTCACCAATCTAATCAGCATAAAGGGAGTATCAGGAGTTTTGGGCATATTGAACATCGCCCAAGCCATCGTATTATTCGGTTTTGTTCTAATTGGACTATTCTTTATTCAACCAGCGAATCTGGACCCATTCATCCCCGAATTCGTTGGAATCCCCCAGTTCATGACTGCCGTGTCATTCATCTACATCAGCTTTGTTGGTTTTGAATTAATCACAACAGCCTCGGAAGAGATCAAGGATCCAGCAAGGAATATTCCACGAGCAATAATGTTGACATTGGGCATCGCGACCATAGTGTACATGGCAGCTGCTCTGGTTCTTGTTGGAGCCACGCATTACTCCAATATAGAAACTTCCAATACACCAATTGCTGATGTTTATGCGATTATGCTTGGTCCAACAGCAGGATACATCGGATTGGCAGGAATGGCAGCCTCGAATTATGCGGCTCTGAATGCAACGTTCCTTGCAACGGCCAGAGTTGCATACTCGATGGGAAGGGACAGATATTTCCCAGAGTTCTTAGATCGAGTGAATCCAAAGCTCAAGACCCCGATTCCAGCATTGGTTGCATCACTCATACTTGTCAGCGTATTTGCTTTGCCAGGAGATGTTTCTCTTGTCGCGTCCCTCGCAGATTTTGGTTATCTTATAGGGCTCTCAATTGTCAACGCATCAGTCATTATGTTGCATTATAAGGGCCTTAATGTTCCTGGAACATTCAAAGCACCCTACTTCCCACTCATCCCGGTCCTTGGTGTAATCACATGCCTACTGCTTGTACCAAGTCTCCATTTCGATACAATATTACTGGGAGGTTTGCTATCACTCATCGGGTTGATTGTCTATGGGTTATATGGTGGGAGAAGGAATAGGACACATGTGGAAGCAATTAACGGGGAGCTTATCCATCAACAGTGATGAAGGACTCAAAATCATCGATTTCTTTTATCTCAGCCATTTTCTCGATGAACATCCGATATGCCTCTAGTGACGGTACACCAATCCACGCAATAACATCGAATTTCCCGTCAGAGATGGTATGTGCCTCGATCACTTCCTCTTGAGCCCGTAATTTACCCAAGATTACATCTGCTTTGCCGGGTTTTGACATGACGGTAAAAAGCACTCTTATTGTCATTGCGTTTCTATCTGTAACAAACACCCATATGATTTCTTCTATTTTACGAAAATTTGAAATCAAAGGGGGTCCTCTCGCTCAATCCATGCCTTGAGCTCCTTGGCACTTGAGATATTCATACCTTCCACACCTGCAATCTCTTCAACAGAAGCCTTCCGTACACCATCATAACTGCCAAAGGCCAGCATCAAAGCTTGGCGCCGTTTGGGACCAATACCGGGGGCTTCTTCAAGAATTGACCCACCGAATCGTTTCTCTCTTAGTTTGTGATGGTACTTCTGTGCGAATCTATGTGCCTCATCGCGAACATGTTGTACAAGTCGCAATCCATCCGAACCGAAATCTAAGCCAATTCCCTCTGGATGATTCCGCGTATACAAAATCTCCTCTTGCTTCGCAATCCCCACTACATGGAGATAATCGAGTCCTAGAGACTCCAATGCTTGGATAGCTACATTCAGCTGTCCCTTCCCACCATCCACAAGAATCAAATCTGGTAGAGCCTTGCCCTCCTCAAGCCTACCTCGATATCTTCGATAGATGACCTCCTTCATCATCCCATAGTCATCAGGAGTTTCCTTCGATCGAATCCTAAATATTCGATATCGCTTATTGTTTGGCGCACCGTTTTGAAACACTACGCAAGAGCCTGTAGGGTCAGTTCCCTGAATATTGGAGATATCGAATCCCTCTATATGCAATGGAGCGCGTGATAGTCCCAAAGCAATCTTCAGTTCTTTCACACCTTCGTCAACGATCTCTTCCTCACTCTCACCTAGGATCAGTATCTTTCGTAACTGGCGATATGCATTCTTGTTCGCCATCTCCACAAGCTCAAGTTTCTTGCCTGCTTCAGGCACAATAATCTTGACTGGTGAGCATGCTGTTTCCTCAAGCCACAGGCTGAGTTGTTCCATATCAGGAATCGAAGTGGGGAGGAGAATCTCTTCTGGAACTTTTGGCAACATGAAATAGAACTGCTCAATGAAACTAGTCAATACTTCAGCATCGGTTGAATCCATGTTCTCCTCGAAATAGAAATGATCTTGACCAATTAGACGACCACCACGAATCAGCAACATCTCGACTAGTGCAGCCTCTTCAGTTCTAGCAACACCAAGAACATCTCGTGATATTCCACCATCTGTATCGATAACCTTTTGACGTCGCATAATAAGCTCGATATCTGCTAAGCGATCTCGGAGCTCTGCAGCCTTCTCGAACTCAAGATTCCCGGATGCTTCTCTCATCTCCTTTTGTATCATCTCTGTTAGCTGCTCAGATCGTCCTTCAAGATAGAGGCACATCTGTTCAACTAGGCCTTGATATTCATCGCTCGAGATATGGTCTCTGCAGATTCCACTACAGCGGTCAAGATGATAGTCCATGCATTCCCTCTTCACCTTCACTGGATCAGGACACATGGCGATGGGAATGAATTTTCGAATGGTGTCTAGCGATTTCTCCAATCTCTTTGTACTTCTATATGGACCGAAATACCTTGAGCCATCCCTATCAACGTCCCTAGTTACAATGAATGTTGGCTTCTCTGATTGCACATCAACCTTAATCCAGGCGTGTTTCCTGTCATCCTTAAGTGCACGGTTGTACTTTGGTTGATGCATCTTGATGAGGGTGGCTTCGAGAATAAGCGCTTCTCGCTCGGTATTCGTTACAAAGGTTTCCAAGTCTCTGGCTCTATGCATCAGTTCCCAAGTTCGACGGTCAGAGTGATTCCGAAGGTATGAGCTAACTCGTTTTCTGAGCTCCTTTGCCTTGCCAATGTAGAGGATCTCTCCTTTCTCATCCTTCCAGAGATATACTCCGGGCTGAAGTGGGAGGTCCTGCACCAATTTCGCAAGGTCAGTCATGGGTGTTCATCTCTATGATATCTACTCTCCTTTTCAGCCCTTCTGTATATATCTCCCACTCTCTGAAAACCCGCGAATTTCTCATTGATGATGTTCATTTGCTATAAGTGTAAACGTTTGCTATAATAGCAAACGTTAAAACTCACCATTCGTATCCAAGAGGTGGTGGAAGGATATGAATCGAATAGGATTCGGCATCAGTAAGCACGGTGTGCTGACTGTCGTAGTACTAGTCTTGATTGGTCTGGGTTATATTCCTTCTAACCTTTCTTCTAACTCCAATTCTTGGCTTACAATTAGCCATGCTCAAATGGGGGTTCCTGAGGTGGGACCCCTTCCTGCTCCAATCGAGGATATTACAAAGGCATCTGAAGTATTTGGAAACCAACAATATTTCTGGGTACCGTATCCCGAAGGAGAAGAACAAATACTCGCGACTTTACTATCTGTTGGAACTCATTGTTATGTATACATGGAAAACTCATGCATTGAGGCTCAAGGAGAATCAAACTTGATCTCAAGGTGCGATGAACTAAGAGAAGCATTTGATACCATCATTTATCCAAAGGACATTGAGCTTGCTGGCAATCCAGATGGCTCTCTCGGAGACATTGACGGAGATCCCAAAGTCACGATGCTTCTTGGACCATTTCGTGAGCATCTCATCGGCGGGTACTATGATTTCAGGAATGACTTGCCAGGACCATACTCTAACTATAGGGAAATGTTCCTGATTGATGCAATGTGGAGTATCGATGAAATGGTATGCCTCGCCCTTCATGAATTCAATCATCTAATATGGTTCAACCACGAGTTGGATGAGGCAAACTTTCTCGTAGAGGGCCTCGCAAATCTGGCAGTCCTATATGCTGGATACTGGTCCACGATGGTAGATAGGCAGGTAATTAAATACACAGAGAATTCACAGTCTTCGCTGTTATACTTTAACAGAATCTCAAGTGATTTCTATTGGGATGTGAGTTATGGACAATCATATCTCTTTATGCTCTATCTGTATGAGCGATTTGGGTTTGATTTTGTCAAGAGTCTCGTGTCTATTCCCGAGAACGGAGCTATCGCAGTCGATGTAGCACTATCTAATGGAGGATATGACTTGACTTTCAACGATGTCTATCTTGATTGGATTGTTGCAATCACATTAGATAATCCAGATATCTATGAAGGCATCTACGGATTCACATCCGTGAATTATACTATTGATTACCAAGATTCCATTGGCGCTGTCTACCCAATCGAAAAATCAGATATTACATTCAATTACTATGGTATTCACGCAAGAAAGCTATACTCGCCTCTAGACCAGATGACACTCAAGATTGAGAATACTCCATCAAGGATACTTGGAATCGCAACAGCTTTTCTAGATGATGAAGGATGGCACGTTACTCAAACCCTTCATTCCGAATTTGCGATGGAGATAACAGAATACATTGAGGGTACCAACGTACAAGAGGTCTATTTCATAGTCTCCCTTATGTCAGATGGCACACCAACAGAATATGGAGATGTCTATGATCTTGATGAAATTCCATCTGTGGACTTGGATTATCGTATACTAGAGGGAATCCAATCCGATTCTTCAGGACTGACAATCTTTATTCTATCGATTTCGGGAGTATCAGCAATAGCTGTATTGGCAATAGCCATCCACCTTAGACGCAAGAGTACCCAACGATGAAGCCTTAGTATCATTCCGAAGAAATCTGATTGCGACATTATAGGCCAAGAGATTCCTAGAACATCATTAATTATCGTAATCATCACAAACGTTTGCGCTTATAGCAAACGTTTTTATATTCTGCAATCGTGTATCGGAATGGTGGTGTAACCATTTTGACAAGTAGGATCACTGCATCAAGAAAAGTCGTTGCTGGAATCAGCGTTCTATTGGTTTGTAGTAGCATTATTGCGGCAGTATGGCTTATGCCGATGTTTGAGAACGATTCTGAAATCCAATGCCTATCAGTCGGATGTTCCTATATGGTAAGCGGTCTAATTCAAATCGATGCGGTCTTCAGCCCATTTTCAGATGATTTGAAACTAGTTGCGGTTGAGTGTGACCCAGTAATCGAGAATTTAGAAGCGATAAGTAATGTCACAGGCAATAATGCACTTGAAGAATGGTTTAACGGATACATGTTATTAGATATACATGGAAACTTCGAATCAGGTACGGGATATCAATTTACTCTCCGCTTCTTAGATGGATATATGAAGAGGAAGGTGGTTCACGTGTATGTTCCGTTCTCTCTAGAGAGTGAGTCACTAGTAGTAGATACGACAAAGAACATCTCACATGAAATCGCTCAGGAACCTGAGAGTATTGGCAACCAAGTAGTCTTCTGGACACCAAGCTTGGAGGGATCCATACAGACATTAGGCACGCTACTTGCGGTCGGAAGCACATGTTACGTGTATATGGCTAATTCATCGATCGAGTTACTCGGGGAGGAAAACGCATTCTCCAAATGCGAAGAGTTGCAGATTGCATTTGATGAAATCATCTATCCAAAAGGCGTCGAAGTAGCTGGGCATCCTGATGGCACTTTAGGTGACATTGACAGTGATCCAAGAGTGACCGTGTACCTATGTCCGTTGGTACGAACAATGGGGCAAGCATACTTAGGTACTCATGAGATCAGAAATGAACTTCCGGGTTCCCGCTCAAATCAACGTGAGATGGTCTATGTGGATTCGGAGAAGGATATGAATGAAACAATCTGCCTTACTATCCATGAGTTCAATCATCTGATTTGGGATAATAATGAGTTCGATGAAGCTGACTTCTTGACGGAAGGACTAGCGAACTATGCAATTGATTATGCAGGATATTGGTATTACATTACGGATGCTGTAACTACTTCGTACACACTTCGCCCACAGGTGTCCTTACTCCACTTCAATAGGTTCTACAGTAGGTTTTGGGATGCAAGCTATGGACAGGCATATCTCTTTGTCACCTATCTTGCAGAAAGATTCGGCGTCGATTTTGTTAAGGGATTAGTTGCACTAGAAGAGGATGCAGCCTATGCAGTAGAGAAAGCATTAGCTGATGCAAATCAATCATTATCATTCAATGATGTGTACCTAGATTGGATCACTGCTTGTGTGCTCGATAATCCTGACATCGAGGATGGTAGGTATGGGTTTGAAACTCAAGACTATACCATCCAAACGCATACTACATATTTTGGCGACTGGCCAGTCGAGAGAGAAGATGTAAGACATAACCTCTACGGTATGCATGTAAAGAAAATCTATTCACCTGAATCCAATTTCACCTTTGAGATCGAGAATCCCTGGCCAAATGCCATGGGAATTGTGATTGCTATTCGGGATGTTGAAGGATGGACAGTCAAGCAGTCAATCCACTATTCAATAGCAGGTTCATTCTCTGAATATGTGGAAGGGAGTAATATCGAGGAAGTGTACATTATTACCAGTGTGATCTCACCTAACACACCAACGGAATACTATGATGTTTTCTCAGAGGATGAGATTCCAAATGTCCTTCTGGATTATTCTTTTAGTGAAGGATTGATTCCCAATTATTCACAACTGCCATTCTTCATCACGATTCTTGGCCTACCTGCCATAATTGTCATTGCAACTGTGGTTATCGTCAAATACAGGAGAATTCAATGTCAGGTATCGACTAATTCCATGACGTACTCTCGAAGATGGTATGCACGAACATTAGCTAGTGATGATTCAAACAGAGGGATGTGTTAGATCTGAAGAAGTGGACATTTGGAGAATATGTTGAAACAATACGGGTTGCAACAAGATTCACGATCAGGAACTATCTTTCGTTCTTCTTAGCACTCCTGGGAGTTGCAGTGGTTTCTATTGTTATCTTCCTTGCAGGCACTCTAATCGTGTCACTGCATCTCTCAATGGTTGTCGGTCCAATCGACATCCCCTTTGGAATCTTCGAGGTCATTGGCGAGCTGATTACTGATTCGACTGAGATTGGTAGACTTGGTATTGTTTTGGTTTTCATTGGTCTGCTAGTAGCTCCACTCTTGATAGGATTCGGAGCGTTATTTGGTATAGGACAAGAATTGCTGGAGAGTGGGGGAACGGAAGCAGAAGGCGTGTTGATATGGTTCAAAAGGAAATTCCTCTCTCTTGCTGGAGGAGGGATAATCCAATTCGTCCTACTTTTCGCCCCCATTGGATTGGAATACATCTTCGGAACATGGTACTTTCACTCTGATCCGATAGGAGATCCCGTCTTGTCTTTGTTGATAACACTTGCTTTCATATGGTTCATTCTAGGTGCGGGGTTACTCTCGATGACATTCCCTAGCATCATTGACGGTATGTCAATTCCCGCAGCACTCAAGAACTCCGTATCACTAGGTGTAAGAAGATCTGACGCAGTATTCTCCATATGGCTTAGCTTCATCTCCATCGAAATGTTGCTTATTGTACCGCCATTCATTGATCTTGTTATGGGATCAGAATTCTTAGACACTTTAGAGGGATCCATCTATGCACTTCTCGTCCTAGCGATCACAGTATTGATCATCTTACCTATTCATATCCTTGCAACCTCTCGGACCTACCTACTCATCTCTGACCCAAATACATCAGAAGAGCAAGTTTCGGAACCAAAGGAGGAACCTTGAACATGACACCTAAAGACACTTCACTGCAAATGAAAGATCTAGAGATAATCTCGGATCCCAATACCATCAAGGTTCTATTTGACAAGACCAGGGCAGTTCTGGTCTTCAAATATCTCGTGAACGAAGCGATGACAGTCAAACAGCTTGCAGATGCGATAGGAAAGAATCCCGGAAATGTCTTGCGCCACATTGATAGATTGAAGGATGCAGGACTCGTTCGACAGGTCAGGACTGAGAAGACAAATACTGGTATAGTTCAAAGATACTACAGGGCTACAGCCAGAGAGTATCGACTTGGGATCACTGATATGATGAAAAGTGGTGATGGGGTCAGGGACTATGCTGAGGACAGACTTCGAAGCATCATCTCTTCACTCTCAGTCTATGGCGTCATTATTCCCAGTGATAAAACAGAGGAAGCTATTGAACTCCTGAGAAAATTGGTAGAGCGGGAGAATACAATTAGCGCTAAGGTCACTATTGAGGATGCAGAAGCATGGAACCTTTTACCAAAGCAACAACAAGAGGATGCCTCGAGATTGATGAGAGAGGCAGCGCTTACAAGAGATGATCAATATCAGAGGCTGCGACAGAAGTGGAGTGAGTTTGTATTGGATTATTCGAAGTAGCTACTCGTACTTTGCATTGGGACTATAGAGTGCAGTTCGTAAGTGATTCCCAGTATAGGACCTCGTTATGTCTGCAACTTCCTCCGGAGTTCCTGTTGCAACTAGCTTCCCGCCCTTGTCGCCTCCTTCAGGACCAAGATCTACAATGAAATCGCAGGTCTTGATGACCTCGAGATTGTGTTCGATCATGATCACAGTATTGCCAGATTCAAGTAGGCGATTGATTACCTTCAAGAGTGTGTCAACGTCTGAAGCTGATAACCCAGTAGTCGGCTCGTCCAAAATATAGAGCGTGTTTCCAGTGCTTCGCCGTGAAAGTTCGGATGCCAGTTTCATCCGCTGAGCTTCACCGCCACTCAATTGGGTCGCAGGCTGTCCAAGCTGCAGGTATCCTAGGCCAACGTCAATCAGAGTCCTGAGCTTGTCAGCGATTTTTGGAATCTCACCAAAGAAGAAGAGTGCCTCTTCAATCGTCATAGATAGTACCTGTGTGATGTTTCTGCCCTTGTAAGCGATTTCAAGGGTCTCTCGATCAAAACGATTGCCCTTGCAGACATCACATTGAATGAATACATCAGACATGAAATGCATCTCCACCTGGAGCACTCCACTTCCCTGACACTTCTCGCACCTTCCTTCCCGCGTATTGAAGCTGAAACGGCCCGGACCATACCCTCGTGTCTTTGCTTCAGGCATCATCGCAAACAGGTTTCTGATTTCTCCGAAGACCTTCGTATAGGTCGCAGGATTGGATCTTGGTGTTCTGCCAATTGGACTCTGGTCGACAAGAACGAGGCGGTCGATGTGCTCTATTCCTTCAAGGGAGTCATACTTCCCAGGCGTAACATTGGAACCGTTCATCTCGCGGGCTAGTGCCTTGTAGAGGGTCTCATTCAGCAATGAACTCTTCCCGCTTCCTGACACGCCAGTTACACAGATGAACTTGCCAAGTGGAAAATCCACATCAATCCCGGTGAGGTTATTCTGTTTCGCTCCCTTTAGCTTCAAGGAATGACCATTCCCTTTCCGCCTCTCACGAGGGATAGCTATCTGTTTTGAGCCTGAGAGATACTGAGCGGTGAGGGATTCACTATTCGAAAGCACCTCATCTGGAGACCCTTGTGTGATAATCTCACCGCCATGCACTCCGGCGAATGGACCCAGGTCTATTATGTGGTCGGCAGCCTCGATAGTATCCCTATCATGCTCTACCACAACGACGGTATTACCCAGACTACGCAGGTTGTAGAAGGTTTCTATCAACCGATTGATGTCACGAGGATGGAGACCTATCGAAGGCTCGTCCAAGCAATATAACACGCCTGTAAGAGCTGAACCGATCTGGGTAGCCAATCGGATACGCTGACTCTCACCACCACTCAAGGTCATGGACAGTCTATCGAGGTTCAGATATTCCAGACCGACGGAAAGAAGGAACTTCAGTCTGGCTTTGATCTCCTTCAATACGAGCTCAGCAATACGAAGGTCTCGCTCATTCAGTATAATCTTGTCAAAGAAGTTGTAAGCAGCCTCAATGGTCATTGATGATACTTCATCTATTGATTTGTCACCGACTGTGACAGCCAGTGCCTCAGGCTTCAATTTTCGACCTTTACATGATCGACATGTTGTCCGAGATGCGTATTTCTCACCAATCTGTTGCGCCTGCCAACGATACCAAGCCTTAGTGCTAGTATTACCTTTCTCAAATGATGTCCTTAGCCATGGCATAACTCCACTCCATTTGCGTGTAACCTCCCATCTGGATGTCTCACTCTCTGCTATGAAGGTGATTTGCACTTCAGGCTGTCCCCAAAGGAAGAGCTCTTTGATGTTGTCAGGGAGGTTTCTATAGGGGATATATGGATCGAATTCGGGGACAGCCTCAGCCAACGCATCGATTCTCCTCATCAGCCATTTCCGATTCATGAATGCTTTCGCAGCCAAATCCCATGCGGTCATCCCATCATCATATATCACAAGTTCAGGATTGATGTCCATTGTGACACCGAGTCCATTACATTCAGGACACGCTCCATCAGGTCGGTTATACGAGAAGGCTTTGGGGCCGAGCTTCTCATACTGAATGCCACAATATGGGCACATCAATTGATCTGCAAAGGTGAGGTCTTCTGTACCCTCTCGCTGAACGATCGCGATACCGTTCCCTACCTCTAAAGCGGTCTCTAAGGAACCAATGAGTCGCTCTCTATTCTTCTGAGCAAGCTCCAATCTATCGACGACAACATCAATGGAATGTTTCTTTCGACCATCTATCTCGATACCCTCTATCTCTAGAATCTCGCTGCCGACTCGTACACGAGCGAAACCATTGCCTAGGAGGTTCGCTAGCACATCCTCATGCTTTCCCGATTCATCTCGGACGACTGGTGCGAGGACATGAATGCGTTGTCCGCCATTCTCATGAAGTAGCAGTCGCGCTGCAGACTCAGGGGTTAGCTGTTCCATAGGACGTGAGCATTGAACACAATGAGGAATTCCGATATTGGCGTAAAGCAGTCGAAAGTAGTCATGAATCTCTGTGCTGGTACCGACAGTACTGCGAGGGTTCTTCGTTCGGCCCTTCTGTTCAATGGAGATTGCAGGAGGTAAGCCAGTTATCTTCTCGACCTTTGGTTTATCGAGTCTGCCAAGGAATCTTCGTGCATAGGAGCTAAGTGATTCGACATATCGTCTCTGACCCTCAGCGAAGATCGTATCGAACACCAATGTGCTCTTGCCTGAGCCACTCGGTCCAGTAACGACAACCAGGCGGTCTCGGGGGATATCGACATTCACATGCTTCAGATTGTGCTCCTCAGCGCCGCGAACAGATATGTATCCTGTCATTTCGTGGACCTCCTCTGAACACTGAGTGGAACCTTCATTTCGAGGAGATCTTTCAGGTATTTCCCGGTATATGACTCAGGAGCATTTGCGATATCCTCAGGAGTTCCTTCTGCAACAAGATAACCTCCTTCATTCCCGCCTTCGGGACCGAGATCAATCACCCAATCCGCAGTCTTCACAACATCCAATTGATGCTCGATGACTAGCACAGTATTCCCGAGATCTACGAGGCGGTGTAGTACCTCAAGCAGCTTCTTGATATCTGCGAAATGGAGTCCAGTGGTCGGTTCATCCAAGAGTATCAACGTCTGGCCAGTGGCAGGACGAGAAAGGAATTTGCTTAGCTTGATTCGTTGAGCTTCGCCACCGCTCAAGGTAGTCGCAGGTTGTCCAAGCTGTACATAACCCATGCCAACATCACATAGTGTCTTCAATCGGTTGTAGACAGACGGAACGTTCTCAAAGAATATGGTAGCCTCATCAATTCGCATGGATAGGACGTCTGCGATGTTCTTTCCCTTATAGCGCACCTGGAGGGTCTCTCGGTTGTATCGACGCCCTTTACAGTCACTGCATGTCACCTGTACTGGAGGAAGAAACTGCATCTCAATAATTTCAACACCAGCACCTTGACACTTCTCACAGCGTCCACCCTTAACATTGAAGCTGAACCTACCTGGCTTGTAACCACGGACCTGAGATTCAGGGAGGGATGCGAAGAGATCCCTCAGGGGCGACCAGAGACCTACATAGGTCGCGGGATTTGAGCGAGGTGTTCTTCCAATGGGACTCTGATCGATGACGATTACCTTATCGAGCTGCTCAACGCCCTCGATGCTATCGTGCTTGCCAGGAGTCGCCTCAGCATTATGGAACTTCCGAGCCAGAGCTCGTTGCAGCGTCTCAACGATTAGACTTGACTTACCGCTCCCTGATACACCTGTGACGGAGATGAATAATCCTAGTGGAATCTTGACATCCAAATTCTTCAAGTTATGATGACGGGCTCCCTTTATCTCAAGGAATCGACCGTTGGGCTTCCGTCGTTGCCCGGGGACAGGTATTCGTTCTTCTCCACGAAGGTACTTCGCAGTCAACGACTTCTTCGACTTGAGAATCTCTTCGAGAGTACCAGCGACTACAACCTCACCGCCTTCCGATCCTGCGCCTGGGCCAAGATCAACAATGTAGTCAGCATGCATCATGGTCTCTTCGTCATGCTCCACCACCAGTACTGTATTCCCAACATCTCGAAGTCGCATGAGAGACCTCAACAATCGCATATTGTCACGAGCGTGTAAGCCAATCGAAGGTTCGTCGCAGACATAGGTGACGCCTACCAAGTTCGAACCTATCTGACTTGCCAAGCGGATTCGCTGAGCTTCACCACCAGCAAGCGTAGGAGCAGTCCTGCTGAGAGTAAGGTACTCGAGACCTACTTCCTCAAGAAACTCGATACGTCCCTGAATCTCTCTGAGGATAGGTTGTGCGACCGGATCGAGTCGAGGGTCGATCTTCACTGAGCCAAAGAACTCATGCATTTCCTTGATGGACATATCATCTAGATCAGAAATTGATCGACCATTGAAAGTAACAGCCTGCGCTTCCTTTCGAAGCCTACTACCGTTGCAGACAGGACACTTTTGCTGAGACATGAATTTCTCGATCTCTTTCCTTCGCCACTCGGATTTTGTCTGACGGTAGAGTCGAGTAGAACGCTCCGCCCACCCCTCAAAGGGTCTCTTGAACGTTCCCTTCCATTGAGCAGAGACCTCTTCATTCTCACCTTCCCAGGTGAACTCGAAGAGTTCCTTCCCTGAGCCCCAGAGCAAGATGTTCTTCTGCTTCTCTGTCATCTCATTCCATGGCGTGTCGACGGTCAAACCATATTTCTTCAGTATCTTGTCATAGCGGCCATCGACGAACCGTTTTGTCCTCCATTCCTCAGTTAGAAAAAGACCTTCACGAATAGAGAGCTTTGGGTCTCTGATGAAGAGGTCAGGATCAAACTCTCGAATCGTGCCAATCCCCGTGCAGTTCTCACATGCACCTTGAGGAGTGTTCCAAGAGAAGATACGTGGTTCCATCTCAGGCAAGCTTATTCCACAATCCACACAAGCGAACTGCTCTGAGAGTGTGAGGTTCCTTTCATCCGTGGAGATGGTGACAACACCTTCAGCCATATCTAACGCAGCTTCTACAGCCTCTGAGATCCTTCCTCGCTCTGAATCCTTTACATTGAGTCGATCGATAACGACCTCAATGGTGTGCTCGAAATACCGATCGAGGGACATACCTTCCACGATATCGATGAGCTCGCCATCAACTCGCGCTCTTACGAAGCCCTTCTTAAGCAGGTCCCGGAACTCCTTCCGGTACTCTCCCTTTCGCCCACGAACGATGGGAGCCATGATCATAATCTTTGTAGTCTCATCCAACTGTAGGACTCTATCAACGATCTGTTGAGCTGTCTGAGGTTCGATCTTCTTTCCGCAGGAAGGACAGTGTGGCTCACCAATACGCGCATAGAGAAGACGCAAAAAGTCATAGATCTCTGTTATCGTACCTACTGTCGAACGAGGATTACGACCGACGCTCTTCTGGTCAATAGAGATAGATGGTGAGAGACCTGACATGAAGTCTACCTTTGGTTTCTCGAGCATACCGAGGAACTGACGAGCGTAAGCAGAGAGACTCTCAACGAACCTTCGCTGGCCTTCAGCGAAGATCGTATCAAAGACCAAGCTTGACTTTCCACTCCCTGAAACACCTGTGACAACGGTCAGGCTATTCTTCGGAATCTCAACGCTGATATTCCGGAGGTTATGCTCAGCAGCTCCGACTACCACTATAGACTTCGGACCTTCGGTGTCCATATCTGGGTTTGTTGTTTTCGCTGCCTTCATGCTATACTGCCCTCGATCTTCTTTCGTAACATAACAATCTGGTCCCGAAGCTTCGCAGCCTTTTCGAATTCAAGATTGCTTGCTGCCTCCTTCATCTTCTCTTCCAGATCAACGATGAAGTCCATGATCTCTTCAGCCTCAAGTGGGTCGAATTCCTCAATGGTTGCTTGCTTGACAGACTCCTTCGACTTGATACCTATGGCGATGTCATGAACATGCTTCGTGATTGAGGTAGGAACTATGCCATGCTCCTCGTTGTATTTTCTTTGATACGCTCTTCTTCGATTTGTTTCGTCGATAGCAGTCTGCATCGCATCGGATGTGTGATCAGCATAGAGAATGACTCTACCATCCGCGTTTCTTGCCGCTCTGCCCATAGTCTGGATGAGAGCCCAATCAGTTCTGAGAAAGCCTTCCTTATCCGCATCCATGATCGCAACGAGTCCGACTTCTGGCAGGTCCAATCCCTCTCGAAGCAGGTTGATGCCAACAAGGACATTGAACTTACCTTGCCGTAGCTGTCTAATGATCTCGATCCGTTCTACCGTGCCAATATCGGAGTGGAGATATCGTGCCTTCACTCCATTCTCGACAAGATACTCAGTTAGCATCTCTGAGGTCTTCTTCGTGAGGGTCGTTACGAGTACTCGGTGCCCTTGTCCGACAGTAACGCGAATCTCTGCAATCAGATTGTCAACTTGATTGATGACTGGCTTGAGGGTGATGTGAGGATCTAGTAGACCTGTAGGTCTCAGGAGCTGCTCAACAATCTGTTTGCTGTTCTTTCGTTCATAGCTCCCTGGAGTTGCACTTGTGTAGATGGTCCGCTTCATGTACCGCTCGAACTCATCGAACTTCAGTGGTCGATTATCAAGTGCGGAGGGTAGTCGGAACCCATAATCGACAAGATTGTTCTTCCGAGCCAAGTCACCATGATACATCCCTCGTACCTGAGGTATGGTCATATGGCTCTCATCAATTATCATCAAGAAATCATCAGGGAAGTAATCAAGAAGTGTATAGGGCTTCTGCCCAGGTGAGCGTCCATCAATCAATCGCGAGTAGTTCTCAATTCCACCACAGTGGCCAGTTTCTCGAAGCATCTCCATATCGAACATGGTCCGCCTCTTCAGTCGGTCTGCCTCGACCAATTTTCCATGACTCTTAAACCAATCAACTCGCTCTTCCATCTCCTGTTTCATCGGTTCTAATGCTTCAAGGATCGTGTCGTATCTGGCGACGTGATGTCGTGCAGGGAAGAGCTCTGTCCAGTTACTATACCAGAGTCTCTTTGAAGTCAATGCCTCTAATGTCGAGATCTTCTCAATCTTGGTACCATCAAGTTCGATGCGAATGCTATTCTCTGAAGCTGACGGATACACATCAATGACATCACCGCGCACACGAAATACACCGGGCTTAATCTCCATGTCATTGCGCTCATATTGCATCGAAACGAGTCGCTCGAGAATCTCTCGTCTGTCAATCTCCATCCCTACTTCCAAGTACATCCTGAAATGGTCGTATGCTTCCGGATCTCCAATACCATAGATGCATGAAACCGAGGCCACCACAAGAACATCGTTTCGTGAGCGCAAGGAGTTCGTGGTCGAATGTCGAAGACGCTCAATTTCCGCATTGATGTCAGCCTCCTTCTCGATGTACATATCCTTGCTCGGAACATATGCTTCTGGTTGATAATAATCATAGTAGGAAACGAAGTACTCTACAGCATTATTGGGAAAGAACTGCTTGTACTCTGAGGCTAGTTGAGCTGCAAGTGTCTTGTTATGAGAGATGACAAGGGTAGGCTTGTTGTATGCTTCCACGACGTTCGCCATGGAGAATGTCTTTCCAGAACCAGTGACTCCCAAAAGTGTCTGATGGTCCAATCCGCTCTCAAGACCTTCGATTAGCTTCTTGATCGCCTGTGGTTGATCGCCTGTCGGTTTGAAAGGAGCCTCTAGTTTGAAGTCTGACATCTGACCCTGACCTCGAATACGTCTGTTCGAACATCTATCTAAGTAACTCTTATGGTATGGTTCTCATATGACCCCGCACTACTTCTGGAGCTGAGGTAGTATTAGGGACTTCCTGCGTACGATATTCCTCTCTACAGGACACGCTCTACCCAGAGAGATGCTCGAAAGTAAACAGACCGCGAACAAACCGATACAAGTTCTTGTAGCTCGCGATTTCCGAGTAAGTTGTATAATTAGAATCCTCAAAGGTTCTATGAAGTCCATGGTTACCTCCTTGACGATTCAGGTATTCGTACTGCCTCTGGGCTTTGACCCACTTCACATTATTGCCAGAGAAATTAATAGCAGGAGGAACCTGACTATATGAAGAAGAATACATGGAATGGTGCTAATGTTGGCGAAATGTGGAAGTTGTGGCGCAGAGGTGCCGGAGAACGAGAACGATTGCCCTTATTGTGGGAGCTCAACGACACGTGGTCTCTCAAGATCTAAAGTCCAGTCAATGAAAGACGATAAAGCATATGGAGTACAACGAGATGATGATGGCTCTTCGAGGATTCGTTTTGGAGATGGAGTGACTGGAAGACGTCTTCCGTCTGGAGCAGATCAAACATCTAGTACCTATAGGCGGGGAGGGGGGTCGGAAACAGGTAACGTCGCAAAGCAGGTAGTGAAGGAGCTGGCTAGCCTTGATAAACAGATAAGTAGGATTCCGCTTGCATCAAGGAATCCAGAGTCAAAGGATATGGGAGAAATGCTAGTAGAGATGTTTTCTACACTCAATAATATCCAATCATTCTATCAAGAACTTGTGCAGCAAGAAGCTTATCTCAATACTGATGAACGAGAACGCATATCGAAGGGAGAGGAGCGTGTCAAACCAAAACTGAGAGCACTTGTTGCATATTGTGACCGGATTGATTCGAAGGCGAAGAAGAGACTCGGCCTCTCAGATAAGATTATCCTCAATATCCGTGGGTCTGCGACAAAATTAATGCAGGATTTCAT
Organism: Candidatus Thorarchaeota archaeon; assembly: GCA_048884965.1. Lineage (GTDB taxonomy): Archaea > Asgardarchaeota > Thorarchaeia > Thorarchaeales > Thorarchaeaceae > MP5-2226. The sequence continues at coordinate 35,660 of JBHLQH010000014.1, read as the reverse complement.
ATCAGGAAAGTGCCGCAAGTGTGGCTATTTGAACGCAGTTGGCACAGCGCGATGCAAAAAGTGTGGCACATCTCTATGACCTCAGAGAGCTAGGAATCACATTCAGGATAACTCAGATAGAACGGGAGATTCTGAATACGAGTAATAGAAGGAAACTGGCAGGTCAGCAGGAAATTCCGAAATCTTAACTATCTGCAGGGGATAGATTTCCATAGCTATACCAGCACCTCCCCCAGTTTCCGTATAGAATACCTTGTAGCTAAGGAGAGTCCGTGAGATACTTGTAATGTTTAGGGTATACCCGCCCATTGGACGTGTCCCAAGGCATACGACTATCAACCATTCACAGGTGAAGTTCACATACAGGATCTTCGGTGGGGGACCATTCACATGATAGATCTCGGACCATAATGAGGACCATGTTTCATTATCCGTGATAACTAACGTCCGGGCATCTTGCATGGAGTGAATGTATTTTTCAAGGATGAGTGTAAAGGGAACATTGATTCCTTGGTCAATGGTTAGAAGATTGATACTAATGGAAGATGAGAGTACTAATAGAGCTACAATAACCCCGATTGCATCCTTCCTACTGATCAAATCGAAAGTCCCCTTAAGATTTCAAGAAATCATTAGGAAAGGTTTTCAATACGATTTGCGATTCAGGTGATACCTTTCTAATAATCGTCGTCTATGCAAGAAATCATATCAAGAACATTGGGTCAAGGGATTTCTATAACCCCCGTCGGATATAATGTGCAGAACTGAACGTTTGCGTCATTTTTTCCGATAATCTTGCTACGTACGTACAATTTTGGACATCGGTGTCCTTCAGAACATTAGCAATATATACGGTAGCCTTTGGATATGATTTTGTTAATGGAGGCCGCACGCTCCGTTCACCCAACAACCTAATTATGAAGAGGCAATCGCAATGTGTCCAAGAAAGTATACTAGAAGATATCTGTTGATGCTGCCTATTATCTTCTTGATGCTATTCTCCATATCAAGCAATCCTTCAGCCTTGGATAATCCGCGAAATCCATGTGGTGATGAGAAGCAAACCAATCCTGATTTCAGCAACATAGATGATGGTGAACCAAAGAGGAGAGAGATTCTATCCCAATCGACTAAAGAAGGTGTTTTGGATTCTATCATTGTTGAGCAATCAGGGTACTATAGCACTGGAGTGATATCGAGTAGAACGGACACAGGAGAAAATTCGTTCACAAGCATCCCGATAAACAATGATAGTAATTGGGTGGCAAGCAATGCGAAAATTGCCCTTTGGAATCTGAATCGAGAGTTCGCAGAGAATGGGACTTTTGATGAAGGTAGTAGTGGTGAGAATATCTACCCAGGAGCAATAACAGCACATCCAGAAGGCTGGGGTGTTGATTGGTATGATTCAAGTTATGGAGATCAGAATCTGATAACATCATACGATGAATCAGAGGGGTATGTAACTGTTGAGAGCCAAGGAGAAATGGATACTAGCTCCGGGTATATCAGGTACTATCACTATGACGACACGTATAACCTATGGACCCAAACAATACAGAACAACCCGCATTCGGATAGTATGACGTTATCTTTTAGGTACAATTACTTAAGCGGAATAATCGACAATGGCTACTTTGCAATCTACGGTGATGTCTGGCTAGTCGCATATATTGAGAACGGAGCATATAGTGAGCGATATGATATTGTAAATCTCATGAGAGATACTCCAGAGAAAAATGACTGGAATGATGTTATTTTCCATAATATAATCAATGCTCCTTCTGAATTTTCATTAAGCATAGGACTCCTAGTAGAAGCAGACAATGGATGGTATTTTGACACAAACCCCGGTCGTGACTATGATGGTGATGGAGGTATTGATGGAGCGGACGCACGTATCTTCGAAGTGGCTATTGATGATGTTTCATTGCTGAGCGATATTCCACCAACGCCAGAGGAAGTAGGCCTACAATTTCATGCAATGACACTAGATACTCCGATAGCTGGAAGCAATGGGTACTATTCTGCAAGTTTGGAAAATCACTATTGGGACTCAAATTCATTGTCTGTCGGTATAACTTCAACCGTGAGTGTTTCTTTTGAATACGAAGTGTGGAGCCTGCAGCATTTCTTTTCTAACACATCGTGGACAACTCATCCTACACAAAAGGGAGTCGCGTATACGATTGATGCTGGACAGAGTTCAGATTTGTCAACATTCACTTATATTGGAGGAGATTTGACGGAGACGTTGGAAAACTTCACTGTCTTCATCTACATGCCCTCAGATTGGGATAATGTCACAATATATGATCCCTTTACAAATGATGTCACTAGTACCTGTTCTATTCAACCAACATTCGTATCTATACCCATTTCAATTCTTGATAGACTTGGCTGGTGGGAGGTCGATTTTCAATCAATAAACTATGCAAGAAGACTAGCAACACAAGTGTTTGACGGTCAATCAGGTCATTGGCACGATACAGATATCTTCAGAAGTGGAAACAGAACTCGTTCACATCTAGAAATCGGAACCCAAGAAACCATACCGACGCTTACAGATGATGTGCAAGTTGCATGGGTGATGCCGGATGGTTCTATTTGGTCTGAGGAAATTATTCATGGGGGAATAGATGGAATTGTAAATACGAGTGAGAGAACTCTGAGTGGCTTGAATACAACAGCGGGGGAGTGGGAAGTTCAGTTTCTCTGGACTAATGGTACAGAAATCGCATATGGAGTTACTACATTCGCTATGTATCATCAAGCGTTTGCGACCGTATCATTCCCATCAATAGAAATTGAGTGGGGACTGACAATTTCCAATCTGATAACGTACCAGGATTCTGATAATGGAAATTATCTTCTTGACGATAGCATATCTGTAATAGCTAACTGGTCAGGATGTTCTATTGACTTTACTCCAAACTTTGCAAAGAATTGGTGGGAAGCAGATTTTGATACATCCCTTTTTGGAGCGGGATGGTATCATGTTACCGTAAATGTAACTAGACCTTATTATAACAACATTACATGCCAATTCGAGGTTATATCGACTTATGCTACAGAACTTCAATTATCCAATGTGGATGGCAGTCCTGTCGAGGTAGGCTTGAATGACGTATATCTGATTGATATTGATTACGAGCAAATCATAGGAGTCGGAATAGAAGATGCCAATATTACAGTCACATATTCAGGACCTGTTCTCGGTCTGATTGAAGGATATCACTCTGATCTTGGTAATGGACATTATACTGTTGAGATAACAGGTGTTCTTTCTCATGAGTACAAGGTAACTGTAACAGCTTCCAAGAAATTCCATGAAGAGCGATCTGTGTCATTCAACTTGATTGTGGGAGAAATTGGAACAACATTTGAAGGACTTAACGAAACTGCGAATCTAATCCCATATGGGCGCACATTTCACCTTGTCGTTCAATACTCAAATAGTACGGGTGCGGGCCTACTAGGTGCAACTGTGCAAGTAGTAGAGGTCAATCCCTCTGGATTGATTCCAGGGATTTCGACAGATGAAGGAAATGGGTATTATTCATTTGACCTTACTCCGGCGACAGTAGGAACCTATACACTAGTGATAAAGGCAAATCTTACAAATCATGCTACGAAGTACTTCACCTTCAGTCTTCTCGTTACTCAGATCTCCACATCTCTGAGGTCTGATAGCAATGGAGCCACTATAGCAATAGACCAAAACTGTACTATTCAGCTGACATACCAAGATGATACTCTAAGCGGTATTTCATTTGCGAGTATCTCAGTTGTGGATCTACCTCAGGGTCTATCGTTCGAAGCTATTGAGGTCGGAGGCGGAATTTACAGCATAAATCTCATACCATCTGTGAGCGAAGCAACTTCCTTCCAAATTTCATTTAGAGCTAATCGAGCCAATTATCAAAACGGGACGGTTGCATTCTCATTGTTTGTACAGGTTATTCCAACAGATCTAATAGTGATTCAAGGACATTCATCCGACTCCATTTCTATCACTGATTCATACCTTGTAACATTAGCATATATCAGAACTGATGTTGTTGCCAACATCACGTCAGCCAATATTTCAATTTCCTCAGCACCCTCAATTGGACTATTCGCAACTCTTCAATGCGTAGGGGATGCGTATCAACTCTGCTTTCTATTCGATTCTGCGGGAATCTGGCAAATAACACTCACTGCAACCAAATCCAGTTTTATTACGGCTCTTGTTCAACTAGAAGTTGAAGTGAACCCAATCGGAACTACTTTCTCCTGCCTGAATAGTACCGCTGATTTGGTAGGATATGGAGATGACTATGCAATTCTGATGAGGTATAGTAATATCACAGGAGCAGGTGTAGCTGGCGCAACTATTCAGGTGGCGGAGATATCACCTCAAACAGGTATCAGTATTGGAACGACTCTTGATTTTGGTGAAGGGTATTACTCCATTGTGTTCACTCCAACGATAGCAACTACATTTTCAATTGTCCTTCGAGCTAACATAACTAATCATGTTGCCCAGTATCTTTCATTTTCCCTTGTTGTAGTACCAATTGAAACAAGATTGACTGGTCACATGAATGATGCAACCATTTCATTGGATCAGAATTTCACATTGCAGCTCAGATATAATGAGGACTATGGAGATCCTATTACTGGTGCTACAATTCAAATTGTGAATCCTCCAGCGGGACTGACGTATCTTGTTTCTGAAGTTGGAAACGGATTCTATAATATGACAATGCTTCCCTCAGTGACTGATACTACTTCCTTCCAAATATCCATTCAAGCGAATCTTACGAACTATCAGAAATCAACGACTGCGTTTTCACTGCTTGTCCAGATCGTTCCTACTGAACTCCGAATCATTGAAGGAGAAGCACACGAATCAATTCTTTTTGGAAGCAAGCATCAGCTTGCAATAGCCTATGTTAGAACAGATATTGGAAGCAATGTTAGTTCTGCATCTTTCGAGGTGTATACAAACCCAAGAGAAGGAATAGTATATACTCTAACTCAGTCGATCGAAACATATCTCATAATCTTCGTGGCAGATAGAGTAGGGATTTGGGAAATCATCATATCAGCCAATAAGACTAATCATATAACAAGCAGGTTGTCCCTTGAGCTTGAAGTTGGTCCGATTGATACTAACTTGAATGATATTACACTTATGGATGAACTCGTTTTTGGAAGAGCCTATAATTTCACATACACATATTCAATGAATAATGGAACAAGAATAGAAGATGCAGTCGTAACTCTGTCGGGATCTGCAGCTGCAAGTGCCATGGTGACTAGGAGCGGAACTGGTTTCTATACATTATCTATTGCTACTGATGGAGTTGGCTCATTTGAGGTGTCATTGGTCTTCAGTGAAATTGGGTACATTTCTCAGGAAACAGTCTTGGTATTTTATGTCAGAGAGGCATTGATATCGATTGTAGATATTCAAGGTCGCTCTGGTTTAGAGGGCACCTCACATATTCTAAGTCTGCGACTAGTAGATAGTGAAACAGGTGAATCAATATCTGGAGCTACAGTAGCATATCAAATACTTCAGGATCTCGTTCCTTTGGGAACTGATATCTTAGAAGAATCAAATACGCAAGGAGTATACTCTACGACTTACATCATGCCTCCCGCGGATTCAGATGTAAGGATTCGAATTTATGTTGACTGCTCTAACTATCTTCTTGAGTCGGATTCAGAATATATTGAAACTGATTTGAGTCCTACAATGAGTGAACTAGCAGCTCTAACAAGAACTGTAACACGATTCAGTCCCTTCCTTATGATTGGTGGAATTGCTGCAATGGGATATGTAGGGCGAAGATTTTACAGACGTAAGAAGAGAAGAGAGAATATTCAGGCTCTTGCAATAAAGAGAAGATTTGATGATGTACGAAATACACTAGGTATAGTGGTGCTTCACAAAGCTAGTGGCATTCCCATATATTCACGTATGGTGAAGGGAGGATTTGATGGTTCCCTAATTTCTGCATTCATAACTGCGATATCACAATTCAGATCTGAATTTGATGTTTCTCAAAGAGAATGGGAAATCACACCAGTTTCAGACATCATAAGGACAATTCGAACTCGCAATCTAGTATGCGCATTCATCACTAGCGGGAGTCCCTCAAAAACTCAGGAAGAACGGATGATTCGATTTGCCAAAGCAGTTGGTGAAACCTTCGATTGTGAATTTGAAGAAGTGCCCCTTCTTGTGATTGATAGTATAAAGGAAGCACAGTTTGACAATCTGTTTGACGAGATGCTAGATATGTTCCTTCAATATAGACACAGGATTGTAGATGCTGGAAACCTACCTCGAGGTCCAATCTGCTTGAAGCGCGTAATCTCAGATCTTGAATCAACTGAAGGATTCAAGCTAGAAGAAATGGCGAATAAAATCGCTGCCTGTGGGTTGGAAGAAACACGAGTGTACAAAATAATAATGGATGCAATCGAACGGAATGACATTGTTCAGATTAAGGAGGCTGAATCAAAGAAAGAAACGACTTCGTTCTTGGCGCTAGATGAAGATACTGAGGCCTTAGCAGAATCCACGATTTCGGATACTGAAATCCAAGATAATCTTGAGAAGTCAGATAAAACCTCAGATCAAGATCTCGATGAGAAAGAGCGTTTTATCAGAGATGTTGAAGCACTTCTAGCAGCTGATGGTGCCTATGACGATACTCATCCCGAGAAACTAGACCTGAAATGAAGAGTCAATGATAATCCCATGTATCAAATTTGAGCCTCCTGACTAGGTACATGAAGTTGCAAATAGGAAGGCTGGTTTTTGATAAGGAGATGTCCAGAAGACATTTTACACACATCACACCAAAACTAGTAGAACTATAATGATTCTACTCGATCCAAACAATCATACCAGAGAATATCCTGACGAAGAGTCAAAGGAGATTATGCTGAGAACAATTCAATTCTTCGAGAACAAGGGAAAGGTCAAGCTCAAGAATGACGACCATGCACTTGTTTGGTACCAAGACTTCCTCGACTATGTAAAGAAAGAGGAGATATTCTACAAGCTACTCACGCCACCTGAATATGGAGAGAAGGGGTGTAGGTGGGATGCATGGCGCAATATGGAATTCAATGAAATATTGGCATTCTATGGACTACATTATTGGTATACTTGGCAAGTTACCGCTTTGGGTCTAAGTCCCATTTGGATGAGTAAGAACGAGGAAGTGAAGCGCAAGACCGCACATCTTCTTAAAGAAGGAGGAGTGTTCGCATTTGGATTGAGTGAGAAAGAACATGGAGCTGATATTTATTCAAGCGAGATGTTTCTAAAGACAGTTGGCGAAGGTAAGTACGAGGCAAGAGGGAGTAAATACTATATTGGCAATGGGAATGTTGCTAGTCTTGTTTCTATATTTGGGAAGACTGATGTTCCATCTGATCCCGAGGATACAAAATATGGAAGCTACGTGTTCTTTGTGGCTGATTCGCAGCATGAGAAATATGAATGCGTCAGAAACCTAGTCGCAGTTCAGTCGTATGTCGCGGAGTACAAGCTGAATGATTATCCAATCACTACAGAAGACATCCTATCGACAGGCAGGGATGCGTGGGATTGCACCCTGAACACCGTGAACCTGTGCAAGTATAACTTAGGCTGGGCTTCAATTGGAATATGTACCCATGCTTTCTATGAGGCGATTAATCACGCTGCGAACAGGAACCTCTATGGGTCCTGGGTAACTGACTTTTCACATATCCGTCAATTATTGGTAGATGGATATACTCGGCTTTTAGCGATGAAGCTCTTCGCCATGCGAGCGGGAGACTACATGCGCACAGCTTCATTGGAAGACCGTCGATATATCCTCTACAATAGCCTTGTCAAGATGAAAGTCACAAGTGAAGGTGAGAAGGTCATAGATCATCTCTGGGATGTTATTGCCGCGAGAGGTTTTGAAGCAGAAACCTACTTCTCTGCAGCAACGAGAGATATTCGAGCACTACCTAAACTTGAGGGGACCGTCCATGTTAACATGGCTCAAATCATCAAGTTCATGCCTGCATACTTCTTCATGGCAGAGGAAAGTCCTGAGGTTCCGACTACTGACACTCCAAAGCATGATGTATTCATGTTCAATCAGGGTCCAACAAGAGGAGCAGGTCAGATACGATTCCATGACTATAGAAAGACGTATGAAAGCATTAGTCTGCCAAATCTTGATATCTTCAAGGAGCAAGTACAGGTGTTCAATCAGTTCATGGTAGAAGCTACACCTGATGATGAGCAGGGTCAGGATCTCGACTTCATCCTGAACGCTGGGGAGCTTTTCTCTTTGGTCGTCTACGGGCAACTTATTATCGAAAGTGCCAAGACCCATGATATCGGGGATGCTGTGCTTGACCAGATCTTTGACTTCATAATTAGAGACTTCTCACGATATGCCTTGCAGCTTTACTCCAAGCCCACAAGCACGGAGAAACAACAAGAGATTCTCCTGAAATGCATCAAGAAGCCAAATGTGGATAATACTAGGTTCATGAAGGTCTGGGATGAGGTCTATTCCTTCAAAGGCCGATACGAGATGAAACAATAGACCTCAGTGTCGTATCTGGTAGACCCATTAGGATTTACCAGACGACACTTGAGCGTTCTCAATCATGATTGACGGGAAGAAACCACCTTCAGTAGGAGTAGATACATCTCCGATATACACTATGTTCATCAGCAATTCGAGCATATTCATTGAGAAGAGAGTGTTTTTTACGGGATGTGTTTTCTCTCCATTCTCAACATAGTGACCCTCCATGATAATTGCATTCAGGTCACCAGAGATTGGATTTGGCAGGTCACCAGTGAAACGACAATAGACTCCTCTTCTCGTTTCTGATAAAATCTCATCCTCACTCATATCCCCAGGAGAAAGAATGAGATTAGATGGTCCAATCGTAGGAATGGATGTGTAAGAGGCCCTCCAAGCATTTCCAGTGTTTTGCAATCCTGATTTACTTGCTGAGTACGAATTATGAAGATAGTTGCAAAGCACGCCTTCTTTGATTAGCCTAGTCTTGGTAGATGGAGCTCCCTCTGCATCGAACGATCTGGATAGAACTCCAGAAGGGAGGATAGCATCATCAACGAGAGATAGATTATCAGGTCCAATTTTGTTCCCAATCATATCAACCAAGTATGAGTTTAATTTACTAACCTGTAGAAAATCAAGAACAGATGCAAGAGAGCCCCCCCGTCGACTGCTGATAAGATGAGATACTGCATGTGGGGATAGTATTACTGGCATCCTCCCACCTTCAATTTGCGCTGCGTCAAGGGTTTCAAGTACGTACTCTGCTGTCTTCCTCCCAAGCCCTTCAGGGTCTATACCGTTCATCTGAGTGGATTGCTGAAATTCCCAACTATTTCCCTGTTGCCCATCCTTTCTGATAGTAGCATCTAATGCCATTGCGATGTAAGTCGATTCAGAAGAGCACACTAGTTCGTTTGAATTGGTAATCGCCCTAGTGAGTTCCTTCGACTGGAGTGTAGCGAAGTTTAACGGCGTGAAGTGTTCCAAGTGCTCATGGTTAGTTTGAACTGCTCTCATTAGGAGGTCGACTGCTTCCTCTGGTTCAAGATTGCAAATGTCCTCATCATATAGTCCTGATACTTCTGGATAGGTGTCGCTACTTGATGGCAAATCAAAGAAATCGACATCCCTAGATGATATCCTAGCAAGCGATATTGCATTCTTTACTGCCTGCTTCACAGAGGAGAGCTCCATTGTCGTAGCATAGGAATATCCAATTCGCTTGTCAAGGATTACTCGGATACCGCAACCACAATCCTTCTTCGATGCAACTGATTGAAGTTTGCTCCCCTCCATCGCGAGTTTTAGAGATCTAATCGATTCTAGGAAGACTTCAACCTTATCCGCGCCAGCATTCTCGCCAAACGCAATGACTTCTGCACCGATTTCAAGTAGTTGCTCCTTCAATCAAGCACCTCCTACATTCATCTGACGTATTCGAAGATGTGGACCACCAGACATATCGGGCACCATCTGCTCCCCCTTTCCGCAAGTTCCTGGAAACAAATCGATGTCCTTCCCCACAGCATCAATCTTCTCCAGCGTATTCAAATGCTGTCCAAGTATTGAGGCTCCGTGTACAAGATCTCCAAGCTCACCATTCTTGATCTCATATCCATGAGTAGATCGGAACATGTATTGACCTAAATCGGAAATGGCATAGCCACCTCCCATCCCGCACATGAGAAGACCTGATTGCATCTCACCTATCATCTCTTGTAGCGAATAGGACCCTGGTTGAATTATCGTATTGCCCATACGGGGTATCGGTTCGAACATGAACGACTGCGACCTTGCTGCGCCATTGAGTTCCATACCCAATTCAGAAGCTGTCGAAAGCGAATGGAGGAGTTCATTCATTATACCGTTTTTTATCAATACTCGTTTCTTAGCGTGGGTCCCTTCCCAATCATACCGGAAAGATCCTCTCAATCCAGCCATTGTTGGGTCATCGATGATTGTGATATCCTCAAAACCTATCTTCCTCTGATATTTATCAATGAGGATTGTACTTCCTGCACTCCAATTGTCTGCTTCACATCCATGACCGTATGCTTCATGGGCTAGAACTCCACTTAGGTCGGGATCGGCAATAATGTCCTGCACCCCTCCTTTGGACGGTTTCGATGAAAGCAGATCGATAGCAAGCTCGGAAGCAGATTGTGTAGCCTCAAATGCTCGACTACCCGAAATGACCTCGAATCCACCACTTCCTCCAAGCATCTTTGCTCCACGATGTAGCGTATTACCTTTCTTCGAATATGAGAATGCCTTCAGATATGGAAGTGAGTGATCGAGGGAAACAGCAGTACCCCAGGAATTCATGATAAGAACATCGATTTTCTGTTCTTCATATGCATGGCGGCTACGATAGATTGAATCTCCATATGATCTCGCAAGTTTATTCAGCTCTTGGAGAAGAGAGATCTTTTCCTCAAATGAAACATCGATGAATGGTCTCTTGCAATCATGAGTAGAGCTGCCTTTATTGACTTGCGCACTCAACTCGAAAGCCGACTCTCGTTTTTCCGAAAGCATCTTCGCAATTCTGACTGTTGCTTTGCCAGTTTCTTCAATTTCAGATCTGGCAAGATCAGTTGTCTGAGCAAACGCCCAGGAGCCAGAAACAAATGCTCGCAAACCAGCCCCAATGAGGAGAGCTGATTTTGTTTCAGTCACATCCCCATTTTCGACAACGAGTTCAGTCACGTGGGTTCTTTCGATTCTAATATCTGAAAAATCGGCACCTGCCTGCTGCATAGTTTCAATAGCTAATTCCGCAACCTGTTCCAAGCTCACTCACCCTCCATCTCACCAAAGAGGATTTCTCTAAATCGCCTGAAAAGACTCACATATTCATCAGAACCCATAGAATATGCCTCAAGCATCCAGTGGTATATCGCAACGATATCAGGTTCAGTGACATCTTTCTTGATCAGGTTCGCGATTTTCGTTCGCCATTTATCTTGTAGGAGTTCGAGTTTGACTCGCGCCTCGATGAGCTCTGTCAATTGCTCCTTCGTCAGCTCAATCTCAAAGAGGCTCAATGCATGTCTCAATCGGTGTCCTTCTCGATCTCTAAGGAAGTCAGCACCAAGATTGGGTGTTTCCATAGTCACTACATATTGCTTGGCAGTTCGTCTGTAATAGTCAGTAGTTCGCTTTCCAGTTCTCAGAGTACCAAAATGAATCAAAAAGCCCTCTTCCATCATTTTAGGGAGATGGTGATTGACTTGATTTCGAGTAAGCGATAGAATATCAAGATGCTCTCTTGACATCTTGACTATCTCCGTGATTGACATAATGTCCCGACTTATTGGTACTCTTTCCATTACTTTCTTTGTGCTGAGTTCGTCCACTGTTTCAATGGTCACCCGGTCCGGAATGCCCCGATCCATTACAGTCACTATTGCTCTTCTTACCGGATGATCAAGTTCCAATGCCTTTTCTGCATCAGTTAGGAATATTGCCTGTTGCTGCGCATCTTTTCCCTTCTTCGTAATCTTGATACCAGCAATAGAGTCGCCAAGTGGAGTTTCCATAGAATTCATCTCACATATGTTTGTTAATACCAACAATAATTGTTTGTTATGACAAACATATAAATCGAGCTATCAACGTCATTCGATGATATTGCTAATTTGCAGAGTGAAGATATCCAAATACTCATAACCAAGCCATCATCTTCTATTTTATGTTTGTATAATAAACCATTCTTAGAACAAAGGTTTTTTATATACAGAGATTTAATGTTATACTATTGTATAACAAATTACAATGAGGAGTTCTTATGGAAATTGAATACAAGAAATGGGAATCAGGAAAGGGTCTTGAGGAAATCCAAGCAAAAATCTACACTGAAGTTTCGGGACTTTCTGCCAGACCTGAACAGATAGGTCCGCGCAATGATGAACGTGGAGCAGACATGACGCATTATGCTTTAACTAAGGACGGAAAACCTTTGGCGTATATTACTTCATGGAAGTCTTCAAGCGAAGATGGTCGTTACGGTATTGGATATCCGTGGGCTCTTCCTAGTTGCCCAAATGAAGTGAAGATGAAGCTATTTGAAGAACAATTAAAATATCTGAAATCGAAGGATGATTTCAAGATTCTTCGAACTGCTGTAGTGACTGGTTCCAAAACAGCAGATGCTCAGCTAGAATTCTTTGAGAAGAATGGATTCGTTGAAACATCTCGGGCTCTCCGATATAACAAAGACTACGATACTTCACTGTCAAGCAAAATGACTGTAGAAGGAAAAGCAGCAAAACTGGAGAGTAGGCTCGCGACCGAGGATGATGTCGAAACATTAATTGAGCTCCTGCATTCTGACCCGAATATTCGAGGTGCCCTTCCAACTGAAGATGCAGCCAGGTCCTATTTTAAAGAACGAGTCCTCAAAGATGGTCATGCGGTGATTCTCTTTGATGGTGACAAGGCTGTAGCAGCCAGTGCATTGCTAAGATTTGAGCCAGATGGATCAGTAGTGACAGCTGACTCGACGAGGATTATCCATAGATTTGTCGCGATAAGACCAGGATACAAATTCGCGTGGGAACGACTCCTTGTCGAACTCTCAAAGGAAGCGGTCTCAGCAGGATGGGAGAAGATTCCATTAAGATCCAGCTTTGGAGTTGAGGTCCAAGATGCTTCTGCAATAACTATCGCAAAGACAGAGCCAATGATTGACATCTTTGAAATAATTCTAACCTATGAAGAAAACTAGAACTGAGGTGTGATGTACGATAGACAACCCGAATCGAAAACTAGTCTTGGGGATCATCGGTAGTCCAAGATCGAACGGCAACACAGCGACTCTAATAGATGCTGTGTTGAATAGTGCTGCCGAGAACGGGGCTATAGTTCAGAAAGTCATCCTCAATGATCTAAAGATTCATCCATGTCAATCATGTGATGCTTGTCGTAGACAAGGGAAATGCATCCATGATGAGGATGATATGCAAGGGATCCTCAATTTGATGGAGAAGGCAGACATCTGGGTTTTGGGAACACCGATATATTGGTGGGGTCCAACAGCTCAATTGAAGACGTTCATTGATCGGTGGTATGGAGTGAATCAAAACCTGTTTCAAGGCAAGAGACTGATGCTGGTCCTACCGATGGGAGGAGGCAATGATTTCTACTCACGACATGTCGTTGGCATGTTCGAGGATATCTCAAACTATCTAGGCATGGAGTTCTTCGACTCACTAATCGCTACAAGCATGACTACAAGAAATTCAGCCTCTGAGAATGCATCTCTTTTAGAAAGAGCTAAAGACCTTGGCATGATGATGCTCGATTCGCATAAATATTCTGACGAGCAAGCGAAATCTTCAGCAACATAGAAGATTTCGCCCTCTTTTTCTTCTTAGACATCAAACTTTCTTCGTATGCTTCGCTGATTAAGGTAGACCACTATTATCAGGTTGAGAATGAGTGAAATCCATGGAATATTGCCTAGCTGGATTGAACCAGCTCCAAGGATGTCTACGACAATGAGTAAGAGATTGATCAATGCCAATATGATATCAGCATACCATGCCCACCGTGCCAAGCTTAGTAGCCCAAATCCAAGGAGGATATAGGCCAAGCCAACAAGAATGGCTCCATATGGTAGCCCTTGGATTATTCCTGTTAGAAGAATCCAGTTGAAATCAGCGAGAAGTGGAGTCGAACCGATTAGCAGTAAGATTCCTGTTAGAAAGTTCAGCACTCCAAGAATGATTACACCAAGTGGAACGCGCGCCATATTATGTCATCTCCTGAATAGGTTCAAGATATTCTAAATGACCGTATATCATTTGCGATGGATTATTTCAGTATTCTGAAATACTGAAATACTTAAATCCATTTGCGTGTAATACTTCATAGTGATCCTGATGAAATCTGAAAAACTACGCCAAGAGTTTCTATATACCATTGGCTCAAGCTATAGTCAATATGGCTATCCAGAATACTGTGGATGGATAGAGGGGTTGCTATTACTGGAGTCCAAGGAATGGACACAGCAAGGAATTGCCAAGCGATTAGGAGAGATATTCCCCGACTCCAAATATCCAACATCAGTATCGTCTGTTAATAGAGCTCTTAAGATTCTCGAAACCTATGGTGTCGTGGAAAAGACAGGCTCTAGAAAGACCGGATACAGTTATCGGTCTCTCACATCCTCAGGTCTCGTTTCATCTATGCTTCAGCAGCTGATCGTTATAAATCAAGAGTTTATGAAACGCTTGGAAGTCCTTCAAGTGAAGAATCTTGAGAAGGATACGGAACTCAAGAATGCCATTTCCTACCAGTTAGAAGCAGCTCAGATATGGAATAAGGCAATCGAGGATCTAATGGTTGGGTTTTCAGAGGATTCGGAGGGTGGAGCGAAATGAGTAAGAAATCAATTATCATTATTGGGGCAGGAATTGCTGGTCTCGCTACTGGCTGCTATGCCCAGCTGAATGGATATGACAGTGTGATATACGAACACCATTCCAAGCCAGGGGGGTTAGCTACAGCATGGAAACGGAAGCAGTACCTCATTGATGGAGGTATCCACTTTCTGATAGCTCATAAACCGGGCAATCAGATATCAGATGTCTATCGCGAGATAGGAACTAACAGGCCTCAATCAACAGTAGATATGAAAACATACCTCAAATTCGTCGATGCAGACGGAACGGATCTGATCGCGTTCACGGACGATTTGAAGAAACTAGAACAAGACCTCATTCAGTTATCTCCAGAGGATGAAGAAGAGATACGTTCGCTCATCAAGGAAGTCGATTGGATGAAGGATTCACCAATGCTGACAGATCTAGGTATGAGTGTTGATCCTCCGGAGATTAAAGGAAGATTGGGCTCGATAAAGGAACTGTGGAGCATGAGGAGCTTCATGAAGTACTTCACTGGAAAATTCAATAAATCATGCAAAGAATATGTCAAGCGCTTCAAAAGTCCTCAGCTGCAAGAAATTGTAGTGAACCTGTTCTCTCCAGATGGGCCAATATGGTTCGTAATTATGATTCTAGCCTGCGTGGCGGGTGGATACCTAGGTCTTCTTACAAAGGGATGTCCTGGGTTCATTGATCCTATTGTAGAAAGGTACGAATCGCTAGGAGGTAAAATCAATTACAGGTCAACGGTAAAACAGATCATTGTTGAGAAAGATACGGCAGTAGGCATCTTGCTTGAAGACGGTAGTGAGCATAGGGCTGATATCGTTGTCTCTGCGGCTGATGGATATGACACTATTTACAAGCTATTGGATGGTAAGTATGTATCTGAAAAACTCGAGAAGATCTACAGAGAATGGAAATCCTTTGATCCTACCATTATGGTTAGCTTTGGCGTAAGGAGAGAGTTCACATCTGAAGCGTCAATGACTGTCTTCATGCTTTCGGAACCTCTTGTCTATGGAGAAAGACAGACCAAACTCCTACCACTTCGTGTTTTCAACTACAGTGATGAATTTGCACCTGCAGGTAGCTCTGTGATTCAAATCATGCTTGAAACTGAATGGGAGTATTGGCATGATCTCCAAAAGAATAGAGATGAGTATGAGAAGGAAAAGGATAGAATCGCTAAGATGATCCTTGAACGTTTAGAAGGATATTATCCAGGCATATCTGGGCAAATCGATGTAATCGATGTGGCTACTCCGCACACTACTTGGAGATATACTCTGAACCATAAGGGATCAC
This sequence comes from Candidatus Thorarchaeota archaeon, assembly GCA_048884965.1. GTDB lineage: Archaea > Asgardarchaeota > Thorarchaeia > Thorarchaeales > Thorarchaeaceae > MP5-2226. Next base: position 19,378 of record JBHLQH010000014.1, on the reverse strand, counting down.
CCATGGGTTGGCTGATGACCAAAGAATCCCTTATGACCCAGATTTCTCGCACTCTTCCAGGATTGGGGAACTTCTACATGGCGGGACAATGGGTCCTTCCTGGCGGAGGAGTCCCCTCGTGTGTTTTTACCGGAAGGAACGTCATACAGATCCTGTGTAAGAGGGAGGGTAAGAAATTCAGAACTAACTGATGCAGTGAAAGGCTGAGGAATGTAATCTCACTGGAAGGAGTAAGATTGCAGAAAGGCATTTATCATCCAACTATAGACTAGTGAGTGGGTATTCGCTATGCTTGAATATATCGCGCTCCTTATCTTAGTCGTGTCATTTCTAACACTCCTATACTCCTTCACGGCTGTACGAAAACCAGGTTCCGCCAGGAAAGGAAAGACTGCTTCGATGCCAGCTCCGACTCCGCAAAAGGAGTATCCTGAAGAAGACCTACATGAAGAAGTTGAATTGTCAGGACCTATGAAAGCCGAGAGGGGACCTGATCGTTATAAGAGGATGGCTGAATCCATGCCCTCTTCTGCATGGAGCGGAGATGATGAATTCGATGTGAGGAGTTCTATTGCAGAACCCGATAAGATGGAGCCTATAATGGGAATGGGGGCTGCTGAGATAATAGAGAGAAAGGCATCTCTCATCTATTGGGAGAGAATGTGCTTGGAAGAGGAGTTCGATCTGATCGTTTCACTACATCGACCAGATTTCAAGATCAAAACCCCTGAAGGCTCCTCAGTTCATGAATCAGATGAAACGTACAAGCTTCCGAAGACAGGACATATTCGCGTAGTTCCAGTATGTAGTGGCTGTAATATATCACCTGCATATCGGGATCTCAAGGTATCGGCATTAGACAATGAAACAAGAGCTGAGTTCAAAGTACTCCCATTGAAAGAAGGCAAATATGATTTGAATGTCGAGTTCCAAGTGGTAACAGCGGATGGTCAAATCCGACCTCTTGGTATCGAATCGGCAGAAGTGAACATCCAGAAGAAACCGATAGACTTGAACATAGGCGCACTGAATATTAGTGTTTCAAGAAAAGTACCGGCATTCTTCTCGATGTGTGGTAGCTTCTTTGGATTTACATCCTTTATACTCAGAAGAATTGGTATCGACCTAAACGAAGAGATACTTTCATGGAGTGCAACAATAAGCACTGGTGTAGCAGGTGGAGTAATGATTCTTCTAGCTCTGATGCTGTTGATTAAGGGTTTGAAACCCCTGATGAGAGAGATAAGTATCACTCTTAGGTAAGTCAAGAAACTAGGTCCCGTCCTTAGAAGGATCTAGTTTCCTTGAGATTGAAAACATGAAGTAGCTCCCTATCCCCATATCAATCATGAAACTAAGATTTCTGATTGTGAGTACACTTGGAATCACGATTGCTATCGACCCCAAAGATACGTACACTCCCACTAAGATTGCCAAGACAATCTTTGAGAACCTTAGTGCTGTTGGCTTATTCATATCGAGAATAAGAAGGATCACAAATACAAGTCCTGCCATATAGCTGGTGATGTCTTTGATGAAGGTGAAGGACCATAATCCGACAAAGATGAGGGGATCAGGAGTCCAACCAGCGGGAATACCGTTAATGAGTGCAACATGAATCGCATTCTCAATCATGTCACAGACTCCAGTACCTATTCCAAATGCAAATGCAAATTTGGAGAGAAATGGGTCCTTGTTCTGAACAAGTAGATAGATACCGTAGAATATGGCAAGATAGCCTAAGATGAAGAAATTATCCAAGACGATTCCTATAAGACGCGCTTGAAGGTCAGCAGGCGAGCTTGATACAAGTGTATCAATAATCACTTGTGGATCAACCACCTCATGAAACTGGCCTCCCTCCGGGCTTGTCACGGTGCCTATAGCCATTCCAATGGTCATCAGAAATCCCATGAAGACAAATATAGACACAGTTCTAATCCTATCAGATACATCGCTCATACAAATTCCTCGAACACTCAATGCAGAGGTTACTAATAATTCAATACCTTTTGCAAATGTGGTTAATAATCAAGGATAGAAATCAATGACTGAATACCCTTCCGTGAGTATAGGAACGAGTTCTTGGATGTTGCCCCCTCGTTCCAAAGCCCATGCACCGCCAATAGAGGTTTCATGCATCCCGTCGCCCAATAGATTGACCGCTAAGACTGATGCATCCAGTGAAATCCATCTTTGCTTGTATGCAGCCAATTCACTCGTCCAATCTGAGGACTCTTCGCTCGATATATCGAAACTCCTAGCGAATGTATAGAGAACCACATTGGGTTTGTGCATAACTAGTTCAGTTAGAATCGCATCATTCCAAAGATCCCCACATATCAAGAATGCAGTTCTACCTAGTATTGTATCTTTGACAACAACCCTATCCCCTTCACGATAGATGATTGAACTAGCAGACGTACTATGCCAACCAGAATCCATCCGTCGATAATGAAGAAGGACCTCTCCAGTAGGGTCAAACATTATTGCAGAGTCGTAGATGGAATCACCATCTCGTTCGAAGAATCCGGCAGCAAAGTGAATCGCATGCTCTTGAGCGAAAGAACACCATTGTGAAGTTAGGACACCCATTAGTTCCTCAGCAATCTCGTAGTCATTCTGAGGTACATGGGTATTGATTAATCCAGTAGCGGCGACCTCAGGCAATACCACGAGTTCCGCACCCTCATCTGCAGCTTTCTTCGCAAATCTGAGAATTTGCTGCTGATTCTCTTGAATATTGCCTCTGATTCTAGGACAGAGTAAGCCAACTTTCAAGGGTCAAAACTTCCGTGCACATCTAGCAGTCATCGCATATTTGCTTGTTTATTATCGATTTCATCGCAGGAGACATCTTCGAGTCAGAAGGTAGCTGGTTGTAAAGTAGTTCCTTTTGACCTAGCCCTGCAATTCCTAGTAGCTTTCGGACCTGTTTCAAACCCCGATCATTGGTGAAAAGTCCAAAGCCCAAATCAGATAGCACTCGAAACCCCATTGCTGTCATCCAAATATCTTCCAAGTTGACATAGTTCTCACAGTCTGGAACAAAGAGCGAGCGCAACTCATTCATGTAGACATCACATTGCACGAGCTCTCGACCATTAAGACGAAACCTTGCCCTCCTTAGCTCATCTCTTCTTTGCCTCTCAATCAATGGGATGAGAACTTCTGCTGGTGTATTCCTCATCTTTTCTGTATCAAGAAGAATTGATGTACCACCCGAAGAGATGTTACTGAACAGTGACTCAACAAGCGTATGTTGGAGATAGCTTTGTACATCAACAAAATCAGACCCTGGAGGTATTTGCTCCAAAATAGGTACGAGATCGATATCGCATCCCGAGAACTCGTCTAATCCCATCTTCTCCAAGAATTGCCATCCTATGGTTAGCCTTCTCTCCCCTGTGGCGGATTTGATCTCATCCGCAACTGAGGACAGATATCCGCAGAACTCTGCATCATTCATTGATGTTGTTGTCAGTAGCTACCACCTGACTGTATTCATGGGTTTCGAAAGATTGCGGCTAACGCCTGTATATTCTTTACTGTCAATAGATCCAATGGCGCGTATTTCAATACCTTGAATTTATTAGAATGACAGGTATCAAAAGTACGGTGCTGATGGTATGGGCGAGGGAGTTCAAGAAGTAGTTCCCAAGAATGGCAGGTTCATAGCACTGGTGGTCTTGGTCTTTGTGCTTCTTTTCGCTTTCACTCCATTCATGATAGTTGTTAGATTATCATCCTATGAGATCAGGTCCCCATTCTATTGGATTCGATCGAACTCAATGGGATTTCTTATCGATGCCCCATTTCCTGTTGGTATGAATTATATTCCAAATCCTTTCCTTTGGATGGATTGGATTATGATCATCTTCATGTTGGTACTAGTGGGATATTATCTTGGATGGACGTCGGAGAGGACTGCAAAGAGAATAGGGTGGCTTAGTATGGGACCGGGAATTGTCACCTTCTTTGTCAATCTATTAGGAGTGGCATTTGGCGGAGGTCTGATTATTGCTATTCCAATTCCGATTCCAGCAATTGTGGGGTTGGTAATTCTGAAGGTCTATCCCTGTGAATACTCTGAACCCTGGCCTGAAGAGGCAGCATAAAAACCACAGTTATTCGATGAATACGTCATTCTCTGCTGAGTCAACATCCCATACCTCATTTCTCATTGGAACTATCCATCTTGTAAGAAGCAATGCGACTATTCCTGTAATGAATATGGGGAGGTTTACAGGAGGGGGATATCCACTTGCAGGAGGTAGAACAAGTCCTATGACCACCTGAATCACCATTGCACTAAAGACTCGTTTTCCATAGTCCCATCGTGTGAGGTCTTTCTTGGTAGTAGCATCATAGGCCACCTTTGAGATATAGACACTTGGTCCAAACCAAATGACAAAGATTATGCCAAATGGATTAAACGCGAAATTCACATAGTCGGAGGAAGACATGATATACTGCCATAATGGAGCCATAATCACAACTGTATAACTCTCTGAAGACAGCAATTGAATCATTATATTGAATGGAAGTGCCAGAGTGATTAGTAGAAGAAAATATGCTACTTTTGGTGTATACCAGAACTTCATGAAATCCCTGCTCCATCATATTTTAATCCTGAGAGAATATAACATCTTTGAATCTCTGAAAAGAATCGGCGTATAGCTTGAACTTTAAATATAGTGATTAGATGAAGCGGAACTATGACTGAGGAAGGTATCATCCGAAAAATGGATTGGAATATAGATCCCTCCACCTTTCAATCCACTTCGGAGGAAGTAATAGAAGAGGCCAAGAAGGCATTAGATGACATCGCAAAGACCTCAGAGGAAAACACAAGCTTGGAAACTCTACTCGCCTTCGAAGAAGTTCTAGCTATTGTTAAAGAAGAGCTTGCTCATCTGATTTTTCTAAAAAGCACATCCACCAACAAGGCACAGCGAGATGCGGGACATGAGGTTGAGCAGGAGTATTTCAAATTCATAAATGAGGTGTTGAATCGGAACGATATCTATAATGTGCTTGCAAGACTTGAATCTCAGATCACTTCGTTTGAAGCAGAAGAGCAGATTCTGCTGAAGAAGACATTGGAAGATTTCCGACATCGTGGAGCGGCTTTAATGCAGGATATGAGAATGGAATTCTTGGAGATCGCAAATAACATTTCAGTTCGCCAGTCCGACTTCAGTAGAGCACTCAATGAAACTACTGACACTGTGCCATGTACGAAAGAGGAACTCGAAGGAGTTCCAGAAGAGATTTTCCAAGATTTGGAGATGGAGGGAGATAAATACCTTCTATCATTGGACTATCCAATCTATTACCCAGTGATTCAGTTTGCTAAGAATCCAAAGACTCGAGAAAGAATGCAACTCGCATTCTATCGAAGAGGTGGCGAAGAGAATGTGGAGAAACTTATAGATACTCTTGCGTTGAGAGATCGACAAGCCAAGCTGTTGCATCATGATAATTTTGCAGTATATGAAATCAGCAGAAAGATGGCGAAGACTCCAGAAAGAGTATTTGATTTCATGTATCAACTCAAAGAGAAGCTGACACCACTAAGTCTCAAAGAAGCAGATAGAATGCGTCAACTGAAATCGGATGAACTTGGTATTCCTTTTGAAGAAACAGAATTGAAGGTATGGGATTTATTCTACTACAACGAGATATTGAAGAAGCAAGATTATTCCATTGACCAGAATGAGATCAAAAAGTACTTCCCAATGGAGTCAGTCGTTGAAGGTGTTCTTCAGGTATATCAAAAGGTATTGAATCTGGAGTTTAAGGAAACCGAGAATCCAGAAGTTTGGGATAGTGATATCCGAGAATTCAAGGTCTATGATTCAACAGATGATGAAATCCTGGGAGTTTTCTATCTAGATTTATACCCAAGAGAAGGGAAGTTTAAACACTATGCGGTCTTTCCGATACACGAGAGGAGAGTGATTGAAGGTAGGACCTATTTGCCCATTGCATCAATGGTCGTTAATTTCCAGAAACCTACCAAGAGCCAGCCTTCTTTATTGACCCATAGTGAGGTAGTAACATTCTTCCATGAGTTTGGGCATCTCATGCACGTGATATCAAATAAGACAACATATGCTCGGTTTGGTCTTGATGGAGTCCTACCGGATTTCATTGAGGTGCCATCTATGATGTTCGAGAATTGGGCTTGGAAAGAAGAAGTACTCTCTCTGATCTCTGGGCATTATGAGGATAAGTCAAAGAAACTACCCTCAAATCTCCTTAAGAGGATGATAGATGCTAAGCTACTCAATGTTGGAACTCTTCAGCTTCGCCAGATTTTCTACTCGCTAATAGATATGAAATATCATACTGAGAGAATCGAAAATACAAGTGATGTGTTCTGCAAGCTCTTCAAAGAAATCACAAGATTTGAGATACCTGAGGGGGTGATGCCAGACGCAGGATTTGACCATATCATGGGAGGGTATCAAGCAGGATACTACAGCTATATGTGGTCAAAAGTCTATGCTGAAGATGTTTTTACGAAATTCGAGAAGAATGGATTCATGGATGAGAAGACTGGATTGGAATTCCGTCAGAAAATACTGGCTCCGGGAGGAAGCAAGGATCCAGATGAAATCGTGAAGGAATTTCTGGGTCGCGAGTCCAACAACGATGCATTCTTGAAATCCTTAGGTATCTAGTCTAGCACACAGGACAGCAGTTGTAAGGCGTTTCGGTTGAAGATTACTTTACTTAGATGTACCGAACGATTTTACAAGTGAAAGGAGAGAGATGAGTGAGAGAATAAGAGGTCCGATGATGTATCCACCCCAAACGAACAAGGATATAATGCCAATGGCAAATAACCTGATCGCGTTAGGTCTATCTAGGAAGTCATCAGCTTTGGATAGTAAACGGGCCCCAAAGAATCCAAGCGTAAATGGAAGCAATCCAAAGATGAATGTAATCACAATTTGTGGATCAAAACCTACTGAAGCTGTTGCAAGGATCATTTGCATGAATATTACTGCACCACTCGCAAGAATGAATAACGTTGAAACAAGACCAATCCAAACGAGAGGATTATCTCTTTTAACAATTTTCAGGAATCCCCTTTGGAATAGTATCAAGCCAATTACTGGTATAACCAACATGGGTAGAAGAATCAAAGCCAACGATTGTCCTTCCCACAGGTGGATAGATATCACACTGAAAGGAACAAGGAGCCATTCTTCCAGAGTGAAGATTTCCACGTATCCAAGTGTAATTGAGTATCTACCACCCATGGAATCATCGAATACTGCTAGATAGTAGTGATCAACATCTGACACTTGCAGATTAAGATTAAGTGTTACTAGAAAAGCGGAAGGAGTGAATCCTTCATATACAGGAATAGATGTTTCAGACTCAAAAACCATCGCTTCCAGACCAGACGGTAGCTCAACATATTCCGGAATAGTATCATTCGTCCCCAAGTCATGGCCCATGATGATAAGGGTTGGATTGAAATCAATCCCTTCGTATTCCAGAGGCAAGTTGATGGTGATGCGTAGTCTTGTTACAGATTCCATGTGAAGGTAGAAGTATTGTGGCTCCTGAGCTTCGTGTAGCTCAGAATAAACAACGATTGATTTTGTAGGATCTTCGATCTCAATCGCTGTTTCAGGTGAGGTTCCAGCATCCCCAATTATTGGTACATGTGCTGAACTACCCACAACAAGAAGAGATGCAATTATTGTATATGCTAAAAATAGGAATACTTGCCTGCGTGTCATTCAAATCCCTAATTAACTATAGTTTTATTATACTATTTAGGATTTGCTATATGATACGATTTCGTCTTATGCAAATCAGGATGAAGTTGTATCCAATCGCAACATTTCCAAACTTACCCGATGGCAAATCCTTCATTTGATTTGCAGAATCTCAGTAGGTCTACAGCTGCATTCCAATTGAATTGGTAACTTTGCTTTCTTTCATGACTCAATTCTGCAACTATCGATTTCTTCCCATCCACCGTTAGGAAGGGAGCTTGATCCAGTGCTTTTTCAACTTCACCATGAGAGCGATTCTTTAGAACACGATAGAGAGAATCAATTACAGCTGAATGCTTCGTGCCAATAATCTCCAATGGAATTTTCGATTGACCCATCTCTCGATCTTGCTCATCAAGCATTTCAGAGTTATTCACAATGATATGCCATAAAGGTCGCCAAGACCAAACATCGTATTTTAACGATTCCCCAATCCTGCTCCGAGGATTAATCCCCTTCAACGCAAACTCCAATATTCTTCCTCTCTCAATAAATCTACAAGAAGCCTGAGTAAGCAACATACCATTATCTCACACAATCAGTGAGAATCATGATATTCCCCCGACTCCTGTCCTCATGTCGGAAATCTATGAATTTAAAGTTTGACCGTTCGAACAAAAGCTATCCAATCGAGAATTCGCTGATTAACGATATTGCTCAGTTTCATGGTGCTAATGCTACTAGACCCAAATATGCCGAGTGTTCCCAATGTTGCTCAATATTGCAATCAGGATCGCTGCGTTCTCCATTGAATAAGTTCTGCACATGCTTCCTGTCTTCTACATCCATAATACGTGTAGTCCGGACATGAAACACAAGGTGATGTGAGATGGGCATTGATACGAGGGATGGCTTCAGTCTTCCTGAGAGCATCGTCAGTTCTTATTCGTCGGACTTTCATACCAAGAGAGTCGGGTTCCTGAATTTCCGGACGTTCGGCTCCAAGTTCTCTGAGTTTCTCGGGGTCGATTCTTCCATGACCGAGATCTTGCAGGACACAAGCGAGTTCAGACCAGAACACAGTAGGTGCAGGATTCAAAGTAACAGCTCTTCTAAGTGCTTGCTCTGATTCCTTGTAGCGTTTCTGCTTTCGAAGGACACAACCCAGGAGAAACCAGGAATGTGAATCGTTCGGAAAAGTTGAGATTCTGAGTCGCAGGTTCTGTTCTTGAGCGGCTTGTATTGTTCTTTCTTCGGGCGTGGTCCCTAAAGTAATCCTATTTGGCTCGTTCCTCTGCAAATATGTGTCCTCCCGGCGGACGTCGCAGACATTTAAGGCTGCAAGGGGTGCAAGAAAGAACTTCAATATATACAGATAGGGTTCTTTCAAAAATCGTCATCAAACGGCGCCATCTCTATCATGGATTGGCAATTTCGCCCATTACAAGTCTTGTCGAATTCAGTAAGAGGGACCAAGCGCCTAATGTGTCATCCATACCCTCCAAGGATTTCCGAAGAAGGATACCGCGTCCTTCAACATCATATTCTGCAACCCATCCAGCCATCGCAGCTATCGTGAAGATATAGTGAGACTCCTTCTCAGAGTTGGTGGACACACCAAATCGTGGCTTCCAAAGAGAATCCAAGAGGATACTAGAATGCCCAACACCCGGACAGATTTCATATGGTACTAGGCCAAGTTCACCTAACTCCCGTACAATATCACCAATCATCACAGCAGGCTCTTCGCTTTCGTCAAGATCATTATAGTCTTTTACTTCTGTCATATCTATCACCCATTCAATTCACGCCCATCTTCTAGTATACCTCCAACCTTCAGAGTTCTTTTGGAAGAGAAGAAAAAGCTATATGAGGTTCTTTTTATTTGAAAGAGGTCGTAAAAAAGCAGTATATGGTGAAATTGACATTCTTATCGTCCAATTCAATGGTGTATCTTCCTGCAAACATGCCATAGAAATAGGTTTAATTTCTCAAACAGATACACTATTGTTAATCACGAGCGTTGAAACAGGAGAATTATCACCATGCCACATTTCGGTCTTATCCTGGATGAACTTCCCAAGGATAAAGAAGCGCTTCTACGAGCAAAGCTGCATATGCGAGGAGGCGATATGCGAAGTGAAAGAGGTCAATATGTGGACGCGGTCGCGGCTTACTATGATGCAGTGAGTCATGCAATGATGCACTTCTTTCTATCTAAATCCCTAAAGCGAAAGTATAATCTTCCCGAGGTTTCTGATTTAGAAGACGGGCAATCCCTATTCAAGGAACTGAAGAGAGCTAGAGTGATTGATGATACCATAAGTCAAGAGGATTTTGATTGGATATGTACACTCTTGGTTCAAGCATTTCAAGATGATATCAATCAGAAGAGTGTACAGAAACTGGAGTCAATACTAGAAAATCTGATGGTACAACTGCAAGTTCTACCACTAGATGAAGGAGAATTACCTGAGGGACTTAGTGTAACCCTGTAAGCCGAACAAATGAGAAGAAGTCTTGAATCTTCTCACGATGATCTCCGAGAATGATAATATGATGATTCGCAAGAGACTCTTCGAGGAAGTATTTGACATCTTGATCCAATGTGACCATAATCTGAGTCCTGCACCCTTCATCATCTTTGATATTCCTTAAAATAGAGCCAGATCCAACCCAATAATCTAACATGTTCCTACCGAACACCTTCAAAACAGTCACTGGTTGTTCTTCAAACTCACCTCTAATGCCAACACTTAGGTCACTTTCGAAATGTGTCAAGAGATCATAACTGCGTACCATTGAGGTGGGAACAGTACAGTGTGCGAAGACCGCAGAATTGCTGGAAGTATCAACGTTTGTGACATTTACCATAAAACTTGGAGATGCAGTCAGTTCCCTTGCTATCATCATTGAGATAGTCGTTGGAACATCCCCCTCACAACCAGCAGGAAAGCCTTCGTTGTTAGCATTGCAAAGAGCTAGACACCCACTTATCTTGGTCTTCATTAGGAAATCAAAACATTGGACAGAGACTGCATCTAGCTGTTGCTCTTTGATATGAGTATGCAGGAGTTCTGCAACCTGAGATGCCTTCTTTAGCTCCTCTACTGGAATTGCCACATCGGTGGCGTTATCACGATAGGAAGCATACACACCCGAGATTTCTGAATTCGTAGTGATGCTCTCAAGAACAGCTAAATCGTATTCCAAGATTTCAATCCCCCATACTTCCCGTACCGCATCTACATCGATATTAGAGGCAATCAACCAAGATGATGGTTTCCCGATCAATCCAAGTCTACGTCCTCGAATGTTATCTAGATGGGTCGCATAAATTTGCCATCTTGTTATCCTTTCAATCAGCTTTGCCAACGGATCATGTACTATGATAGATTCTGCGCCATGCTGCTTGAGATATGTCCTAATCTCCATCGCAGCAGGTAGGGAGTTCTGTTGTGGATGACTAAGCAACACGATGGGGGATTCCAATCCTGTGTCATGAACGAATTCAGCTACTCTCCTCTCAGTACCTCCAGTTGCGATATAGAGGATATTTCTCTGGTGTAGTACATCACGACCAGATTTCAGGTCATCATGGAAATCTTGAGCTGAAAGTATCCTAGCTCCTGACTCTCGTAATTTTTCGAGATGTGTTTCAATGAAAAGCGGGCTTGCTATGGGTGAAAAGAAAGTCACAATGTTGAGAGTCATAACAAATCTATAATGCCATTCCCTTTATCAATTTGAATATTTGGGCGATTAGGGAGCCATGTTGATAAAAATCTCCCTGAATCGAATAAATCCCTCAGGGTTCCGGTGTTACTGATACCAATTCCAGTATCTCTGGCGAAGGCTCACCTCTCACGCTAGCTAGAAGACTTGGTGAAACACCTCGTCGTTTGAGTTCTCGTTCTAGGCGTCTGATACAAACAGTTACGTTGGCTTGAGCGTTTTTCAAGGTCACTAAGCTGAGTCTTAGGTCGTCATCTGAACAGGCAGAAACATTCGTAGGGACACAACATTTGAAGGATAGTGTTCTCTCTTTCTTTTCACTTTTCATATGTGTTTCCTCTGAGCCACATCAAGACTCGTGTAATATATGGATGAATTAGGTAATAGGTTTGCCTTTTCAAAAGATAAGATGATAAGTTAAGCAACCCTACTTTGGGTAAGATTTGTCGTCTATAATCGTGATTTTAAGAAATTTAGTTGTGTAAGTATGAGCTATTAGTTACCGGATGTAATATTGAAGCCTTTCAATATGCATTTTCTATGACCAAGGGAATCTTCAAGTGCTCTCAAGCACAAACAGGAATTGATGATTCCTGTGATAGCAAAATCATTTGATTTCGTTGAGAAGAACTTGAGGAAGAAGAGCTTTGGTGTCATTAGCGTCATTGATGCAAAAGGAAGACCGCATTCCACTGGAGTAATCTATGTAATTCCAAAGAGACCAAATCCCTTCGAATTCTATATCCTGACAGGATCAGAATATAGAAAGACGAAATATATCAGAGATAACCCCAATGTTTCATTCGTGATAACATTCCCACATTACTGGATTAGATTCGCTCCAGCTAGTGTTGTCCACTTCCAAGGAACTGCAGAGATCATTCCCTTCTCGGACCCTATTGGAAGAGAAGCATTCCAACAAAATAGGATTGCAAGAATGAACCTCAACTCTGATTATGATGAATCGGAAATGGTTTTTATCAAGGTGCGACCGTCCAAGAAACTCCATGTATATGGATTAGGCATCTCACTTATGGATATGAGAAGCGATCATACAAACGCAGGGTACAAAGTGGAGATACCTGATGTGCTAAGATGAAGCCCTCCACTCAGTAGACACTACTTCATGGTGATAAAAGAGATATCAAATGAAGAAGACTTGTAAACTTCCCGGACTTTTGTATCTGGACTCGCTCATTGTAGAGTCGGCTTTGTCTGAATTGAAATGAGTCCATGTCATTAGAAACCAGATATACGAGCAGAAGGATAGCGCTTAGATAACCAACAATGTATGCTTCCACTTCCACAAGAGATCTCTCGCTTTTTTCTGTGAGTATAGAGAGAGGGTTACCAAGTAGTCTGGGAGAGATGTGTCCGAGAGACAAGGGGTAGTCTATGACAGACGCAATGTGAGCGATCTGTGTTTTCACTTTGTTGATATACTCAACATAGTATTGTAGACCGGATTCCGGGTCGTTCTGAAACTCCTTTGCAATCATCTCTATATTTCTCACGACATCTGAAAAGATGTCCTTGGATAGAGTCCGTGGATCCGGATAATCCACATGAAACAGCTGCTCAGGTTGCCTTTCAAAAACCTCAGATCTTGTTGGACTACCATGAACGAAAATCATGCCCTTTTGACCAACATCCCGCCCTTGATCATGATCATCTGCATACGACAAGGACACATCCCAGCCGAGAGATTTGAAGAAAGGAGGGATTTCCTCAATATCAATACCCCATTCAAAATGTGGAGCGAATGGTCCGAATTGGATATCGGCGATTGCAGGTACACATACATCAGCGAACATCTCACTTGATTCCGTACTCAAATCAGATAGTTGTCTGAATAACTGGCTAGCATCTTTCTTCTGAAGATAATATACGAGACCTTCTAAAATCCAAAATGTAGGAATATTGGGATTGAAACCACTTTCTATTAGAGTGATTGTCCAATCCTTATTCGAAACATCAGCCGCAATTCGCACTAACTGGCACAGGGGTTTGAATCCTTTCAGAATTCTTTCTTTATGTCGATTTATGATAGGGAAATCAATTTCATAGATTGAATGACTATTCTGTTTAAGAGATTCTATTCTGTACGCTCTTGTATCGAATCCAGCACCAAGGATCACAATTTGCGATTGATCATACCCGAAGCACCATGGGTCAAGCAATTGGCTTTCGATATAGCTACTTCTAACGATAGCATAATCACCAGTGCCTGCGATTCGCTTGTGCTGCTCAATATAGTCCCCTAAATCACCGACCAGTAACTCAGCGTACCTATCGACGATTATCGCATCCGGTCGCTTTGACTCCTGAACACGATAATATGCCATAAGACGTGCAGTAAAAGGAATAGATGTCCTTTCATCTACATGTCTATGTGGTTCGTCTTCCTTTGACACCGGATTCACTTCGACTCTCTCAATATTATGGAAAGCTGTTGACTCCCGCCACGAAAGCAGAGCATATTGCTTGGTAAAGCTGTTCAGTCAGGACGGTATATTTCTCATGTGCATCATCATTGAACGACATATCATTCCATGACCCCATCCCTCCGAAGACCCAGCTACGAAATCCAGCCGCTATCAAATGATGAGCTTCCAATGAATATATCCCCTCTGGAATGAATTCTAGGTCTTGATTTTGAGATTCAGCCAATGCTTCTCTTGCAGCCTCGAAAGTACGACTCCAGTGAGAGGAATGTTCATGCTCTTTGGCAAAGTCAGTGAGTAGTCCTAAAATCTCATCTAATGCACGTCGCGTTTCAATCACGCTGGGCGATGCCCAAGATTGTGAGAAATTCCGGTCTATTAGAGCTACTTGGTCCTTCCGACCTCCACTTCCCTGAGTCGCACTCGTGTAGAGATTACTTCCACTTGGATATCGAACTTCAATCAGCCATTCACTACCACCGCCAATAAATGCAGCAGTAATATGGTCCGGAAGAGAGAACTGATTGACCTTTCGAAAATGCAGTAGAACTTTCTCAGCATTGCCATCTCGCAGATAAGAAATCCATTTGTTGGCGTTTGCCGCAATGATTTTAGTTGATCCTGGGATGTTTGATGAATGAGGCTCAATGAATTCCATGTTGTAGCAATGATGCCCTATTAAGATATCAATATCAAACGTATCGGCCCTTCCTTTCAATATCGCATTTGCATAGGTGACCAAAGCAATCAACCGTTCAATCATGTTAATCAGCACCAAATCTTAGATTATCAACAAGGTGGCACTAGCTTTGTGCGCATATAGATATAGCTAGCCATGCTCTAGATGATTCGTCCCTGCCCTTTCACTGTTAAGTATCCATTAGCTCAGGCATATCTTATATAATCTGTAACTCCTAGGAACATGGGTTGGAACCTATGAAGAGGAGTATCAATTGGTGGTCAGTACTGCTTATTGTGACAGGTGTATCATTCCTTATATTGGGAACCTTCATTGTCGAAGGTTTCTCACCTGAGATAGGTTATGCTATGCTAGTTACTGGGTTCATCCTCATTGCAGGCATATGCCTTGTGGTAGCAAATCCTGATGAGACATCACTTGCAAATGAAATAGGGAGATTTTGATAGGTGCTGACTAGCCCATGACATGAGTTTCTCTCCTAGATACTTCGTAATGCACTCCCGAAACCATCGTGTTGTATGCGATCATTGACTCGAACTCCATTACTCTCAGCCATCTTGAGAAGAATGGGCATGAGAGGAAGCTCGATAGAAATCTCACGTGCTAGCATTGTGTCGGTATAGGATCGAGAATCCTTTGTCAAGATCTCCATCATCTGAGAGAACGAATAAAGGATCTTGCTTAGCTCATTTCGTAGTCTATAAAATGAATCAGCGTCATCAATGCACTGATTGATTAATTGTCTGAAGAAGTGGGCGTCAATCTTGGATCCTAGAACAAAAAGATGCTTCGAATCCAAATCGAACACGCTCTCCTTTGGGCCTTTTATCGCACTACGTTGCTCGGGTCTGAGGAAATGTATCAAGGTTTCCTGAACGAAGAGACTACTCATGGCTTTCTTAATGGGCATCCCAATGGATTCCTTAGTATGCACGAGATAAACGGGATGGCTAAGCAGTACCTGAAGAATCAGATCTGCGACCATCTCAATACCCTTCTTCCTATTCTTGCCAAATGCTTCCACAAATGTGCCCATATCAAAATCAGCGACTTCGGCTGCTCTCGTTGTTTGCCCGTCCTCATAATCTGGTTGCTGTGACACCTGCTCAATCTGCAACGCTGAAGGATATTCTGCTCCTCGAACACGTAGAGTCTTATCAATGTAGACAAGAATGGCATGTTGAGGTTCTCCATGAAGACACATGACAGCTGAAGTCCCTCGTGATGAGTTTTTTATTTCATCCTCATCTATGTTTAGGGAAACATTTCTTCCGCATATCTTGCAGAACACATAGAATCCGGTGTCTTCACCTGTAGACATTCGCATTTCCTCTGATAGTAGGTTGAAACAGTGGGAATAGGAGGAGCATCAATTTAAAGATGCTCTTGGTTCGGTCGCCGTAGGATCGCAAGCGCCATTATTACCGTACCCAGAGCGAATAGCAATGGCTGGAGCAGCATCACGCTAGGCGATAGCAGACTGAGCTGACCTACGATTGCAAAAACCCAGCCTATGAAAAGTAGCATAGCACGCATCTTGTAGAAAGGATCAGTTTCTCGTTTATACATTAGAAGGAATATCCCTGCATCAAGAATCGCAATAAGTACGGGTCCAATCAAGATACCAAGGTATGGAATCGCTCCGAAAGTAAGCTGATAAATATCCATACTTTCAACTGCATATCTATATGTTACATCCCCTAGGAATGCTAGAACTAACGATATTAGAGTGACCACTAGGCAAAGTATGATAGTGATCTTGGCATTACCCGAACTTGATTGAGCTCCTTCCAATATCTTTGGATATAATCCGAAGACTGCTAACAAAAATGGTGCAAGAAGCGTGAATAGTATGGAAATACGATACAGTAGTACACTACCATCTGTATTCATTTCAAATAAGCCCCGTCCAAAATAGGAATAGCACATTAAAGCGAAGGTTAAGAGAAATACAGAGAAAACCAAGGTCAGAATATTCCTCTGCTCGAAATACCTTCTAAATATCAGCATGGCGCATACTGTCATAATAGCCGCGTCAGCCATGAATAGAATGTGAATAATACCGATAGCCATCTTAGAGACCTCAAATAGGTGACCTCAGTAAGAGCTCTTTAAATTCTTTAGTGGGACGAGTATCCAGAGCAAGAGGGGTTACAGTAGCAATAATGTAACCCCACATAAATCATGCATGTTCAAAAGTCGCCTTCGGATGTCTTTGAAGGTTTGACATCCATACAGAAGGAACTATACTCAGTTAGTTTCCATTGTCCTTTGCTATTCTCCTTCAACTGGCTAGGCACAGGATTATCACGTCCACCGCTATGTACGAAGATCTTCACACCACCCATGTGGTCTTGCTTCTTCACTACTGTGAGAGTTAGCTTATCCCAATCTATATCGTAATCGTTCTCGTTCGTTCCACCAACATAGGAACGAGCATTATGCTTACTCTCAAGGAATTGCTCCACAAAATAGCTAGCCCGATTCCCCAATTTGAGCCCAGTGGGAGAGCTACCATCATCCTTGCAATCATTCTTCGTGATGACAAGGGTCATCATAGTTTCGGCAGTCTTCCGATTCTTCTCAAGATTCAATGCTGCTATGAGATAGTACAGGATGGTGTTCTCAGGTTTCCCCGCATCCTTTTTCCATGAGGATTCGAATTCGTCAAACTTCGTAATCATTGACCTTGTTACTTTTGTCATGTAAACACCTTTCCGATTGATAATTCCTTGATTGAAAAAGGTTGAGCGAATATATCAGAGATATCCGAAACCCTATTTTATGGTATGAACTAGATCACTCAATCGTTTCAGCCCCTCACGAAGCTTCTCCTCCCCATACCCAAAGCCAATGCGAAGGAACTTATCCATGCCAAAATGGGAACCCGGAACGATTAGTACATTCTTCTCTAGTCTCAATCGCTCCACTAGGGAAATACTATTGATCTCCAAATCATACTTGGGGAAACACATTGAGGCCGCCTGTGGAGGGATGTATGTGAATATATCAGAATGCGCCTCAAGCCACTCCTCCATGACATGCCAATTGGCTCTCACTCTTCCACGAGCTCGTTCCTGAAGATGAACGCGATTCTCAGGATCAAGTGCGATTGTCGCAAGATAGTCACTCAATACAGAAGGACAGATGGTCGTATAGTCACCATAAGCCCAGAGACCTTGGATCTTAGTAGCATCAGTTGAAACGATCCATCCAATTCGTAGACCTGGCAATCCGTAAACCTTTGAGAGACTGGATGTTACCAAGACCTTGTCAGAACGTCCAAACGCAGATGGAGCAACCGAATCCTCGAACTCAGCACCTCTGTAGATTTCATCCGAAATCAGCCAACTATTTGCATCCTCTGCAATATTAGCGATAGTCTTCATGGCCGATTCATCAACGATTGCACCAGTCGGATTGTTCGGCGTGCAAATCGCGATTGCAGTAGTTTCTCGAGTCACCATAGACTTAAGCTGTTCGAGATCGGGAATCCACTTTCCATCAATCATTCTCAGATAGAATGACTTTACTCGTCCTCCAAGGTTTTTCCATATGCCGCTCAGTTGCATATAGTTTGGCAGCATCACAATAAGCTCACCAGCGCCACCGCTCTCGAGAAATAGATTCCATGCGGCAATGAAATTGGCCTCTGCACCGCCATTTGTGACCAACACGTTATCCGCAGTAGTCCCGGGGTACATTGAAGCGATACGCTCACGGAGCGGAATTGATCCATTTGTTTGTGAATAGCCTAGTATCTGATCAAATAGGAAAGGTCGACTACGAGGATCGTCCAACAATTCACCTAGGGTGATTGGAGATACACCACTCTCGGTGAGATTGATTTCGACTTCGTGCTCCCAAATTGATTGGATTCGTTCTAGGTCAAAAGGTTCGAATTTCATTCCTATACCTCGTACAGAGTGTCTGTCTATGGTATGAACTTCTTGATTACATTATCGCTGAAGCAGTATGGATGGCAATGATTTGAGATACCTGCATTCTTCCATTTGAAATGTTGATAAGGACATCAACAATGATTGAATTAAGAAACATGGCCGAGAACCGCGAAAGCCACTCACTTGACGATACCCCATATTCTTGGAAATTGGTCGAAGATGCAGTTCATATTTTCTGGCGAGGACAAAGAGTGACCACTTTAAAGAAAGAAAAAGTAGAAGCTTTTCTCACAAGGATTTCGATAGCTAGTGAGAAGGAAGCTCAACTAGTGATGGCCAAAATCACTGGTAATTTCAAACGGGGAAATGAGAGATCAGGAAGGAAGAAGCTCGACTAGAGATAATTCGGAGCTTTCATCATTGTGTATTACTTGTTCCTTTATACGCACGAAGGATTCTCAGCAGTGTTAGCTCCAAATCCAGACCCTTCATGGATACTGTTCAACTTTGGAATGATAGGGAATCTCATTCTTTTCTTTGGTAACTATTGGATATATATTCCTTAGAGCTTATATGAGAAATCAAGATAGCAACTCGCAAGTGAAAATGCAGCACGTTTAGATGGAGAGGAGCATTTGAAAAGGAGAGACTTGGCTACAATCATAATAATGGGAGTGGTCATCGTTTCTCTTCTTTTCTTTTCAGCTAGGCTCACTGTACCTCTACCTCGTCAACACAGCATCCTGTACACTTACTCTTCCTATAATGTAGAAGAATATCCAGAGTATTATTTCACACCTCTTGATATTGAGCCAGAGCAGGAAGTGTACGTTCAATATTCGATAGACATCGGAC
>JBHLQH010000013.1:0-91428 GCA_048884965.1 Candidatus Thorarchaeota archaeon | reverse complement strand
GGTGCGATTCCTCAGCGCGGGGTATACTTTCCTTGTGTATCTCTTTCTCTTCTATCACTGACTTTCGACTTTCTACTGCAGGCTCTTCTGGTGTCAAATCCAAAGGTGGCGTAGGAATTGCTGGCTCCTGTTTCACTTCAGGTTCTTGCACTGTCGCTTGAGTAATGATACGTTTTGCCCTTGGCACACCGATCTTTATCAGTGTGTCAACAAGAATTCCTGGAGGCAGTTTCTTTCCACGGGCATTGAAGAAAATCTCTAAATCTTCTAGTACTTCGTCGAAGGACCTATTTCTCACTGGAATCTTCTTCTTAACTAGTCCTTTATCACGTACTTCCACAAATCCGGGGAGCAACGTAATGGCAATGGTCGTACCCGGTACTCTCAGAGATTTCATTCCCCATGGATGCTTTATACATTGGACACTGCTCTCTGTCTTAACTGTTTCGTGACTGTTCCTTCCCCATCTGCAATGACTACTGGTTGACAGAAAGAATTATGTCTACCTTCTTCAGAATCAATGTTGAGCCTACAATGAAAGAGATTGATTTTAGAGACTATGTTGAGGTAATTAGGGATTGGCCAGAGTCCGGAAAAGCTGTGTGTGACATCAGTCGCCTACTCGAACATCCTACTGTTTTCCATGAAGCGGTCGTGCGGTTAGCAAAGCCATTTCTTGATGTACAACCGAATAAGGTCATTGGTATTGAACAAAGAGGTCTTGCGCTTGGGAGCGCAATAGCCTATTACTTAGGATGTGGGATCATCCCCGCTCGGTCTATTGCATATCTTCCAGATGACTACAGCAGACCAGTCGAGTTCATTCCAACAGAGCGCCTTGCGGATAGACGACTGGCACTTGTAGCTGAGTCAATCGATGCAGGAGATAGAGTTGCCATAGTTGATGATTGGCTCGTCCAAGGGACTTCAGTTCTTGCTGTTGAGAGGATCGTCGAGAAGCTTGGAGCTCAAATTGTCGGAGTCGCGTGTGTCATCAATAATCTAACTGATGCTAGAAGGAAGCTTCTAGGACGTCCAGAGATACATTCATTGATTGAGAATCTCGAAGTGGATGTATTCCAACCTGTTGATTGATCTTGATTAACTAGCTACGGACTGCTACCGTAGCTATCCTATCTATTAGAGAAAGAAGAGAGGAGACCTTGCTGAGGTCTCCCAAGTAGTACTATTCTTCTAGCTGTCTAAGCTCTCTTCGTAGGACCTTTCCAACCTGTGACTTAGGGAGCGTTCCGACGAACTCGATGTCTGTTGGTACCTTATACACAGCCATCTTTTCTTTGCAGAACGCTCGAATCTCATCCACCGTCGCGGTTTGGCCAGATTCTAATACGACGAAGGCTTTGACTGTCTCTCCACGAGTTTCATCTGGAATGCCAATGACCGCAGCCTCCAATATCTTAGGATGTTCGAAGAGAACTTCCTCGACCTCATTTGGCCAGACCTTGTATCCAGAGGCATTGATCAGGTCTTTCTTTCTGTCAACGATGTATGTCCACCCTTCCTCATCCATCTTCGCGATGTCTCCTGTGAATAGCCATCCATCTTTCAAGACATCTGCAGTCTCATCGGGTCTGTTGTGATAGCCCATCATCACCTGCGGACCTTTCACAGCTAGCTCACCAACTTCTCCAATTGGGAGATTCTTACTCCTATCATCAAGATCAACTATCTTGCAATATGTGCTTGGAAACGGCAGTCCTATAGCTCCAATCTTTCGTTTTTCTTTATCAAGGGGATTGGCGTGAGTTACAGGACTTGCCTCTGACAATCCATATCCTTCGATGATGATCGAGTTCGTTGCAGCCTCAAACTTCTTAGTGACTTCTGCAGGAAGAGCCATAGCACCTGCAATCGATAGCTTGAGAGAGGTTATGTCGTATTTACTGACCTCAGGATAGCTGTAGATGGCAATCGCCAATGTTGCCACAATTGGAAAGAATGTTGGCTTCAAATCATTTATTCTCGTTAATAGATTCTTGACATCTCGAGCATTTGGAATAAGAATGATTCCGCAACCCCATGACACTGCTAGGTTCATCGAAACCGTCTGCCCGAAGATGTGCTGAATGGGGAGGGCTGCGACGAATTTCTCTTTTCCACGTTCTGCCATCCATTCCATCCAAGCTGCACACTGTTCGCAGTTTGCTTTGAGGTTGTCATGTGTCAACATAGCGGCCTTTGGAATTCCTGTAGTTCCGCCAGTAAACTGGTAGACAGCCAAATCCTTGGCTGGGTCAATGCTTACAATTGGAGGTTCTGGAACAAGAGATGCCATCCACTCATTCCATGACCTATCTCCTTCCTTGAGAGGTGGAACTTCCTTCATCTCTTTCTTGTACTTCAGCTTGGGTGCAAGAATCTGCTTGATCTTGCTCATAGGATCCCATGCGGCAGTTATAATTACATTCTCAAGATTAGTTTCTTCACGTACCGCCATGACATTCTTGTAGAAGAAGTTCAAAGCAACAATCGTCTTCGCCCCTGTATCTTGGAGGTAAATTCTCAATTCCTTTGGCATAGCCAATGGATTGACAGGTGTTATAATCGCTCCACATTTTAGTGCCGCATAATATGCTATGATAAATTGTGGGCAATTTGGCAGCATGATTGCGACACTGTCGCCCTTTTTTACTCCCATCTTCGCGAAACCATAAGCCGCCTTATCGACAGCTTCACCTAGCTCTTGATACGTCATCTCAACACCCTCGTAATAGAGGGCGATATTATCAGGAAACTCCTTGACAGCTCTATCTAGATATCCATAGAGCGGGCCGTCAGGGAGTTTAATATCCGGTGGGGTATTCCCCACGTAGTTCTTTAACCATGGTCTGTCCAATCTTATCTCTCCCGAAATAAATACGGTTCAATAATAACCACCCAACAGCTAAGGAGGCATTTATTGTTTACGTTCAAAATGGACCCATGATTGCTATCTAGAGATGAAACGCGCTTCTGCCAATCACTTTCAGTGTCTTCAGAAGCAACCCCTTGACGTCTATCCCTTGACTCGATTCAGCCATTGCTTCGGAAACCACACTTTGTAGGGACTCGTCTCTTTGGGCTATTTCGAAAAGAAGGTCCGTAAAGGGACCGGTAAAGATCCTCTGTGCCATTAGCATTGGGTTGATCTCTCTCCCAAAATCATTCATCCATAGCTTTTGATAAATGCTGAGATGCTGAACATCTAGTCTATCGGTATCAATTCCTTGTGCAAGTACATAAGCTGCGATTCTTCCTGCTTTCATCGCATAGTGAATCCCTCCTCCCGTTAGAGGGGACACCATGCCTGCAGAGTCACCTACTAATAGAGCCCTTGTGCCAAAGGTCTTCGCTATCGTTCCCCCTGTTGGAACTAGTGCTCCCTTTGCGCTACTCAAGTCTGCATTCTCTCTCAGGAGATTCTTGGTCTTGAGCATCTGCACGAATCGATTGAAGTATCTAGGCAATCCCTGTGCATGACTGCCAACAATACCAAGTCCTATGTTGATTGTATTCTTCTTGGGAAATATCCAGCCATATCCTGGCAAACCTCCTACATTGGCAAAGAAATGATATTCCTTCCCAAAGGTTTGAGAAATAAACTCGGAGTTCTCGGGCACTTCTGCTACCCGACATGCTGTTATTCTATTGCTTGGCCAACGCCTATGGAGATTCAGACTCCTCGCAACAATGCTCCCCACTCCATCTGCACCTATTACAGCCTTTCCTTGTATGATGCCATCCTTTGAAGTCCCCAGAGATACAATGTCATCTTTCACGCAAAT
Source organism: Candidatus Thorarchaeota archaeon (assembly GCA_048884965.1). Lineage (GTDB taxonomy): Archaea > Asgardarchaeota > Thorarchaeia > Thorarchaeales > Thorarchaeaceae > MP5-2226. Next base: position 87,643 of record JBHLQH010000013.1, on the reverse strand, counting down.
CGATTTGATTCGTGTAGAGAGAACTGGCTCTGCTCCTTCCTCGACAGCGGCATCAAATAGTGCTTTATCAAAATCATATCTCAATGCTGTTGCCATATTCACCTTACCCTTGAGTACGATTCGTCTATTTGGTGAGTGCAAAACTCCTATCTCACAGACTCCCGATAGGAAACTCTGAGCCTTCTTCCTCAGGTACGGAAAATCATTGATAATTCCAAACGCAAAACCTCCGCCACAAGCCTTGTCACGAGGGAATTGATCCTTATCAATCAGAGCTACTGATAGCCCAAGCTTTGCAAGATACCTTGCAGCTGTCGACCCTCCGGGTCCCGCTCCGACAACAACTACATCATACATTCGTCAGTCAAAACTCGAGTAATAAATTTGGCTTAATAGTCTTAGGTCATGCATGGACAACACCATCACATGTATAAACTAAAAGTGAAGTAGGTTTGTCATGTCTTCTTCGATTGATTTCACCGGCAACCCAATCCTTGCCATATTCAAAAGTATTCCATCCCGATTCATCAAATCAAGAAGGCATCTCAGGTCAACGATCAATTCGAACAAGACTGTTGATAGAAGTCTGCACATCTTTTCGAATTCCGTTCTAGCTGTGAATATCTTGTTGATCGTCTATGCACTCCTATCGATAACTGCGAGGAACCTTCTAAGCAATGTTCCTCTGTTGGACTCGTTGCCTCTGGCATTCTACATCCTACCACTCATGATAATCCTGCCAAAGATACTCTTTGATCTTTATCGCTCTCGATCCGCGTTTCTTAGTATGCTAATCCTTGCAGTTTCCGCTATTATCTTCGGATTGATTTCCAACCTTGTACGGGGATTTGTCATTCTCGTAGTTGTAAACATCATTTCGTGTGTGTTCATCTTTGTGATGGGACGATTTCGACCTACTCAACCAATCCGGTCTATCGGGAAAAAAGGACTTGCATGGTTCTTGCTAATGAATGTTCTTGGACTAATGATGCCGGTTTCTGTTGTTGTCATGGGGCAAACACCTATTGCTGTAGTTGAAGCGGATCATTCTGTTCCACTATTTGTGGAAATGCCTTTGTCCGATTTTGGAACGGGGTATCAAGCTATCCTTCCCAATAGTGATCTTATAGACAAACTTCTTGCTGCCAATATTGGGATTGATATACGATACCCATCTAATGATACATCCAAGTTAGGAGCTCTCGAAACGTGGATGCTTGTTTTAGATTCAAACTCAGTCCCCTTCCGACTTACGATTACTTCGGATCGAGATAAAATAGAAACATGGATAGAAGAAGCTGGTTTCACCCACACTATGGTATTTGATGTAATGGAAAGTCAGTATCGAAATGTGCTTCAAGACATTTCGAATCTCACAGCAACATATGGTATGAATACGTCTTCTATTCCTGTATACTTCGATATGACACTCTCTGAAAAAGCATGGCAGTCTATGATGACGCATGTTCGTTCTGTAGATCTGCCAAGATTCAGTGAATACATACGGAATGAAACTGATGCGATAGCAACGCTAAGTCTCATGGAAAGCTACGAATCACTCACTCTGGTTTCAGAGATATTGGGTTTTGAAACAGGCTTTATTGTGGATGGATTTGCAATTGATGATATCATTGACAACGATTCTGTTGTTGCTAGGTTCAACGGATTCTCTACCGAAATCCTTCAAGCAAATACTTTGAACCTTGAAGTATCTTGTAGTCGAACTCAGTATTCAGAGGTCATGGAAGGTGATGTTGGAGAATATTTGAGTTATACATACTCTCTATCTTCAGAAACAGACTCAATTAGATTGGGGGTTGCAGGCAATAATTCTGGTAGCTCGATACTCGCAGATCCTGTATACGAAGATATCTCCATCTTGGTGAACGATATTGCCATTGCAAGTGGAAATGGAGTCACTCAAATCGTCATCAGCTCACTTCCATCGATCCTTTCATCATTTGGAGAGGATGGACTTGCTCTCCTTAGATCAGAGTTCGAGAAAGTTGATGAGGCAATCGTTACCTATACCTTCAGAATCTATGCATTCCGTGCTGTTATGATGGCAATCGATTCGTTCGATTTCATCATGCTTTAGGACTTTTAAGATATACTTCGAATACCCCCGTCCATATCTCACTATCCTTGGCAGGCTTGATGAGAAGATCATTTCCAATGTTTACACCTACAGGCTTTGCTGGACTTTTCTTCCAAATATCACTGAAAATCAGGGAATGTACATTAGTCTGAAAGTCCTCAGTGACTCGAGAGATGCTATTCTCAATGTATGCCTCATCGATTCCCATTGGTGAGAGATCTACCGTGGTTCTAAACATTCTCTCCTCATTAACTGCACCAACAGAGGTATCAAAGCTATACCCAATGCCCCCTACCAAGTAGAATACTCCATGAGGAATCTGTGGTTCGTCTTTTACAACTACGATGTTTTGTCCAGTTAAGAGAATGTACTCTGGTTCAGCCACATTGAAAGGAATGGCTGCCGCTTCTGCTGACACTTCATCGAGCTTCAAATCTTTTGAGAGAAACCAATCCAGTGTGCGTACCTTCTGGGAGAATAGGAATGGCGAGAAATCACCAAAGTGAATGACATTCTTTGCCTTCCTGAGAATCACGTCAATGATTTTCTGGCAGCTCTTTAGAAATCTGATTCTTTCTTCTCTACTATCAAGAACGGTGTCTGCTCCCATCACCAATTTCAGATAATCCAAAGACTTGAATTTATTTAATATATAGTGGCTAAAGAATGTCCTATCATCCGTTTCAAGCAAACCATCCTTCTTAGATACTTCTGTAGGGATAGGATTTCTGAAGTAAATCTGTCGAGAGTCTCGGATTCCTTTCTGTTTGAAGAACAATCCAACATCCATTTCCTGTGATGGTGTATCTACTAGCTGCCTTACAAATACTCCATCAGGAACAATCTCTCGCATCGTTTCTTTCTGGTAGAGTTGAGAATATCGTGAGAACAGGTCGGTTTTGGACATATTGGACACCCTGAGGTGGAATTCTACCTTACATGTTCTATTATCTCTTGTGTAGACAAAATCATAATCAGGGCTCATTGGCTATCCATAACCTATTTAGGGACTTTGGAATCCGACGATACTCCGAACATCCTTTGTTATTTGCAATAGGTGATTAGTATGGAACGAAAGCAAAATGCAGGAATGATTGCGTTTCTAGGTGTAGTGTTGTTTCTCTTTTCGTTCCTGTTCGTTCTTCAAATTCCTGAATTCTACTTACTATCACTTATTCTGATGTTTATTGGGGTTATCATGATTGGCATAGGTGGAGCCATCCTGAAGGGATTTGACAAATCCCTCGATGAGCCAGAGGAAGGTTGCTACTATTGCAAAGGAACCGGTACCAGTGATGATGGTGGGACTTGTCCCCGATGCGGAGGCACTGGTATAGACAACATAGATGATGAATGATACGCATTTCAAAGGAGGTCACTCAATGAAACGACCATTGGTTATTGGCCATCGAGGTGCTCCCAAAGTCGCTCTTGAGAATACTCTTCAAAGCTTCCAAGCTGCGATTGCTATGAGTGTGGACATGTTCGAACTCGATGTGCAAATGAGTGCGGATGGACGTCTAGTAGTGTTTCATGACTATGACTTCGTTCGTCTAGCGAATGATGAACGAATGCTTTCTGATCTTACTTATTCCGATATCAAGAAGATAAATATCGGTGGAGGAGCAAGCGCTCCCCTTCTTGAGGAGGTCCTTGAGTTGGCAAAGGGGAGGGCTCAGGTCAATATCGAAATAAAGTCGCCTGATGTTGAAGAAGTACTTCTGCATGTCGTCAAAGAGAAAGGGATGCTTGATGATATCATTTTCTCTTCGTTCTTCCACGGGTTCTTGACAATAATTCGAGAAATAGAGCCTAGAGCAAGAATTGGACTTCTCTATAATCAACCCATAGAGAATGTAGTCGAGTATGCTAAGGGTCTGGATGCAGATGCAATCAATCCTCTCTATCTTACCGTAGAACCCAGCATAGTTGAAGAAGCTCATGCACAGAAATTGAACGTATACCCCTGGACAGTGAACACTCAAGAAACGATGGTTGAGTTGATCAAGATGGGAGTTGATGGCATCATAACCGATGTGCCTGATATTTGCTTTGAGGTAATTAGAAGTCTAGCAATCTAATTTGTTTCGTTGCTTCTGATTCGTTCTATGAATTCGAAGACATATGGATACGCATCCTTCCTTGTTGGATGGCATGTTATAACATGTTCTGCACCTTGAATTTCTTGCAAGGTCTTATCACTTGAAGAGATGTTATTGAATACATAGTTGGCATTCTCTGGATTCACTGTCTTGTCTGCTCCGGCCTTGATGACTAGAGTTGGTATGCTGACCTCCGGAAGCGCTTTACGCACCTCTTTCGATAGTCGAAGCAGCTCATGGATAGCAGAGAGAGGTTCTCTATCATATCTGGTTCGCGGTAGGTCATACATCTTTGGTATGTATGAAAGATCGATGGATCGGTATTTTATTAGATGTTTCAGAATAGGGATCATCCTACCGGCAAAACCCCCAATCTTGATTGCAGGAGATAGTATCACGATACCATCAATTCCCGATTCTTTTGTGGTGAGATAGAGGGTCAATGCAGCACCCATAGATAGTCCTGCAACGAAGACATGTTTTGTCTTCCACGATTTTACTTCATTTAGTGCGTTGACAACAGATGAGTACCAATCATTCCAAGTTGAAGAAGCAAGATCTTCAGGACTCGTTCCGTGCCCTGCAATCTGCATAGCAAGAGAAGCAATTCCCTTCCTTTCTAGCTCTTCCCCTAAACTTGCTAGCTCGTCAACATCTGCACAGAAACCATGAATCAAAAGAAATGAAACATTGGCTCCAGCAGGTTTCCGGACAATTCCATTCACCTGCGGAGTCAATGTAAGATGACCTCGTGAGTTCTATTGTACTGGTGTGTACTCTACTTGAGCTATTGCATCTTCAGCTCTTCTGAACTTGAATCCTGCTTTGAACATGCCCAGACGCACGCCAGCAATGATCCATCCCAAGGTGAGAAGAACCTCAAGCCCAGAGATTAGGATGACAAGCCAGGTGATTACGGCAGCAGTTTCCAGAGCTGTTACTGAAGTGCTTGAGAATGTACCAAGAACAACGATAGCAATGATAGCTCCGAAGACAAGAGAAAACATCGCCGTCATTCTGAGTAGCATGCCTTCCAATGGATTGCCAGTATCCTCAACTTCACCAGCAAGAGTAAGGTTCAGCGAAAGCACTAGCACAAAGCTGATCATATAGAGCGCTAGCATTATCGCAGCCGCAGTGAGTGCCTGATGAGCTACTCCTTTGAAAGCAGCAGCGACAATTGGAACAAGAAACACGAAGAGCATGGTCAATCCACTGATTACATCCTTGGCCTCTCCAGTCTGTTTTTGACCGAAGCCTACCACAGCGACATTCCTTATCATCAGAGCCGCAATTGGAAGTGTAAGAACAGTTGCTGCCTGTACCGCCATCGAATATTCAGGTGCGAATAAAGCTACATTGAACCATCTATTCGTTGGCCAAATCGCTGCGGGACCACTACCAAAGGCACCCAACATGAAAGCCAGGAATACCAATGAAAATACTATAGTGACAATCACTGATAATACCGGCTGAGAGTAGTAGGTGAATCCTCGAACCTTCGTTTCGAACATCAAAAATGCTTGTGAGATTATTACCAAGATGAATGGAATAACAACGAAGGGTGTGATTGCGGCAGGATGAATAGACATCATAATGGCTGAGATAACTATTGGCAAGCCGGTGATGACATCTGTTCTTCCCATGTATATGGCACCAACCAAAAACATTGTGCCAGAAGCTGCCCACACAATCAACAGTGACCAAGATTCAATAGCACCTGGTAGGAATGTGGCTGCCTGAATGGCTCCAACGATTCCAACAGCTGATAGGAATGCTGGGAAGTACTTGCTTCCACCATGTATCAGATCGTCACTGATTTCTGCTGCTTTCAGCTCTTTCTTACCAAGCCTTGGTCCCTGCAATACCCAGAACAAGAGTGCTGAGATGAATCCAAAGGCTAGAGTGTAGTTCCAACTGAAAGGTGCACTGAATGGGTACCATAGTTCACCATAAGGAGTCACTAAGGCGTTTGCAAAAACAGCAACACCGCCAACCATGAAAGCTAGCAATCCGGATAGTCCAAATGAAAACTTCGCCTTATCAGGACTTCGTGCATATTCTCGAATCGAATCCAAGGGGCTCCACCAATAGAAGAGAACTAGCAATTGACCAAGTATTAGCATGACAAATGCCAGCATAATCAGTAGCTCACCATAAACTGTACCAATTGCCAACACTGGGAAGAAGAATCCATTCATGATGCTTGTAAGAACACCAATCCATCCATTTGTAGAATCGGTGAACACTACGGCATACATTTGCCACATGATAATGAAGAAGGCGGTCAAAAATGCGCTCAATGTAACTAAGGTTTCATACTGAGCAATAGTCCATCCAGACGAAACGATAAGGAATGGGAAATAGACCAATCCGATCAACGCGCCTAACAAGCCCACTTGGGAATATCCAGACCCGAGTTTAATTCTTAGTTCCTTTCCTCCAATCGATTGGAGCAATAGACCTGCACCAAGTAGGAGCATGATAATCCCACTTGATGGTGTTTCTCCATATAGTTGGAACATTGTTTCAGTACTATTGAATAATAATCCGTAAATACCTGCTAAGATACCAAGAAATCCTCCCAATCCGGCCAGCTTCCCGACTGGATCATATCGGGAACCGTCCCGTTTTTTCTGGGAGATAACTCCTGCTACCGAGAAATCTTGTGTCATGACTAAGTTCCTCACGTTTTGATGGTCATCATCGAGCCAGCCTACGATTCGACAGGGTATATATCCGTATCGGAGTGCGCTCTCTATTCTTTGGTGTTTGTAGAACCTAACTAAGTAGCTTTCGATTCTAACAACCAACAATCGTATAAGGTCCAAATCATATCTTGAGGGTTAGGTGTCCAAAATGACTGCGGATTTTGAGTTATATGTTCATGGAACGAAGATTCCTATGAATGAGTTTGTTAGCGATCTGATACATGATGTCGCCATGGCGATTCTTAGCAATCTACATGGAGTCGATATCACAAAGATCAGAAGGCTTGAGATTTCGTGATATGTGTTTCAGAGGTGCAATATTGTGATGGAGCACGGATGGAATCGAAAAATCCTTTGGATTGATTTGGGGTCGAGAATCATTCGTGAGGAAAAACTTGAAGCTGATATTCTTGAAAGGTTTCTTGGTGGAAAAGGACTCGGTGCCTACTTACTCTACAAGAACCTTGAGAAAGGTATAGCCCCATTAGATCCAGACAATATCTTTATTCTACTCAGCGGACCTCTTCAAGGACTGCCAGCTCCGAACGTTGGACGATGGAGTATCGTGACGAAGTCTCCCCTGACAGGGATTTTCTTGGATTCGCATTGCGGTGGTCCAACTGGCCGAGAGATAAAGAAGGCTGGCTATGATGCAGTCTGTATCACAGGCAGGGCGAGTTCTCCGGTTGTTATCACCATCGATGATGATTCGACTGTGATCAATGATGCGACATCATATTGGGGCAAAGGCATCTACGAAGTAACTCATTTGCTCCATGATAGATATGGTGATGATTTCTCAGTATACACCATTGGGCCTGCTGGGGAACAGAAGGTCCTTTTCGCTACTGCCTCGTGTGAGATCGCTCACCAGACAGGCAGAGGTGGAGCTGGTGCAGTTCTCGGCTCGAAGAATATCAAATCCATCTTGGTTCGCGGCACAAAGGAGATTGCATCCAGTGATGTACAAGCAATCAAAGCAGTGAACAAGGAATTTACCCAGCAATGGAGGTCACTTGATATTGACTTCAAGAAATACGGTACTCGACATCTTGTTGAAATCGCAAATGTCTATGGCCAATTTCCAACAAGGAATTGGCAGAATGGTTTCTTTGATCAATACGAGGATTTGTCCCATCTTAGGATGGAAGAGTATGGACTAGGCAATAATAACTCCTGTCCTCATTGCGTAATGCGATGTACTCATGCATTTCGTACAGCTGATCCAAGAGACCTTACCAAAGAAGTAGAATCAACCGTAGAGTATGAAAGCATAGGCCTACTCGGAGGAAATCTAGCCATATCCAATCCTATGGAAGTTCTTCAATTGAATTATCTATGCGACGATCTGGGGTTAGATACAATTAGCAGTGGCTCTGTTATTGGATTTGCAATAGAGGCATTCGAAAAAGGAATTCTATCGCAGAAGGAAGTAGGGTTTCATCTTCGCTTTGGAGATTTCATATGTGCCGCGAAATTGCTGCAAATGATATCATCACGAACTGGAATTGGAGATGTTCTTGCAGAGGGAGTTCGGTTCGCTGCATCAAAGTTTGGCCATGGAGCCGAGTCATTTGCCGTGCATGTGAAAGGAATGGAAGTTCCTGCTTGGGATCCTCGAGGGCGTATGGGCCAAGGTATATTGTATGCAACAGGAGACATTGGTGCTAGCCATCTCAGGGGATGGCCTCCAACATCTAATGCTCCTGATTCATCAGCTATAGAGTTCGTTGAGAAGCTACTACCCGGACGGATTGAGAAGATTATCAAAGATTGTTTAGTTATCTGTCACTTTACTAATCGCATTCCAATAACGATGGATCAGATGCGACGAATGCTCAATGGAGCTACTGGAATGAACTATTCTCTAAGAGACCTTGATGAAACTGCGATGCGAATTGAGACTCTCATTCGTTTATTCAACGTTCGGGAAGGGATAACACGAAACGACGATATTCTACCTCCTCGATTTTGGGAACCTCAATCACACGGTCCTAGAGAAGGAATGCGTTCTTTCATCAGTAATGAAGATTTTGAGGCATCGATTTCCAGGTACTATGATTTGATGGGATGGGATTCAAAAGGAGTACCTACAGATGAAACAATGGAATCTCTAGGTCTCTTGAATCTGTGATTAGAATATTCTAGTCTTGAGGTCCTTTCTCATGAGAATTTCTTTATGTTCCTCACGGAAATCTGAATCTACATAGAGCTTGATTACTTCCTTTCGTTTCTCATGGACCAACGCCTCCAAGCATCTGAGATTTCTATTCCTACCAATCTCGAGTGCACGATCTAGCATCTGCTTGCCCAGGTCCGATTCTTCAAGTTCGTCTTCTATTTCAAAGTGCTGAATGAACCCTACCTTTCCAAGTGAGGGGTCTTGTCCAATGTCCAATCGCATAGCTGCGACAACCATTTCGTTTGCTAGTGCAATGATGAACATGGTTTCGGTGGCAATCCCGCCTGCCGATGGAGTGATCCTACTAGTAAGATTCTGGAAATCCATACCTTCTCGTGAGTAGAATTCCTTGAGTGCTTGTCTATCTCTAGCATTTGCAATTCGAACTTCAATGGACATTCTCTAAGCCTCTCTCAATTTCCTACTGGATTTCAGATAGAAACATTGTGGTATATTCCTCTAATGAAAGGTCATATTACGTTTCGTGTCTATAGTTACTTGAAGGAAATGAACGAAGCCTATTATGCAAAGCCTGAAGAGGGAAGTGGATTTCTTCTTATCCTTATTCTCTTTATCTCATTCATATTGCTAATTATATCGATAGGATTGGCTAATCTATCCTCATATAATATCTGAGAATCAGATCAGTACCTTGTACAAGTCATACATGCATTTCGTGAATTCATTGTCTGGATGTCTTAGAGAAACGATATACCTACTACCTGCTTCGATCAGAATTGGAAGCAGCGGGATGATCGTTGCGACTCGCGCCTTGAATTTAGCTTCCACTTCCTTGATGATTGCCTTATCCTCATAGATTGATGGCTTCTTATTTATCACAATTCGAATATCCGGTACCTGAAGTTTTCTAGCTACACTTAATGTAGCGGCAGTCCCCAAGAGATCCTGCTCATCAATTCTTGCTACTACGAAGAGATAATCTGCTGTAGCCATGGAGAGGAGGGTCTCTCGATCTAGACCTGGATGTGTATCAATGATTAGGTAATCCAAGTCTTTTTGCTTCAGTACTTCTGTGAATCCATTCCTTAGGTCACTTACTTCATATCCCTCTCTAAGGATCCTTGTGATATCAGTAGCTGTCATGGAGCTTGGTATCAGGAAGAGCTTCCCATTCTTTATCCCTAATTCACTTGTCATGTCCATGCAAGTCTGACCTATGTCACACTCACCTCTAAGATAGTCATTAAGTGTGTACTTCATCTTCTTACGACCTTGTCCGAAGATGACATGAATACCTGGAGATGCCATGTCAGTATCCATCACTGCAACTCGTTTTCCTTCGAGAGCTGCCACTGCTGAGAGGTTGGCAGCTATGTTTGATTTACCGGTTCCTCCTCGAAAGGAATGTATGCTTACTATTTTACCTGTCATGTTCCATTCTCCTCTCGTGCTGCCATGTGACATAGTTACCTAAAGTACGCAGAACTTCCATGATTCTAGTAGCCTGTATTTCACTTTTCTCAGATATTTCTCTTATGGAAAAGCCACCTGTACAGTACTTCCAGACCGCATCAACAATGTCGTATGCCTTCTTAGGGATTCCTATGACCTCCAAATAAGCGGAAAATCTACTGTCTCGCTCTCCCATGATGGGAAAGAGCTTTGTAACATGCACGAAACCCTTGGTTATCAGCGCAGCTACAGATTCGGTTATGATTTCCTTTGAACAATTCGTCTTCTCTTGGATCTCAAGAATCGTTTGGTTTCCATCTATCGCTCTTAGAATATTTATCGCGGCGGTTTGCGACTCTGGTGTCATGGATGCGAAGACATCTTTTGCATTATCTAGGATTGTTGTCAATGGTACTACCGGAACCAAAACATCATGTTCATAGAAACCTGTGTAATCATCCTGTTGCTTTGGATGCAGTTTCTTCATTTCACTGAAATCAGTAGCTTTTACGAGCTTTAGGAATGGGTCGACCATTGCTGCGTATTCCTCATTTCCTTTACCAGCTCTAACAACAAAAGCGCAGACACATTTCTGATTCAATGGGTGAATATAGAATGATGTTACAGGTTCCAAAGAGGTGTGTACAACCAATCGGGGTTCTGAGATTTCCTTTGCGAATTCAGAGTTTCTTAATCTATCAAGCAACGCTTCCATTTCATATGCTCGCAGATTAGAAGCGACAATAAATCCATCATATGTGACTACTGCACCTCGTAAAATCTCATCATGTGACTCAATCTCTGCCAATGCGACCTTCAAGGATCGCAAATGATGAAGTGGCAGAAGTCCTGTTTTGTATCTTCTTGCTAGGCCTGGAATACCATCGAATTTCTGTAGTATAAGCTCAACTGTATCCGTGAACTCCAAGAATTGACGCGGATTGACTATTTCATTCCGCAATATTGTGTAATATTTGCTAACGAATTGGTCTGAAAGAGTTTGTAGGATAGCCCTGTAGATCTCAGCGCTATCTTCCTTCAATACTAAGGCGATGAAGAACAGATCTCCTTTCTTTTCCCATACAAACTTGTTCGTCGCAAATGCCATTACTTTGATTTGTTCCTCACTAACCTGCTCAACAAAACCTCCAAGTGCGGATAGGAAACCTGCTACCAGCTCATCAAGTTTCTTTTCACCACTCACACTGTAGTGGTATAGTGGAATGCCTGTTTCACGAAGTATTATGATTTCCTTAACCAACGGTGGTTCACCAATATCTCTAGGCGAATTTTACAGGAATCGAATCCACTTATACCTTCGTAAGATTTTGATGGAGTTACGGTACAACAACAGGTACATGCACCCATTCAACTTGGTCTCCAAGCTTGAGCAGCATCTCGTAGAGTGTTTCATATGTCACACTGAGTTTTTCACTAATATCTACAATGGATCTCTCGCCATTGCAAAGTGGCTTTGCACGATTAAGGAGTTGATATTCCTTTTTTGGTAAACCAATGATATCTAGAAAAGCATCAAATCTAACATTGTTCTCTTGAAGCTTGGGGCAGAGTCTAGAAATCGTTACAACACCCCAGATTAGAAGATACTCTACGATCTCATTTGTTTCATCAAGTTCGAGACCCAAGCCTGTACTCAGATTCACGATTGGGGTCTGTCCATCAATCGCATCAAGGATTCGTGTTCCAGCGCTACCAAAATCCCTATGGAAGTCATCCAGAAGACTGTTAGATTTAATGGCTATATCCAGAGCCTGCTGCTTGATATCAGGAACCACATACGGACTAAGGCTCGAGGTAATCTTTAGAATATTCTCGTAGAAATCGAGTGCGCGGTCGACATCTGAGGAGAATACCTTGAACTTCTCTTCAATGGGTATATCCCTACGCAATTCCTCAGCAAATCTGATTTGGAATTTCCTGCTCAAGTCGCGCAGGACCATTCGTACTACCTTCTTGGGAGAAACGCTATCAACAAGCACAACGAAAAGAAGTCCTTCTTCGCCTTGCTCATACATGATCTCTGACCCTTCAAAAGAGAGACTTTGTACCGATTTCTCACCAAACTCTGACGCAAAGCTCGTAATCGCTGAAAGGAAACCCGAAAGGAGCTCGTCCAATTTCCTGGTCCCATCAACTGAGAAGTGAAAGATGGGGACACCTCCAGGTTTAATGACCATGAATTCTTGTATTCTTAATCTTCCTTTCAAAGGCGCTGGCTCCTAGTCCTGACCCAGAAATCATACAAATTTAAGGTATTGTACGGTTGTCAGAAAACTGAGGGTTGTAGGCGAAATGTCCATATTGGTTCTAGTACAGGCGAAGATAGTGAATGGGTGAGATTTAGTGCTAGAATACAGGGAATTTCCGACACGAACCGCCTTACATTTCCTTCTACTCGCACCTGTCTTTGGGTATCTGATCTTTATTGTGAAGGAGCTGATATTTGGAACACTCCCCGTGATAGGAGGCACCTTGAATGTATATTACTTGGGTGTAGCTGGGGGAAGCGCGGCTTTAGCTCTACTCTTCAATGCTATTGTGCTAGATCACATAAAGCGAATCGAAATATTGCTAATTCTTGCAGGATTTACAGCTCCCTTCATTGCACTACTAGGCTATCTGACAGGAACCCCTGGAGCCTTCAATCCTGCCTTCACCGAGGCGTGGATTATCGCTGTCTTTGTGTGTCTTGCGTTCTTTATTGGCTGTTGGGTCATCTTTCTCAACAAAACCGTTGTTGAGAGATTCAGAGGTAGGATTACAGGGCTTTTCATCTTCTTGTCTCTTGGGTTCGTTGTTCTTTACTCATTCCTATATATTGACTACTTCAACTTAGGGTATCTTTCAAATACTCTTCCTGAAATAATTGCCATCATCTCGATTGTAGCAGTACTACCTTTCAAAACATGGAAGTGGAAGAAATATCCACTTGCTGTACATGGCAATCACATTAAGTATTTCAGACCAATGGTGCTTCTTCTTGCTTCTCATATGCTTTGGTTCTTTGGAACAAAGGTGACACTACTTGAACTTCATCCATCTTTTGTATCCATATCCCAAGAATTCCAGATTGACATAGGATTTGGCTTTGGAATCTATGAACCGCTTCTCCTTGGACTAGGCGCATTGATTGGTGGGTTGTATGCAGACTTTCGAGGACGGAAGACTGGGTTTAATATGGCAATCCTGCTTATGGGTCTTCTAGCAATCTTCAGTCCTATCTTCTATGATCCCGTAGCAATATGGGGGATCCCACTTCTTCTCATGGAGCGTCTCATTGAGGGGTACATCATTGGCATCTGTTGTCTGTTGATTTGGAATGAGATAGGCTCAGCAAAGACCAAAGCAAGAAGACTCTCACTAGTCTGGTTCTTTTTCCTTGGATATGCTTTGCTCTTCTGGGCACTTGATCACACCTTCATGGGTTTAAATGTTGTAACCGCATTCCAAGGTGGAATCGGTAGGGTTGGTGGTCCTTTTGCAATCCTTATAGCTTTAATCACTCAGTATATCTCGACTGATACTCCAAAAATTCTTGGCAGAGAAGTAGAGATGGAGGAACTAGCTTTGGACTTTGATGATAAGGAAGTCCGAGCTACCGTGGAAGCATTCGTAGGTGAGGATGATTTCTCATCCATCCAAAGCCAACTAGAAATTCTTGATGTCACACAAGAACTGAGTGATAGTGAGTTTGGTGAGATAGTTGGTGAGGACTTTCAGAACGCACTTCCTCTCAGAAGAATTCCTGGAATCGGTCCTAAGTTGGAAGAAAAGTTGGTGGATGCTGGATATACCTCTGCTGCACAATTAGCAGGTGAAACAGCGTCTCGACTCTCATCAAAAGTAGAGGGGCTCAGCCAGGATCGTGCAGAGAGGATCCTAGCTGATGCAAGAAAGGTCGTGAAGAAGACCATTAAGGAGAAGCAGAATCAGCGTTGATTCTACTTCTTTGGTTTTTCTCCAAGTTTCTCTTTCTTCAGAACAGTGCCATCTGCTGCATGCGGCGTTCGATATAGAGTATCTTCTCCCTTCTCGAGCTCACGTGCTTCATCTGCAAGCAATGCTGCGGTCCTGAGCATTTCATGAGCAGCTGCAACCAGAGGAATGTACTTTGAGGCTTCTTGAACCTTGAAGCATCCTGCTGTTGTTAGATTGGCTACATGTTCAGCCATCTCAGCCGCGGCGATAGCCTTAGCGTGAGCATACGGATTGCTGAAGGTTGCTGCATCGACTGCTGTTTCTGAATCTACTGTTACTGCTGGGAGGTCTGGTGCTTTACCCGCCGCGATATCTGCAATGATATCATCAATTGTCGTCTGAATGAATCTGACATATCCTGTTGCTGCTAATACTTTTAGCATGTCTGAATTAAAAAGAATCATCTCGGTTGGATCGAGGAATTCTCTCCTAGCTCCTATCATAGAGTCTGCATTTAGGATGATGAATCCTTGTCCCTCCGGAGGGGCGGGAACTGACTTTCCCTTCTCGTTCTTCTCGTAGAATGCCTTCTTTGATGGGGCGTCAGAAATTGTGATAGTTGGTATTCCTGCCTTTTGCAGTTCTTCTCTCATCTTTGAAGGTCCGGGCAATGCCGCATTCGGACTAATGACAATTGCTAGTTGTGGCTTGTAGTCCAAGAGATACTTCAGCGCCGCAGATCCTGAATCTTCATCCATTTTTGCGCCGCTTGAGAAACCTCGTACTTCAATATCCTCTCTATCTGCTCGTTCGTCAAAGATATAATCCAGCAATGGGGCTGCTCCAATGCATCCAAGCTTGAGTATACCTACTTTTACTACCTTGTCCCCTGACATTTTAATCCATTTGCAATTGTAGCTCGGAAAGAAAACCGTTTCGGTTAACTCTTCTTGTCCTTTGATTTCAATGGGACATAGGCTAACCCTGTTCCAGCCAACAAATCAGCTCCCTTTAGTTGCTTATTGCATACCGCACATGTAAGAACTATCCTAGGATCTGCTGAAGCTGTACCACAAGAATTGCACAGAGGTTCTACATCCATTACAGCAAGCTCTGAAACTTTTACAGGTTTCTTACATTTTTGACATGTGACCTCTGTAACTTCATCCACAATAACTGATTGGAACTGATCACTGCATAGAGGACAAAATAGTGTATAAACCTTATAGAGTTCTTCAGAAAAACACTTAGGACATTGGAGGGTTACTTTGAGTTCTGAACTGCCGCATTGTCTGCATTCGATTCGTCTGCCATAGGTCCTCGGGATAAGTATTCCTTCTGATTCTAAATCCTCAAGGATTCTTATGACCTCTTCTCGATTAAGTCCGAGATAGCTCGATGCTTCTGGGTACTTATCAGTCGCTACCAATACATGCTGAGGTCTTATGGAAACCACACGTCCCTCATACATGTCTTCAATCAATCTAGAGATTCCTGGAGTTTTCAGGAGTCTTTCTCCAGAGGTTTCATCAATTATTTCCTCGAGTGCATTGAATGCTTTCTTTATCTCCCTATCCCAACTTGAAGAAGAGAAGTCGATAGTTGGGACAATTCGGAGCAGGTTTCTTTCGATAATTGCAGGGTCATCATCTTCATTCAAAAGGACTGCAATGCAGTTGGGTGGTTCCATAAATGACACGACAAGACCTTGAGGTATTTTCGTATAGCCAATCTGTGCCTCCATATTCACTCCATGTCCCATGAAGATAGTCAGAGCTTCTTCTCCTGTGAGGCTAACATCTTCAGGCCAGACTCTACCTACAAATGGTCCCAGGGCATCATCCCACCAGATCGCATACATGGCCTTTGGCATCCAATGTACCTCCCAACTGAGTATGTTTGAACTCCGTATCAACAATTGTTGCTTATGAGAGTTGACCCTATGAATACTAGTACAACTGTACCCCCCACCGAAGAGTATAAAACCTCACCCAAAGGTTCGACCGCACACAACCTAGTAATCATCAACGGAGATTGACAATATGTTCTCAAAGCGAAAACGTTCAATGATCTTCACAGCTCTTCTAGCCTGGCTTGTCCTATCGCCCTTTGTTGCGGGGATATTGGGTTCAGAAGTTGTAGCAGCAAAGCACTCGTTTACCCTTGCTGCCATCGAAATTACCAGTCCCACAGACATAAGCTTTGAGAATGGCACCATCGGTAAATCAATCGTATGGAATGCCACTACCGAGAACCCGAAGAATTTCACGGTCCTACTTGACGGAGAAGTGCATCTCTCTGATTCGTCATGGGATGGAGAATTAATTGCTGTGAACCTAGATCATCTCTATGAGGATGACCTTCTAGAAACGTTACCTGCTTATTTCACCTATACTTGTACTGTGTTCAATCTGGATAACGAAACTGTATCTGACACAGTAGAGGTTGAGGTTATCGCTGATGTTCTCGCTCCCATTGTAGTTCCGACCATTGATGATGTATATGGCGCCACAAATGCATCCTTTGAAGTTGGTAGCTTCGGACATTCAATCACGTGGAATATTACTGAAACTAACCCAAGTTTCTACAACATTACTCGAACCTCAAATGAAACCACAAGTAATGACACCATCATTGAATTTGGATCATGGGATGGTAGTAATCTGACTATCACGATTGATGGGCTCAATGCCTCACATTGGTATATGTTTACGCTGTTTGTCAATGATACTCTTGGCTATAATACGACTAGCTCAGTAAACATCACAATCTATCCCGACCTTACAGCACCTGTGATTTCATCTCCGGATGACATATCCTATGAGTTCGGAGATACAGGGTATCAGATCATTTGGTTCACCTATGATAGCAATCCTCTGAACTATAGTCTGCAAGTCTTAGTACATTATAACGATACGACCTATGGGAATACCACCGCTTTGCAAGGTATTCCTCCTAACATTACATCAGTAACTTGGTCATTTTCAAATCCAAAGGGTTTGAATCTCACTTTCTCAGTAGACAAGATGTATTTAGGTAACTACACATTCACCCTCACCTTGCAAGATGATTTCGGATACACCGCAACTGACAGTGTCAATGTCACCATCTACAAAGACCTCCGAGCTCCTATCGTAGATGCTGTTGATGAGTTCGAATATGAAGAAGGATATTCAGGCTATTCGCTCAACTGGTCTGCTGAGGAAAATAACCCTCGCAGCTATAATCTTACCCGCGATGGCGAGGTTCTCATGAATGGCACATGGCGTGGTGAAAACCTTACCATTTCAATTGACCACTTGGATGTAGGCGAGTATATCTACAATATGACGCTGATTGACTACTTCAACCAGACTACCATCAAATTGACAACCCTAACTGTTACTCCAGATGCCCACAATCCACTAATTCAGGATGTACGCGTATTGGAGACCTTTACCACTATCTCGACAAATAACATCACTATCCAAGCATATGTTTGGGATATCAATAACCTGTCTTTAATTGAGGTCGAATGGACAGTAAATGATAATGCTACCATACTTTCGTTGGATATGACTTTATTCGGAAACGACTTTTTCCTTGCATCGCTTGGTGAGTTCAATCACGGAGATACCATTAGATATCGAGTTCGTGCCGTTGACAATTCCTCTGTGAATAACGAATACATTACTGAATGGATCGAGTATAGAGTTGAGTCAATGAATACTGCCACAACACCCGCCCTTGTTTGGGTTGGAATACTTGCCATGGGCATCCTATCCTCCATAGCGCTACTGTGGATATACTTCAGAACTAAGACTCGCTAGAACTCTGGATTAATTCAAGTACCTGAGCAGGGATCCTATCCCTGTTCTCAGGTGTCACCGTAAGAATTGAAACATCTGGACGATTCCTGACTTCATCTAGGAAGAATTCTTTCCGAGCTTGCAAAGTACCTAGAACCCTTCCAGTATCGAGGCATCTTCTTACTTCAGGTGCAAAGAGTGGGGATTTGAGTTCCATAGTAGCAATCTCATCAATGATAATTATTCCATCAGATGCTCGCGCATTGATCATCGAGGGAATTGCTACATCTTCAATGTGTCCGACACTTACGACATACTTCCCGACTCTTGGTCCGTCAGAATTATCGATATGAGCTAGAGTACCTACAACTCCATCCACCGTCTGAATGGAGAATCCTACTCTCCTACCCTTGATTCTTATTTCAAGAGTCCAAAATCCCCCTGCACCTTCTGTGCCAATCTCTTCAATCACTTTTTGGATGATGGTACTCTTGCCAACGCCAGGATTTCCAGTGAGTAGAATGTTCATATGATACGGACGGCCTCCAAATCTAGTGTGAAGGTTCCATGCTGTAATATCTTATTGCTTTAGATCTGGAAACATTCATCACTGTCTGAATCGACTTATCATCCAAAGCTTCAGCCTCGATCACTCCATCTTTCACAGCACGATCAAAAGCTTTCTCTCCTGTTTTGGTTCTTACAATGACTGTTGTCCAACCTTCATCTGAACCAATATTGCCACAGGAAATATCTGCTGATGTTGCTGTGAGATCGTGACAATACGAGCAAGATCGAGCTGCGATGGAGTTCAAATCAGCTATAGGCCATTCCCTATCTCCTTCAGATGTAGTAATCGTGAATTTACCTCCTGCTATGGCCATCCTCAGTGCCTTATCTATATCAATCCCATTCTCTTTTAAGAAAGATTTCAAACCCTCATACTGAAAGGATTCCATGCAAAACAGTCCCATCTTTAAAACCTCTGTGTCCTTGGAGATTGATAGAAATCCCGCAGGATGTGTCTGTAGCCTTGAAATAGCGTCAATATTGCATGCAGTTCCTACCACTGCGAGCTTTGAGTAGCCATTTTCGAATGCATCCATCATTCCCTGAACGATTGGAGTATGAATATAGATGGTACCACCCGAATTCAATATTTCCTCTTCTGATTTCGCAGTAGCTGATGCAGGAAGCCATGGAGTAGGGCTATGTGATGCGACAATAGCGGCTTCAATTTCTTTTGCCCGAAGCTGCGAAACCATTATAGCTGTTGCAATCCCTCCATCCTGACGTTTTCCTCCATCTATCTTTGACCGGGCTTTGTAGATTGAAATGTAATTGCCAATCAGATCTTCAGGCAGTGTCAGAGACCTTGGACACATCGCGTAGCAGATTCCACATGAGGTGCATTTTCCTGTGAGTTCTGGAACATACTTGCCTTCAACACGGGTAGCAGTAATTGCATCTACTGGACAATTAGAAACACAAGTTCCACACTCCACGCAGACTCCTGTCGTGATTACTTCTCTTTCAAGCTTCTTGAACGCGTATCTCTTTGTATACTCTTCCAGCCACTTTTGACCAGCTGATAGAGCACTTTCAACATCTGGTGTCATCCTCAATTCCTCTCAGTATAGCTGCTTGTACGCACATCGGTCCCATATAGGCATAACGATGCCTAAGAGGATGAAGATGAAACCCATTTTATGGTGTATTATTTCACATCCACTAGCTCTGCAGGTGAAATTCCTTCTACAAGTTCTCCATCTTCTTGAAGCTGATTGATAGCAAATTCATATGCTCTCAATACATCTGCTTTTGTGATAAATCCCAACATTACATTTGGTTGTTCTGGATTCACAATCACTGCGTGACCTTCTTGTCGTTCTAGCATTTCATGAACTACACTATCCATCGTGCAATTAGGATTCAAATGTAAGAAACTGCTCTTCATGATATCTTTAACCTTGAGCGGGTCTTCCTTCTTCTCCTCATCATGAAAGAGGTCTTCAGTTAGTAGAATTCCAATAATCGAACCCTCATCATCAACTACAGGGAATTTCGTATGCTGTGTAGCATCCACGATATCAAGGACTTCCTCAATTGTCATTTCTGGTTTTAGCAAAGTAGGTTTCACAGTCATAATCTGCGAAACACGAACATCTTTCAATGCAATAACATATCGACTCTGATTGATGTTTACTCCTCTGCGGAGAAGCTTGAAAGTATAGATACTATTTTCCTCTATCGTTGATGAAATCAGAAAGGATGTTGATACAGCTATCATTAAAGGCAGAATCATGGAGTAGTCCTTTGTCATCTCCATTACCATGACGATGATAGTAATAGGCGCCCTGCCTGTACCTGCGAAGAGAGCGGCCATACCTACCAAGGCAAATGCCATAGGTTGTGTTACTACCGTTGGGAACAGAAATGAAAAAGCCAAACCAAATGCTCCACCTACCGCGGTACCGATATACAGGGTGGGTGCAAAGACACCTCCGGAGCCACCTGAGCCAAGAGTCAGAGAAGTTGCGAGTGCCTTTAGAAATCCAAATGCGAGCAATGCACCAATGACTACAGTTCCCGCAAGTGCTGAGTTGATGAACGCATAGTCCACACCTATAATCGCTGGAAACAGTGGGTCTTCGGGTTTGAACGAACCAAAGTATCCAAATTGCGTTTCTAAGAATAACGCGATTATGGCTAAGCCGCCTACTAGAATTCCGCCTATTGCTGGAAGAGCATATGGAGACAGTTTTACTTTCTCCAATATATCTTCGATTTTATAGAAACCGCGGCTCCATACGATACTAAGGAAACCAAGAGCAATTCCAAGGCCTAGGTAGAGAAATAGCTCAAGATAGTTACCCATGTTGAATAGTGGAGATTCAAATGCTGGATAGGAACCAATCAACACTCCTGATACCGCAGTTGCAAGAACCGAAGCAAGGATGACAGGAATTACAGAGAACCCAACGATCCCTCCTGCGATTACTTCTATTCCAAATAGGAATCCTCCCAACGGTGCATTGAATGTCGCAGCTACCCCTGCTGAAACACCGCACACGACCAAGGTCTTTGTCATTCTTGCATTCAGCTTCAGATACTGTGCAATGGCCGAACCAACTCCTCCACCAATCTGTGCAATTGGACCCTCTCTCCCGGATGAGCCTCCAGAACCAATACATATGGCAGATGCAAGACTCTTCAGTAAAGGCGTTCTCGTTCGCATCTTTCCCCCGCGAAGAGTATATGCTTCCATGATCTCGGGAACTCCATGTCCCTTTGTTTCAGGTGCATACTTGATGACGATGATACCAACAAGCAAACCCCCTAAACCCGGCGCTATGATCCATCCAGCTGGTCCCAGTGTGTTTGGAATAGTCACAAACAGCAAGCTAATACCAAATATCAGATATCGTAAGGCAACTGCAGCAAGCCCTGCAACTAATCCTACAAATGCTGCAAGCAAATATATCTTGATTCTCTGTTCAGTGATCGATTGTGGAAGCATTTTCACAAAGCGCCTTCTATATAAAATCGAATGGGAGTTCTAAATACGCATGCTTTTTGGAATATCACTTAAAGCTTTTCAAGAATCCAAACCTATATCATGGAGCTATGCCTTAGAGAAGAAGTCGGTGTATGGCATGAAATTGACCTCATTACAAATCGATCAATTGTTGGAAGATAGCAAGAATCACCAGTGCGATCCATATGATTGCTGCGTACAGTTGGTAGGTGTTGCCAATCTTCCTAGTCAATTCGGAGAATTCCAGATTTGCGCACTGGTTAGTCCTTGCGATGGAAAAGAGCACACTGCCATCATCAAAGGTGACATCATTAACAAGGAGAATGTCTTAGTTCGAGCTCATTCCGAGTGCCTGACTGGTGATGTAATGGGAAGCAAACGTTGCGATTGTAGGGAGCAACTTCTCGAATCATTGAAGCGAATACAGGAAGAAGGTGAAGGTATTCTTCTCTATCTACGTCAAGAAGGACGTAACATCGGCCTCACTGAGAAGATCAAGGCATATGCATTGCAAGACCAAGGATATGATACTATTGAAGCGAATCTACTTCTAGGATGGCAGCCTGACCAACGCGACTACGGTATCGCAGCTCATATCCTTCGTACACTTGGTGTGAAATCGATTCGTTTACTGACTAATAATCCAGATAAAGTCAAGCAACTATCAAAGCATGGAATCATTATCACTGAACGAGTGCCTTTGATAATACAAACAAATGAGTTCAACAAGGCATATCTCGAAACGAAAGCTGAGAAGACTGGTCACCTACTAGGCAAGAAGGCAGAAATCACTGATGTTGACAAGGTCATGTCATACTCTCATGAGTCATGAATTGCTGAAGTTTCATTTTCATTCTTATCTAGTGTGATGTACTTCATTGCGATAACCAATGGGATGAGACTTGCAAGCGCAACTAAAGCTGCTATGGTGAATAGGAACCTAAGACTCCCAGAGATTGTCCATATCGCTGCTCCAATATTCATCATGACCATCTGTGCTGTGCTCATGATCGCTTGAAAAGTGCTCAGCGCTCTCCCCTTCTTTTCCTCGCTCACTCCTTGCACTATGAGTGCTCGTTCGGACGCTATCCAAAACACTACAACAGCTCCCCAAATCACATTGATTAGCAAAAGGATGAGAATTCCCTCTAGAAGGGCATGTCCTAAGATAATGAGTCCAATAGAAGCCACTGAAAAGAACATTGATACCTTCAATTTCCTGTCTGCCAGCTTACCTCCGAAATAGGAAAGCGCAGCAATGGTTAAAGAAGAAATGCACCAGATGATTCCCCAATCTGAAGTGCTGACATACCATTCCTCTACTACTAGGTTGCCAAGATAGGGGAAGGCCAGTCCGAAGGACATGTATAGGCCGATTACACCGGCCGCCAAAATCCAGAAATCCTTTCCCAATCCTCTAAGAGAGATAATGGGTCCGGATCGAGCTTTCTCCCGTATAGAACTACTGAGGGTTTCTCGGACAAATATGGCACTGACTATGAATGCGATGATTGTACCAAATCCTCCCAGTATCAAGAGATTTCTTTGAGGAAGACCCGAAATTAAAAGGGCTGATGCGAGGAGAGGACTGAGTCCGTCAATAGCGAATGCAGGAAGCAATACCATCGTGAACGTCCTTCCAGCATCCTTTCCATTATCTTCTGAAATCTGATCTGCTGGTGCCGCCCTTGCCATAATGACAACAAAGCTCCAACCAAATTGCACTAGACCATAGAATAGTGGGAGAAGCGGCCAGATTGGAAATGAGAAAAGAAAGAACAGTCCAATTGCCATCGGGATATATGCAGAAAGCAGAGTCTTTCTTCTTCCAATAAAGTCTGATACATATCCTGAAAGGGGAACCCCGATAAGACCTGCAATAGAGCTAGCAGTGAAAGTTAGACCCATCTGCCAAGGCTCGATGAGTGTTTCAATGTAAATGCCGAATTGCCATGTCCACACACTCATAGAGAATTGTGCGACACCGATTACAAGAGCGAGTCTCCAGAGATTTCCAGTAAGTCCTCCTATCCTTCTGGCAGGGGGCTTTATTACTGTATGATCTGGAGTTACCATCTTGTATCACCAATTTGATTGGAATAATGGACGAGGAAATGAGCTCCTTAAGATACTGACTGTCTGTGCCACATTCATCCATAGCGCACGCAATGCTTAAAGTCTGGTTGTAGTGTAGTGAGCAGAGAAAGAATGTGAGATTCCAGCTGTGATAATACTAGAGGAAGCAGATCTGAGGCTGAACCGAGCTGTCACATTCGAATATCTCTATGCGAATGGCCTTGGGGGGTATGCCTCATCAACGATTGTAGGGATGAATACTCGAAGCCATCATGGGCTCTTAGTGTCATCTCTGAATCCTCCTGTTGATCGCTGGCTAACTCTTTCACGTCTTGACGAAGTAGTAGCTACAGGGGATGAGCCCTGTAATCTTGGAACAGAGCACACTTCTGAGGGTGTATCACAACGAGGTTATAGGAGTCTGACACGATTCGTTCTTAATCCATTGCCTCAGATGACTTACTCAACTGATTGCCTTACAATGCACAAGACCGTCTTTATGGCCCATAGAAGAAATCTGACTGTCGTTAATTACGAGTTTCAGAACTCAGAAGAAACTGTCCTAACGGTGACACCGTTTCAGACTTGTCGTCCAATCAACAGCTTGCGGTCAAAGTTGGATTTCACTCCGGCCATAGAGATAATCGATGATCATTCTTATTTTTCATATGATGACCGAGATATCAGCCCCTGGATGTATGCCTATACCCCTGATGCGGAGTTCATGCAGACAAAACTCAAGATTTCTGAACCGCAAATCTACCGCAAGGACAAAGCAAAGGGATTGCCTCATCAAGAAGAACTCTATATCCCCGGAGTCTTTCATACTATACTTGAACCCGGAGAGCATTTTCTGAGTTTCTTGTTTGCAGTAGGACAAACTCAGAAGACTCTGATGACTGAGCTTGGAGAACTAGCCAAAGCTGAGAGGAAGGATTTCGCTCAGCTGCGATTTGATGAGTTACGCAGAAGGAAGATTCTCAATGATCGGGCTTATGCTCTTACTGATAGAGCTCGCGATGAGGACATTGAGTGGCTTGTCTATAATGCTGACACATTCATAGTAGATAGGGCTTCCACACGAAGAAAATCCATTCTGGCGGGATTTCACGAACTAGTTGATATTGGACTAGATGCTCTTATAGCTCATACAGGTCTGAGCGTAGCTATAGGTAGATTTCAGGATGCTCGAGAAATCCTCACTACTTACGCTAGGTATTCACGATATGGACTGATTGCAAATGACTTTCCTGATAGAGGTATTCAACCAGAGTACGATTCAGTAGACGCTTCTCTTTGGTTTATCATTGCAGTGAAGAAGTATCTTGAGGCAACTAACGATGTGGAATTCCTGCGAGGTATCATTTGGGAAACCATGGAGTCTATTATTACTGCATATAGAATTGGGACGAAGTTCAACATCCATGAGGATCACGACGGATTGATCTGCTCAGGTATTGAGGGTGTTGAGGTATCGTGGATGAATGAACGGATTGGCAATTGGTGTGCTACTCCGAGGATTGGGAAGTGCGTTGAAGTCAACGCGCTATGGTACAATGCCTTAATGGCAATGGGAGATATGTCTCAAATGATGGGGCGTGATCCCTATGAATACAAAGCTGTGGCATCCTGGATTAGAGAAGCTTTCATTCAATCTTTCTGGGATGAAGAGCTAGGGTATCTCTATGATCTGATATCCGACGAAGAGAAGGATGACTCAATTCGTCCGAACCAGATTTTTGCATTGTGTCTACCATATAGGATACTTGAACCGGAGATGGAGAAGTCAGTGCTCAAAGTAGTTGAAGATGAGCTGTTTACTCCCTACGGTCTACGCACTTTGTCGCCCAAGGATAAGAGGTATGCCCGTGCATTGACTGGAGGACCTCGAAGTAGAGCAGGAGCCACACATCAAGGGACCGTTCATCCATGGTTGATTGGTCCATACATCTCAGCCTATCTCGCTGTGAACGGCCGAACTGCTGAGAATAAGGCCTATGCCGAGAAAGAGTTCTTCCGACCAGTTCTCGATACCATTAGAAGTGGATGTCTTGGAACAATCTCTGATATGTTCGATGGCTCCAAGCCTCATCGTGACAGAGGAGTAGTTTCGAGGGCTAGAAATGTAGCAGAATTATTGAGAGTGTATTTCCAGGAGCTCTAACACATTGCAGGTTTCTGAAGGCATTCATCTCATTGAAGTACCTACTCCATTTCCAGTAGGTCCTGTGAACTGCTATCTGATTGAAGGTAGTCCTGTTACACTGGTAGACACTGGAGTAAAATCATCACTTGCACTGGCGAAGTTTGAATCGGGTCTCTCAGATACTGGATATGAGATTGAAGATATAGAGCAAGTATGTCTGACTCACGGACATGTTGATCATATTGGACTTGTAAAGACGATTATAGATCGAAGCAAGCACGACGTGAAGGTATGGATCCATGAAATGGATTCCTCACGAATCACAGCATACGAGGAATATATTGATGATAGAATGCATGCCTATCACAGAATCGCATTTGAGTCAGGGGCATCTGTTGAGAGTGGGATTCTTGATTCGCACAACGCTCTTGCTGCGTATTTCTTGAAGTTTGGCGAGTCTGTTCCAGAAGTTCTTCATGCAACTGATGGAGACCTCATCAAGTCTGGACTCGGTGACCTAACCACTGTCTGGGTTCCAGGCCATTCATTGGGGTCTTTATGCTATGCCTTAAAGTCACAACATGTTCTATTCTCAGGAGACCATGTTCTAGGTGATATCTCGTCAAATCCCTCCCTGGATTTCGATGGTATCTTAGGGATATCCATCCTGAGGTACTTTGAGTCTCTAGAAAAGATTAGGAGATATTCTGACTATCTGGTTCTACCCGGTCATCGGTCTCTCATTCACGATTTGTCAGCTAGAATTGAAGCGCTACTTTCGGACTATGACGAGAAACTCGAGCGAGCTTCTCAGCATATCACCTCTACTCCCATTTCGATCTATAAGCTATCTAGATACCTCTATGGGGAATACGATGACAGTCAATTGATCTTGGCACTTGCTGAAACCCAGGATCTTGTAAGGGTACTTGAAACGAGGGGAGTTGCTCAGTTAGTAAAGCGAGAATCAACCTATTATGCCCAAAAATAGTGTGGATGGTTTTTCTAGACGATTCATACATCGCGCTTTAATAGCAAACCTTCGCACTAGTACCTGCAGTCAAATGGTTTCTTCTATCAGAGGATTATAGGACGTATCCTTTGATGAAACGTGAAATGATATTGATTGGACCTGCACTTGATTCCGCGCCTGATATTAATCACAATAAAGAAACCACACACTACGTTGAGTTCAATATCTTGGCATGTTTGCAGTCATCAATATCAATGAGGAGATATTGAAATGAATAAGACGTATAGCATACTTATTGTCGCTCTGCTTCTTGTTGGCTTAGCTTCCTCAGCTGCTTTTGTTTCAGCTCAAACTGCTCCCGATCCCGTTGTACTAGTTGGTTGGGAAGTTGTTGATTCATTCCAGGAACTAAGCCACAGTGAACAGAGCTCTGAGTGGATGTTCGGTCCACAACCTACGATAGTGATATCGTATGCTGAGAATGGAACCGACATTGCAGACAATTTCTATTCTGTTGATGTAGGTGACAAGCTTTTCATCAACATAACAATTCCCAAGCCATTTCTTGGAGAAGGTGTTGAACTCGAGATCATAAGATTCTGGGGACAGGCAACAGGAACTGGAAGGGCGATATTCTTGCTTCAATACAATGCAACAGGTGATGACTGGGCGACTCCAGTCACATTGCACTATGCCCCTGGAGCAGAAGTGCCTTCGTTCTCAAACTTCTTATCAGCTGACTTGGAGAACAATACCTATGTGGAAACAGCAGACGACTACAGCGCCGTTTTTGCAGTGACCTTCACTGAGGAAATAATTAATGGAGTATTCTGGACAGGAATGCAAGCAATCGACACGCTTGGACGTCCAGTTTCGCCATCATGGCTCTCTCGATTGCAGAGTGGGGCTTTTGTCACACCTCCAATCGCCCTTGGTTTACCAGTGAATCCACGAGATTTCTCGCTTCCGCAGTATTTCTATGGCGACATAGTATCTCCGAATGGGCAACTCCTTCATTATGCATCCTACAACGATACCTTCATTGTTCGGATAAGAGCAGCTCATGAATTAGGCGATGTGGTTGTACCATTTGCAGTATTGACATGGAATACGAGCTATCAGCAGTGGGTGAATTTCACTCAACCTGTTGGATTCCCAAGTGCGAACATGTATCTTGAGAATCCTCCATTAGAGAACCAATCTATGAAACTTGGACCAATGGTCTATTTCAAGCACAATGAAACAGGGACCTATGCTCTGGCAGGGTATCCACACATTGAGTTCCTGTGGACCGAGATAGCTCCTGGTATAGGTCAGTGGCTTCCGAAGTTCACGATGATACGGAATACGACAATCGACCTAGAAGAGTTCTATGTAATGAATGCGACCTATACAGGAGAGTTCGACGGAGGGAATGGCGTAATGTGGGGAGGATACTTCACTAACATTACCGATATGGATGCTTCGCCCTTTAGTAATGGTGATGTCATCGATCCTACTGATATTCTCTGGTTCACTCAAGTTGAGGATGCAGAGGGTAATCAGCTAGTACCTCGTCCAGAAATAACTCGATTGCAAACAATGCGTTTAGCTTATCGAGCTGATTTCATTGAATCATTCGTCTTTGATGCCGAAGGAAACATAGCGGATAAAGGCGATCAAGGTGAGAGCCTCAACATCACTATGCTGATACACAAACCGTTGGAATCGTTCAATGGAACCGAAGAGTTCTATCATGAAAATAATTGGTGGGAACTAACTGAACAGCTGGTTAACATATCCATTCAACTATCTGGTGATGGCTCTGGTGAGAACGATACGCACTACTGGGTATATGCAGCTTCGTACAATGTCACGCTAGACTTCGAAGAAAATGAAGCTCGGGTCTGGTCCGTAATGGTCAAACGAACTCACTTGAAGGAAACTGGCGTGCAAGTAGGACCACTTCAAATCGTCATCGACCAATGGGTAACGGTGAATGATTGGAACATAACTATGGGTCCCAATCTAAGCAAACTCTACTTGAACATCACCTTCGATGCGCAGGCACCTGATATGATCTTTGACAAAGCCAAGATGACAGTAGGCCTACTAGAGAATCTGAGGATATGGGATCCTGCCAATAACACCTATGGTTTCCCATGGTGGATTGGGTATGATACAGTTCCGGAATGGATTGATCAATACCATCCCTACGACGTTACCAACGATATCATTTGGAGTCCAGTGCACTTCAGACTTGGCGATGTAGAATTCTATGTACCTCAGGTTTGGGCTGTAACCGATGATGGTGCCATCGATCTTGATGGCAACACATACACTACCGAAGACCAGTACTTTGTGAAGCGAACAGGCTACTGGGAGGATTATGGCAACATCACTGCAGAGGGAATGCGAGTTAACCTGATATTCGATCCAAGTCCTGGAAACAATGGAGATGAGTTTCATGCGGTCAATTGGATGGGTGCAGTATCACTCACCATGGAGTTCAGTGCGAATGAAACATTCTACTGGTTCCATGCCAATGACTTCTCTCCTGTATCCTCTTCTGAGATGGTTGATATTAAGGATCAACTTTGGGCCGATGAGGGTAATGATATTCCTGCTCCAGAGTATTCCTATGTAGCTTGGCTTTCCAGAAACTGGACCTATGATATGACTCAGATTCCTGGTTTGGAAACAGGCGTATGGAAGAATACATGGTTCTCGTGGGGTTCACAACAGGCATTCAATGTTGCCATTAGTGAGAGCTCGCGAACCATAGCAACCTTCAGGACTGAATATGCAGGTATGCTCATCTTCGATGATGATCCAATGGGTGCATCACCCGATGCTCCTGATTTCTCGATAGAGGAAGGTGGTGTCGTAACGGAGGAGGTATCGCATGTTGTATTGATTGACTCCATAGGATCTGTTGAAGTACGGCAACCATTTGGAGCAACCAACGGATCTGGTTTGGTGTATGTCAGTCCAGAAACTGACATCAGCTATGGAGTATCGATCTATGATGTCAATGTAACCATCTATCCTCTCCGTATCCAGAATGGTGAAGGTATACGTGGACCTTGGCAATTCAGGCAATCCTATGAAGGCGCCATCGGATTGAACTCTACTGATTTCGACTATAGAATCACTCACGCGACGATCGAGGAAATGTCCTTTGATGTTTCATTCATAGTTGATATGGTCGAGTACGATGAGTCTGATCCAACGACATGGAACCATGCGACATCGTTCAAGGTCGATCAAGTCATTGGTGATTGGGATCTTGTTGATTTCAATGATGACGCACTAGCGGAACGAAGTCTTGCGGTGAACTACTTTGCAGTGCTAGGAACTGTGACACATACCCAGTATCAAGCTGGTTCTGAGCCCATCACTGATACAAATGGTGATAGTACTGGAGCCAATTACTACTTATTTGGTTCCCAAGATAGTCCATATGCAAACGTGAGCATGGGTGGTTTGCCATATACTTGGGCAGGTGATAATCCAGCATTCTCAGTTGAGTACATCTCTGGGTCATCAACAGCTCCCATTGGTGCTTTCAGTGCCATGTATCAATCAGACAGTGGCCAAAGCATCACACAGTGGAACGTTGATGCTTCCATGCTCTTCATGACCGCTGGCTATACACATTGGGGTGGTCAGGAGATTCGCGTGGATCCTGTCTTTGTATCATATACAAGCGCTCACCAGACTCCTAGTGTGACAACTACTACGACCACGTCAACTTCGACCTTGCCAACGACCGGTACAACTCCTACACCCCCAACAAATGGAGGTTCATTTTCGGATGTTGTGATGGTTGCTGGTATTGTGATTGTCGTAGTCATCGCTTGTGTCCTAGTACGTCGACGTAGATAGAATACATCTAGGGAGGGTTTCCCTCCCTCTCTCTTTTTATTAGAATACACCTGATGGAAGTGTATCAAGAACTCTTGAGGGATCGCTCAAAAAACTGCTTTCTGGAGGCATAATAAGAGACCATCCATTCTTTGAGTACTCATATGTCGCGCAAGATGCAAATTCCAAGTGAAGCCAATCCTCGATCTGAGGTTCACCGCCCACAACAAGTTTGTGAAAGAGTATTGACGTAATAGGAGAGAGAACGATGCCGATAGTGGCTTCTGGATGCATTTTTGTTAGTCTATCCACGCATGTTGCGATTCTACTCTGGGCATCTCGCAGGCTCTCTCCCAATTTGGGCTCGTAGTTGATGTCATTCCAGAGTTTTGGCATTTCGTTTTGCAGATATGCTTCATCAAGTTCCTTCGTTCCAAGGTCAATGTCCGATAGACAATCCAATTTGGCTACGGAGGAATTCAATTCTTTTGCCAAGGTTTCAGCAGAAGATTTGCACTCCTTGGTATCAGCTGAGTACAGCTTTGAGGGGCCTGCTAATAGTCTTGACCTTGCCAGTTCGAATACCTGATTCCTGCCTCTCTCTGAAAGGCCATCCTTCTCCTTTTTATCTGGCTCCCCATGAACGACGACGTGTATCATCACACGAGAAATAGATCCGTAGTCAGGTTCCTGAATTATTTCGAACACAGTATATCCTCCAAGAAGGGTAGACGCATCTTAGTCTGCAAATGTACCTCTTCTTAATTCTTCTCCATCCTTCTTAGAACCTCGTATGACCCATATCCACCATCCATATCATCAAGTTGGTATTCACCAAATGATTGTACGAGAATTGATTCGTTCCCATCTGCATCTATGAATGGCACAGGAATGATATCTCCCGGTTTGCCAATCAGAGTATGGGTGTTTCTTCTAGCATCAGTTATTTCGAGAGTAGTCTGTGTTGGAAAGACTCCGTTCTCTCCAAAATCATGACTCTTGAGTTTGATATCTACTAAGGGAATATTCTCTCCATCCTTGAAGAGGAATCCTCCAGTTCCTAAGCGACCATCTTCCATCACAATTGCTGCAGGATTGATACACAGATTATCGTTGAACCAAACTACGAAGTAGAACCAGTTCCCGATGCCAGTCCAATCACGAATCCCATGGGTATGGTCTCTCTGACCCATGCATTCTGATATCTCGATTACCCTATCCTCGATTCTTATAGTCCCAGACACTTTACCGATTTGTTCCCAATGCTTGTCTCCTGATTTCTTACCGAGTTCAAGACTTTCGGGCGTCATGTGCTCTGAATATTCATACTCTTTATGGATTGGGCGGAGGTTAAGATCTATTGATGCTTCAACGAGGTCCTTGATGTATTGAGGTTCCTTTCTTGCCAGAGGTAAGTGCTCGGAATTCTCTACAACAACAAGAGAGCCTTCAAGTTTGTATTTCCATGTGTCATCAGATTGTGGAGAGTGGCTCATCCCCATGACCCTCAAAGCTTCAGGATAGGCTGATCCCTCGTCTGTTTGGTGATATGCAGCAACATCGCCATTAGGAAGGAATAGAAAGAAGAATGTCATTCCCTCAGGTTTGTTCGGCTTGAATCCTATTCGACTCATTCCGCCTATCTTCTCTTTCTTGTCATAGAAGATGAA
This sequence comes from Candidatus Thorarchaeota archaeon, assembly GCA_048884965.1. Lineage (GTDB taxonomy): Archaea > Asgardarchaeota > Thorarchaeia > Thorarchaeales > Thorarchaeaceae > MP5-2226. The sequence continues at coordinate 55,161 of JBHLQH010000013.1, read as the reverse complement.
GTAGTAGCTCTCGTTCCAATTGCTATCATTGCTGTTCGGTGGGTGTGTTATTGGTTCCATCGTGAATCACTCATGGTCATCATGAAATGTTATCGTACCCTTGTTTCCATCGACAGTTATTCTTTGACCTGTTTTCAATATGTCGCAGGCCTGTCTAATATTAGTAACAGCTGGTATGCAGTATTCCCTCGAAACTACAGCACCATGAGATAGGATTCCCCCTGTTTCAGTGACCAATCCTCCAATTTGAGCAAAGACTGGTGTCCATCCTGGATCCGTCCTTGGTACAACAAGGATTTCACCTTCCTTGACAAGTGGAATCTCTTCGATTTTTCTGAGGACCCTCACATATCCAGTGAGAGTTCCCTGGCTTGCAGGTAAGCCTACTAGCGTTGTGTCATCCTCCGAATGTCCGAGCCTGTCATTGTAAACTCGAGAACCTTGAATGAACTTTGGTGGAGTCATATCTTCATTCTCATCGAATTCCTTTTTCCGTTCTCGAAGCTTCTCGAGCAATATAGGGAGGGTCTCAGGTCCATTGTTCACTATCAGCTTTATCTCCGATTTATAGAAGAAGAAGATATCCTCAGGTCGCTCAATCACTCCTCTGTGCTTGAGAATCCTCCCCATCTGTAGGAACAATGCTCGATTCCGTGTGATCCATCTATCAAGATTGAAACGTTGGTCTTCTCTGAAAGCAATGTATGTGCGACTCATGCCTAGGATGGTGTTGAAAAGCATCCACTTGATCTTTCCATTTCTAGTGCTTTTAATGCCCGCTTCAACCTCTTCCTCTGCGTCTAATCGCATCTGGGTTACGCGGCTATCCTGATCGAGGGGATCGCTTCCTTGGGCTGCCATTAGTGGTTTCAGAATATCAAACACAAGGGATGGTTTCTCACCCCATCGAGGATAATATGGCTCTCTGGTATACCCCCTGACACCAAAGTCTTCCAAGAACTTGCTAAAGGAAAGAAAGAATTGTTTCTTATCCTCGTTATCCTGCTTCTCAAACTCCGAATACAATTGGTCTGACGGTGTACCAAGAATCAATTTCCTTACGTCATCCATTCTCCTACCGAGATTTGCTAGTTCTGAGAGTCTTTGATTTGTTTCATTCGTCTTGTGTTTCAAGCCTGTGACCAATAGCGGGAAAAGCCGCACGGCACGAGATTCTCCCATCCATCGTCTAAGTAGATAATTGACAATGAGGTTCATGCCAATATTGTGGACTGGGATTCCATACCTGACCATACGAAAATGACGAATCATAACTTTGTCAATCTCTTTAGCGAGTTCCCATAATTCGGCCAGCTGATCTTGATCTGTTAGCTTCCCAAGATTCGAATCGAATTTATCCAGATAAGGGATGAATTCCTCCTCTGTCCATTTCTTGTACTCATCGGCGGTCTTTGTCATGCTTCCTTGAGAATCAAAAGCCATCACACGAATCTCAGCCAGTATACGATTCTTGGTGGCAAATGGAAGGTTTCTCATTGTTTCCTTTCCATAGGGACCATTTCCTTCAGGGAAATAATTCAGGACATCATCTGATCGGAGGAAGGGTGGTATCTCATTGACAACTTTGTTCCGGATGACTTCAAGATTGAAATACGCATGAGCCTTATACAATTTGAGAATCTCTGAGGGCATTCCCTTATAGCCCATGATTTGATTCAATTCAACATTCACAATGTACTTGATTTGATCTCCCAAGAGATCGAAGAAAAGGGGGGTGACATTATCGTTCCAGTAGTCATCAGAATAACCCCTACTCCATAGAATCTCCTGGCTTTCGCTGTGTCGCTGTACAGTGATTGGTCGGGATTGAAGTACATGTAGATTCCCTGATGTATCAATCGCCCATTCAACATCCTGAGGTCCTTTGAAGAATCTCTCTAATGAGTACCCTATCTCAGCAAGTTGTATCGCTTCATCTTCACTCAATGATGCTTTTTGACTAATCGCATCTGTCGTTGTAGAAGTAGTAACACCTGTTTCAGTAATACCTCCTGAGCGGATTATCACATCCTTTGTTCCTATCTCAGAGAAGAGAAGCCTATGCTCCTTGTATCGAGGATTATCTTTCCGGGATACTACATATCGGTCTGGTGTAGCAACTCCTGATACAACGGACTCTCCTAGTCCAAAGTTCGATTCGATCAACATCTGGGTTTGTGAGGGGACTGTTGGATCATCAGTAAATAGGACACCCGCTCTATCCGCGTCAACCATTGACTGTACAAGAACTGCTATTCTTACGGCGTCATGAGGAATCTTATTTCTATAACGGTAGGAGATTGCTCTTGGGGTCCAAAGAGATGCATAGCATTTTCTGATATTGGTGACTAGATCACTCATTCCTTTCACATTAAGGAATGTTTCGTACTGTCCGGCAAAGGACGCTTCCTGCAGGTCCTCAGCCGTCGCAGATGATCTAACAGCAACACGCTTCTCCATTAGAGACCCATAAGTGCCCTTAATTTGGGTGAGAATGGTATCAGGGATTTCCATTTGGTTTACTATCTTAGCAAGATTCGTTGATGCAGTTTGAATCGAGCTCGCATCATCATAGTCAATAGCTCCAATCACCTCTAAGAGTTGTTTCTGAAAATCGGAACTCTCCACGAGATGTCTATAGGCACTTGTGGTCAGAACGAATCCGTCTGGAACATTGAATCCATTCTGTTTCATCTCTCCCAGCTTTGCCGCCTTTCCTCCAACGAGAGATATGGAATTTGCTGCTATTTGATTAAGTGATAGAATATAGGGCTCGGGAGTCATGTTCTTGCACCCCTTCTCGGGATAGGAGTTTGGCCTTCTTTTATCCTTTCGTACTTCAAAAATCCTCCTCAGGACGGCAAATAACTAGGCAAAATTCATGTTGATGCCAAAGCAAAATACCTTAATAGTTCTCAGAGTCCTTTCTCGATTGAGGCGAGAAGATGAAACTCACAGCTGACAAGATGGACAAATTCAAGGATCGACCCTGTTTCATTTGCGGAAAAGATTTGCTGACCAATACGATGGCTGATCTTGCATATGTGCCAAATGCAGTGGGACAATCTTTGAAACACAAACCTGAGAGATATTTCCTATTTCCGTGTCCAAACTGTAGTAAGGTCGCTCATAAGCGATGCTGGTATAATCATGGAGAGAAGACACACAAGAAGGGTTTCTTCTCCAAAGAATATCGTTTGGAATGTCCTGGCTGTGGTCAGATTTTATCGCCAAAGCGTGATAAAAAGATCAATTGGCAAAAGGGATACGAGATTCCCGGTCATCCTGATAACGAGCTAATAGAGGTTCATCTTGCAGCGGTTCGGGATTGGAGGAGAGGTAGGTCTATTGGCGATTTCATAAGTCGTGTTGGTCAAGCCATCGAGACCTTCTTCAAAGCTGTTGGTCTTGGCTCTCTCACTGACAGAGAAACGAGTGCAGTTGCAAGGGCTGCTGAGAAGATTGGCAAGGGAATCTCTGATGTTGCAGAGAAGGTCTTTCGTCTGGATATATCTCCTGAAGAACGCTCAGAGATCAAGGAACTGAAGTGTCAAAATTGTGGCGCACCATTGCCGCTCCCAGAATATTGGGAAGAAGCAGTAGTCTGTTCACATTGCAGGACTGCTCACTTACTTCCGACCTAGTCTTCAAAGTGTCCTAGCTCTCTAGGACGCGCGAGATTTTATTATAAGGCTCATAGACAAGAGTAACGAAAACTCATTGGGAGTTGTTGTTGCAATGCCAGTCTATCTTGAGTTCAATCCTTCAGCATCCCAGTTTCAAGAGACCACAAGGGTCACGGCTGAAGATGCTATCCTTCTAGCAATCGATGAAGGGCGGAAGAAGTTACTTATGACCGTCCCCTCTGGGGTATCAATGATCACGAAGCGAGCTGCTGAGCGTCAAGCTCGTGGCATCACTAAGACCGGCTTCCTTCTCAGGAGCGGTGGTCGTGCAGGTCGCAATCATGATCTAGAGGTTCTAGGTGAAGGTGGTCAATTGCCTGACAAGCTTCACCACAGTCCTAGAGAAGTCTATTAGAATAATCCTATCAGATGAGCCCTGATGGGCTCCATCTCATTCTATTTTCGATTCTCACTTTAAGAGTATTTGAGCCTTAGAGTTGCAAGTGCATTTTAGAAATGAGGCTTGCAAAGCAATCAAGTATAATCTTGGAATGAATCTCCATGTTCCAGCATGATTAATAGTCAGGTTCATGTCATTTCACCTAAGATGAGTGTGATGTTTGCACCCAAGAAACCAGTTCCTGTTAGAGATTGCCCATTCCGTGAGGGTAGCTGTATCACTAGAGAATGCATGCTATGGATAGGCGGCGACTTTATAGGTCAGTGCTCCTTTGTGAAATCGTATCGCGTTCTTGACCAACGACTTCCTTGTATCACTGGGATGCTTGCTATACTACTTATTATGGTAGCAATCATCATCTGGATGATGACAATAGTCTAAGGAAAACGATGCTTGAGCTAAGCTTATATAGCTAGCATTTCACTATAGTTAATAAGAGGTGAATCCTTTTGCCATACCAGTGTTGTGGGATTCGATTTAGCCAGTTGATGAACAAGAAAGTAATTGATTCAAGTAACAAAGAAGCAGGACAGGTCAATGATTTCATCATTACCTTTGCTGAGAACAAAGTAGCCCTGAAATCAATCGTCCTAGGAGGCGGCAGAATTGAGGAATTCATGGAGTCAATAGGACTCAAGCCTGATATTGATCCAGTCTTTCAGATGGATTGCATCTCTCAAATTACTGAGGATGTTGTATTGATTACAGATGTTGAGAGTCTGAAGACTACTTTAGATGAGGGCACAATTACTGAGCATGATATGCGACTCTCAGAATTCTCAAAATTGCCGATCATAGATTCAGATGGGATGAAAGTAGGACGTGCCATTGATATTTGGTTTGATTTCGATGGAGCACCATGGCTGGTAGCGAGTGGGGGTTCTTTCGAAGAGTTTCTTGAGAAGATTGGTATCCAGCCAGATTTAGACTTGCTAATCCCCATGCCTTTCATTCAGCATATAACGAAGAACGAAATCAAATTGAAATACACCAAGTTCCAGCTTGAAGGAAAGTGTGAGGATGATTATGAACGTTACAAACGTGAGCTCAAGTCTACTCACGAACCTGGCGATGCAAGATATGCATCATTGAAATTCAATCCTCGACCTCAAGGATTACTATAGAATCGGGATGTCCCTCACCGAGGGGCTCTCCCTTCATTTTCTCTTTTCAGAAATCCTCTGTTAGCCAAGGCGTAGCGCTGCCAAACCAATTGAACATTAATTCAGGTGACTCTCCAGAAAGCCATCCCAATCTTCGAAGTTGTGCCTCATTGAGGGTTCCATAAAGCACAGCAGTAAGACCTTCGATGGATATCTTTGTGGTAGGTTCCTCCTTAGTCGTTTCTACCTGTAGATTGCCCCCTTGCGAAATGAACTCATATCCTGAGGAATTGGAGTCCAGCTGTTTATCCACAACTCTGAGCTTCAAATTTCCTTCCTTCTCGGTTCGCATCTCTGAGAACGCCGTCTGGATGTCTACAATTCTCGCCATGTTGAAGATACCTGACTTCAATGTTGGTGTGTGAATATTGGTCAGCCAATGATAGTAATCATCCGTTCGAGAATTAATCAGGATATTCACTTTTGTGATTTGATCAGCATGTCTGAAAATGAAGTTCAGAATAGCGTTTCTAGCCTCGATAGATGTCCAATGAAAGTCTCCTATGCTGAGCTGTCCCGGTTCTGACCATGCATGTCCATCGCCATACCCCTTGATGCCAAAGGTCATGATTCCTTCAGGTTTTCCTGAAGAGTTCCTTGCTACTGCAGCTTTCGCTCTAAAGGCACTGGTTCGTTCCATCCAGCGATCATCATTTCGCATGACAGCTCCATGGGTTTCAAGAACCATTCCCTCATGGATCTCTCTCCAGAGCTTGAACACATCGTCACCAGACTCGCGTTTTACAGAGTATCCTTCTGGCATCGACACCCCAGATAGAGTACGTGGGTCAACTTCTAGTATTCTCGACATTGGCATCTTAGTATATCCAACAGCCATGTAGAACGTGTCTTTGAATGGGTATAGAGTACTTGTAGCATAGCCTTGTTTTTTGAGCTCCTTTAGTATCGCAATCATAAGCTCATGCACGTATCCCATTCTTCTATGCTCAGGAGAGCTTGCGACCATTCCAATACCTCCCATTGGTTTGAGAAGCCCTCTAATATTCTGCTTGAAGGGTAGCATTCTCGCAGCTGCGACAGGTACATCATCGACCTTGTAGATATAGAACTCCTTTGAGATAATATCTAACCTTTCTAGGAATCCTTCACGTGAAGTTTCAGGTACACCATATGCGTATGAAACCAGGTCCCAGATTTCCTCTTTGTCATCAGTATTGCATTTCTTCAGTTGACCGGACATGATTGTGAATCAAAGAAACCGTATAGAAAAATGTGTTCCTCAAAGCCAATTAACGAAATTGGATGAATCATAAATCCCCGAACTAGATCCATTCTATTGAATGCTTGGACAATAGAGATCCCAGCCATTGATGTCCAAATACATACTCGATAGGATAATCTCCAAAATGGTCTTCGTTGGTGTAATCTGGAATCTCAAGGATTCCTTCAATTTCCTTCTTCCTGCTGCTATCAATTTGGAGAACCACAGTATTATCTATTTGAAATGGTTGGCTTCCCAGATTATTCATGCTCAGCATTGGCATCTCAAGGAGTGGAGTTAGATTCAAGCGTGAAATTGAATTCTGACGAAGATCAATCCTACCAATCCTTTCAAGCGCCGTTAGGGGTTCAAGATCAAAATCACGCAGGTTGCATCCAGTAAGTGAAATATCATCCATTACTTTCGTGCTTTGACAAAATGAAAAGTCGACATCTGGAGTTACAAATGAATTCACTGGGTTGGAGATTTGCAAAGATCTGAGGTGAGTGTTTTTAGGTAGTACGATTCTTATCTTCTGCTTCTCTTCTACCTCACGGCCAAGATCGCCAATGAAAATGGATCTCAACATCGATGCACCGGATAGTTGTGAAAGGTCTAGGACTCCAGATACAAAGGAGGATATTGAAAATGCTTCCAGTTTGGGGCATGCTCCTAGACCATCTAGTTTCAGTTTTTTGATCAGGCAAGCTAGATTGATTGAAAGAATTCTCTCGTGTCCTCCGAGTGGAGATAAGTCAAGACATGCTAATGGTTTCTTTGGACCCAGATCAAGTTCGAAATTCAATAAGCGTTTCATAGAAGCTAATCCTTGAAGATTGATTGACTCAATATCGGTTCCTTTTGTGATACTAAGATATTCTATGCTTGGTATCATACCAATCAAGGTGGTATCGAATTTGTTCCCATCCAAGATCTCGAAGCAAAAGGAGCTTGCATTTGCAGAAGCAATGCGAATGTCATCTATGAGATTCTGATCCACACAGTCTGCAATCGTGAGATGAGATTTGTCTTGGAAGGCCTTTCGACGGATGAGTCTTACTTTTGAGATGTCATTCACAAGAAAGCTTCTCCTCTTCATGCAAATTGGCGAATGTCGAATTACATTTCTTTGCACTTAAATCTCCCTTGCGGAGAAGGAATAGGAATTGTATGCTGGGATGATGACGAGATATGAGATGAATGAATGATTTGTATTGAGCAAACTGGCAAGTATATCCCAATCCGTGTGATTGCTTGAATCTTGATATTGATTCAATGTGACTTAACTAATGGCCCTGATTCTATTCTTGTACTTCGGAAATTACTTCTGAGGAATCCGATGAAAGTTAGAGACTAGCTCCGCAGTGATTGCACTGCTTGCTCGATACAGTGTTGATTGACCCACACGATTCGCATCTTACACTAGCAACTCTTTCTGATTTTGAATGCAATTGGCTTTCTTCGCTCCAGTCGTCATCTATCACTACACGACCTTGTTGATGAAGTACGCCTGAGAAGTCTTTTGTTAGTCTTCTCTGAAGGATTTCTTTCCCGCACTTTGGACAATATCTCTCTTTTATTGAAACAGTCGCACCACACGACCGACATTTGTTCCCTGCTTTAGCCACTTAGTATCTCCTCAGAGTAAAATTGAATTCCTACAGATATAATCCTATAGCAGTGATATTCACTCTTCCTAAACAATGAAAGAGGAGGAACGAATATCCTCCAATAGTATTTGTTTAAATCTTCGTTGTTTGCTAGAAGAGTGTCCTTTGGAGATTCAGAATTCTCATACTTCCTTACAGGAAAGATGCCCTCAAGGATTTGATTTATTTGGATATCTCATTGATCTCCTCTTCGAATTCCTTTGCGATATTTGGGTCAATCTTCGAGCATGCCTCTAGAGATTGCTTTGCTTCTTCCAGTCTGCCATGGTGATGTTCGATATGAGCTTTGTATCCATAGAAATATGGTACTTTGGGATTGAGATCCAAGCCCTCATTGTTATACCGCTCCGCTTCATCAAATTTCTTCAGCTCAATACAGCTTGCTACGAGAAATGTGAGGTTCGAGATATCTTTGGGATTCTCTTCATACGCTAGTTTTGTTAAGACATAACCCTGGTCATAATCATCCAGATTGATTGAAATCCTGCCATGTAATCCATTTGCGCCTTTTATGCTGGGATCAATGCTCTTTGCCTTTTCGATTGCTTTCAATGCTCCGTGATAGCTTCGAATGTTGTACGATGATACTGCAAGGTTCATCCACAATGTAGAATCGTCTGGAAACTGCTTGGTTGCTCTATGAAGGATTCCGATGTTTTTCTTTTTGTCACCAGAGGTTTCAATTACAGATGTAAGCAATTTTAGCAGTCCCAATTTGGTATCATCTGACTTTGCTGCGGAAACAAGGGTTTCTTCTAACCAAAGTTCAGTGCCTGATTTGATTGCCTTCTTTAGGTTTTCAACCGTTGATTGCTGATCGCCTCTTTGGATACTTTCTAGTGTGGTGCGAAGATTTTGAATCGCAATATATTGAGAAATGACTTCAGTTGATCTGATTGCTGGTGTTGACCGAATGGTATTGACGAGGCCTTCGTTTCTTCTATTTATCTTAATCATTTCATCGTATGCTTTGTCTGCATCTTTCTGTTTTCCTCTGAATTTTGCTAGTGATGCCTTCGCCATCCATGCCTTATCATTCATCTTGTCTCTTTTCAAAGCCTTCTTGATTGCATCCTCTGCAGAATTAAGTTCCATGCTTGCCATATACATTCTTGCTAAATTGACATAGTGGTCTTTATCATCAGGCGACAGTTTTTCATACGCCTTTATTACTGGGATGGCAAGTTCTGTAATACCAAGTCCGCCAGTAAGAATGGCAAAATCCAGTAGTAATTCTTTATCATTTCCTGCAGCATTGACACCGCGCTTCATAACATCAATGGCTTTCTCGAATGCAAATTTCTCCGAGTACAGTTTAGCATAGTCTCGCCAGATGGCTCCACTCTGTGGAATTCGTTTGACTCCTTCTTCGTAAATCTCTACTGCTTTTTCATCCATCCCATAGTCTGAGAAAACTTGTGCGGCAACCAGAAATGTGAGGTAAATATTTACTGTCTTGCTCAATGCTAAATCGACAAGTTCAGATGCATCCTCAAAGTTGCCATCCATTGTAGCAAGCTTAGCCTTTTGAATATATGAATCTGGATTATTCTCATCTAACGATATTGCCTTCTCTACAAGGCCATATGCCTTATCTCTTGACCCCGTTTCATGTAGATATCCAGATAGGTGATGATATACTCCTGGCACATCAGGGAATTTTTCCACTAGACCCTGTAGCTTTTCTATTGCCTCTTTCTTTTTATCATCTTTCCAAAGCTGAATGGCAGACATAGTGGTTTCGTAGTACTCGAGGTCTTCTCCTTCCAATCTAATCTCAATATGTTCTCGATCCAATAGAGCCTCCTCCTTGGAGTGCTAGTACTTGGTGATATATAGATATGATGCCATCTGATTGGTCTATTGGAATCAATCTAACTGAAGACTTCCAGGGACTAAGAGATTTTTAGAAACGTTCATCAAGTAATTCTCGATATTGTTCGCACTGCAAATCTATTTCTATTGGAATGGAAACATAGGCTGAGGAGCAAATATAGCTCCTCTTTGACAGCTTGTTAGTTCCACGCCTCATCGCTTGATGGCAGTGTATCCTTTGGAGGCTCAGAGTTCTCGAACTTCCTCACAATATCAACTACCTCTGGAATCCAATCAAGACCGAGTGCCTTGAGCTTCTCCATCTTGGGGACACCGTTTCGTGTCCAACCACGTCGCTTGTAAGCCGCGTCAGTGAGAAGCCTATAGCGTTCCTCTCTGATCTCACGGAGTCTCTTGTTCTTCTCCGTTGTTGACATACCACTGATATCAACACCCGCCTCCTTGAGCTGTCCATCGTATCTATCCTGTCGGGATTCGTACTCCCAATCAGTGACAGGTCCCGCACTCCTGTAGGGAATGTATGAGTCGTTGAGTCTAAGACCCTTGCCCTGTCGTATGTTAAAGATACGTTGGAAGTTGTAGACCTTCTCTGACATGTTGATGAGGTCTTTGCCTTTCGTTGGTTTACCTGTCATTGCCTCAAAGAAACGAGCATAGAACTCGACATGCTTTGGCACCTTGGCTGGCTCTGAACTCTTTGCGTTATCTGCAGGTACGACATCGTTCCAAGGTAGCTTGCACAGCCCATTCAACCCGAACCAGGTTCGCCAGTTCGGGAAGTAATGTAAAGCCTCGGCCTTGTCCTCGAAGGTTGGCATATAGTTGTGAACTTGGTCGAGGAAGATGAGCCAAGCTTCATCATGCTGAGGTCCCTTCAGAGTAAGACCGTAGCCACCTTGCTGAGCGAGGCTTTCCTTTGTGACATACTCAGAATATTCGAGACCCTTGTGCTCCATTCCGATATCATGCATGACCTGCTTGTCAACACCGAACTTATCGCCAAAGTATCCCTTGAGGTAGTGCACGCCCTTACCGAAGTGTTCACCGCCAAACCCTTTTCCCTCAGCCATCTCATGTAGGACAGCAAGGGCTTCATCTCCAGCTCCCCATGTGAGCTTATGTCCGCCAGTCGCTTTCTCATCTATATGCCCCTCTTCGAAGAGCTCCATGACGAATCCCATAGTTGTTCCGAAGGAGATGGTGTCGATTCCATATGCATCACAATAGAAGTTCAATTCGGCTACGTAATGGGGATCGAATACTCCGATGTTGGAACCACAACCAGCGATGGTCTCATACTCTGGTCCATCAACCACTACATTCTTGCCCTTGAAGGATCCTGTCTTTGGAATGAAACCCTCGATGCAATGTGAGCAGTTGATAGCGCAGGGCCTCCAGCATCCATCCCATCCTTTTCCAGGGTTGCTAAACATCTTTTCCCATACATCACCGAAAAGCCCTTTCGCATCAGGATCACTTCCAGTACGGAAATTGCGTGTGGGTAGAAGATCGAACTCATCCATGATGATTGGGAGATGTCCAGTGCCTATGACTCGCATCCTATTCTGCTTGGGATCTAGTTCAAGAATCTCTCCCGAGTGCTCGCGGCCAACTGTCTTTACTGCTTCCTCATCTGCTGGATTGTTCATATCAAGAGTGATCTTCTCCAGCTTGCATACTAATGCCTTGATTCTCTTATTTCTAAAGACTGTTCCAATTCCTCCACGACCCGCTTGCTTGTATCGTGGAAGGTTACGACGCATATCCCACCAGCTGAAGTTGAGACATCCCATCCATGCGTGCTCGGCTGCTGGACCAGAAGTAACTACGGACATGTCTTTGCCTTCCTTCTCTGTGTGTCGCTCACTGAGTACACGTGTTATTTCGTAAGCTGTATTTGGAAGGTCAGAAGCGTCGCAAATCTGTACTTTCCCGCGGTCCCCGTCAATGAAAACGTATACATCTTTTTCTGCCTTGCCCTGAATCTCCATGGCATCGAATCCACTGAACTTCAGGTGTGGTCCAAAGTAGCCACCAACGTTAGAGTCAATGGGTATCCCTGTCATTGGAGAGATTGATGTGACGATCGATTTTCCAGCACCTGGATACTGAGTCACTCCTCCGAGTGGACCGGTTGCAATGCAGATTTCGTTTTCATCATCGTCCCATTTCACGATTCTATCCTTAGGGAGACTATTCCACATTAGCCAGAGATCAAACCCTTTACCACCGGTGAAGGTTTCCTTCATCTTATCATCAACAGGTTTCAGCTTGATCTCGTTTGTACTTAGATTCACATAGAGCGTTTGGTTTGCATACCCTCGCTCAATCTTTGGCACTTCATAAGTGAACTCTTTCAGCATAGGAACCACCAGCAAGTTGCTTTCTGCCTACTATCCTCCGAGGCAACTGAGCCGAATCGCACGTAGGTCACATTTGAGTCTTGCCGTAGCCGACATGTTCTATGATGCATAATGAACCTTTGAGTCGTGGCCATGAATCCTTCTCCTCACTTCCCCTAATTATTGTGCAAACGCTCTTTTACATTAACAGCGAATTATTCTTAAGTTTGCAGCTGGCGAGTGTGTTATATTGGAAACGTCAAGTGATTGACCCAACCACCACACCTCCTTGAGGCTTATGCCATGAATGAAACACTTTCCGTCCTTGAAAAGGCCTTAACTGACGCGAATTTCAGAAAACTCCTTGCTATTCCGAATCGGAGGGTGCACAAATTCGTTGCTGAGGCTATACAGCTTTGCAAGCCAATGAAGGTTTTTGTTTGCAATGACTCCAAGATGGACACGGAGTACATCCGGCGAACAGCGATAGCTAGAGGAGAAGAAACACCTTTGGCAAATCCGTATCACACGGTTCACTTTGATGGGTACTTCGATCAAGCCCGAGACAAGGAGAGCACAGTCTATCTCGTCCCAAAGGGTGAATCTCTTGGAGAGCAATTATCTCAGATGGACCGAGATTATGGGCTAGAACTTGCTCAGAGTAGGCTTGATGGAAGTATGGAGAATAAGAAGATGGTAGTACGATTCTTTGTACTTGGACCATTAGATTCTACTTTCTCGATCCCAGCTGTTCAGATTACTGACTCATTCTATGTAGCTCATAGCGAGGACCTCCTCTATCGCCGTGGATATGAATACTTCAGAAGGATGCCTGAGGATCGTGAGATATTCTGGATGCTTCATTCATCCGGGAAACTTATTCACTCAGTGAGTACTGATTGGAAGAAGCGGGGTGTGATGATTGATTACAAAGAGAATACCGTGTATAGTGTTAATACGCAATACGCTGGCAATACGATAGGTTTGAAAAAACTGGCACTCAGACTTGCGATTAGAAAAGCTGACCGAGAAGGTTGGCTAGCAGAACATATGTTCTTGATGGCTATTCATGGTCCTTCAGGGAGAAAGACCTACTTTACTGGAGCATTTCCTTCGGGCTGCGGGAAGACCAGCACCTCTATGGTGCGTGCGAACTCCATCGTTGGTGATGACCTTACATATCTCCGTAAGGATGATGGAAAAGTAAAAGGTGTCAACGTTGAGCGGGGTATCTTTGGTATTATTAGATCGGTTACCGCAAAGGATGATCCTGTAATCTGGGATGTGCTTCATTCGAAGCAACCAGCGATTTTCTCCAATGTTCTAATCACTGATGATGCAGAACCGCGCTGGTTGGATGATGGGCTCGAAGTCCCGAAAATTGGGATTAATCATTCTGGTGAGTGGTTTGAAGGGAAAGTCGACCAAAATGGAGAAGTTATCTCCTTCGCTCATAAGAATGCACGTTATACCATTGGATTGGAAGGTCTAGCGAACTTGGATGACACGCTGGATGATCCTCGTGGAGTCGATGTTGGCGGGATTATCTATGGTGGGCGTGACAGTGATACCTGGGTACCAGTTCAGCAGTCCTTAGATTGGGAACATGGTGTCATCACAATGGGCGCAAGCTTGGAGTCTGAAACTACAGCAGCCACTTTGGGACCAAGTGGTGTACGAGCTTTTCAGCCATTCTCAAACATGGATTTCATCTCAATCTCACTTGGGAAATACATACAGAACCACCTGGACTTTGTCGCAGATTTGAAGGAGATACCTCAGATATTTGCTGTGAACTATTTCCTGAAGGATAAGGAAGGAAAATTCCTCACTGACAAGACTGACAAGCAGGTTTGGCTAAAATGGATGGAACTTCGTGTTCACAAAGAGGTCGAGGCGATTCATACCCCTACCGGATTCATTCCCCAATATGATGATGTTAATCAGCTCTTCGAAGAATACTTGGACAAGGAATATACTACGGAGGAATATGAGGAGCAGTTCAAGATACGTGTGCCTGAACTCCTTGCCAAGATCGATCGCATTGAGAGAATCTATCGGGAAACAGTACTAGATACTCCAGAGGTACTTTTCTCTGTTCTGAGTGACCAGCGAAAGCGGCTTATGGAACTTCGGAAGCAAAACGGCGACCATCTACTACCATCTCTTTTCGTGTAAATGTCCGAAATCGATACTCTGCAATTACCCGAGAACTGAAACCATACAATCCATACTATCGCGGTTACACATTGTAAGAAGAAGTTGAAATTATGCTTGAAAAGCGGCACAGATATTGTGAAGATGTCCAAATTTACTTATAGAATGTAAATAATTACATTTTGTAACAGCTATGATTGAAAACAAACACAATTCAAGTCAGCTATTAACGATATCATACTCTGTTATCTTCCAGATAGTCCGATACCAAACATTTACGAGTTACCTTTCGAAACGCATCGACAAAATCATCAAAGAAAATGTTACAAAATTTACATAATTTTCGAATTTAGTTACGAAATGACAAAGAAACTCCAAAAACATGAACGTTTTTATACTGGACAAACTTATTTCGCGATAGTCTAACTCATGTACGGCCTATAACTAGCCTGTTGACAAACATTGACTACATTCGACCGTACCTCTGACGCATTGAATCGCCTTGCTTGAAGGCCAACGAGAGTGAAACGTTCGTGCAAAGGTATACAATATTATTACAGAATGTAACTCGTAGGGTTTTGAGGAAATATCGTCAGAGCGTACCATATTCTATCGTTCTTATTTCTAACAGGTTAGACTATACAATTACAGCTTGAGGAGCTAACAATATGACAACTGATCAACCGACGCAAACGAATGCTATAGGAGCTGATGACCAGACTCCCAGTGCACTCGTGATTGGCGGTGGAGTTGCAGGAATGCAAGCAGCACTTGATATTGCAAATCAAGGGTTCAAGGTACATCTTGTTGAGAAGACCCCCAGTATAGGGGGACGAATGGCAGCAATCGACAAGACGTTCCCAACTCTTGACTGCTCTGCATGTATCCTGACCCCCCGCTTGAGCGAGGTCGCACGACATCCGAATATCGAGCTATTGACTTATTCGGAGGTCAAGCGGGTGACTGGAAAATCTGGAAACTTCCATGTGGAAGTACTGAGAAAGCCGCGTTACATCTTAGAGGACAAATGTTCGGGATGTGGCGATTGTGTTGAGGTATGCCCGATAGAAACTGCCAATGAATTCGATCAAGGCTTAGGTTTCAGGAAAGCAACATACCTCCCATTCCCACAAGCAACTCCCAATGTCTACACTATTGACAAGCGGGACCATCCTGCATGTCGCATCAATTGTCCAGCACAAGTGAATGCGCAGGCTTTCGTGACACTACTGAATCAAGAGAGATATGCCGATGCGATAAAGATCGTACGTGAAGCGATCCCCTTCCCTGGAACCTTGGGACGAGTCTGTGTCAGCTGGTGTGAAGGACAATGCCAGCGAGGTGAGTACGATGAGAGCATAAGCATCCGAAATCTCCATAGATTCCTAGCTGACTATGAGAAGGAGCATGGAACACAAGTACCGGTGGAGTCGAAGATTGACAAGACTGAGAAAGTGGCAATTGTGGGAGCGGGTCCAGCAGGCATTTCCTGTGCATACCAACTTGCACGTAAAGGCTATCCAGTCACTGTTTTCGAGAAACGGTCAGAGGAGGGAGGTCTCCTCAAATGGTCCATCCCTGAGTACCGACTTCCAAGAGAGATTCTACGTGAAGAAATCCATTGGGTCGGGAAGCATGGAGTCGAATTCATCTGTGACCGGAATATCCAATCCCTTGATGAGATTAGGGAGGAAGGATACAAGGCCATCTTCATCGGGACTGGAGCAAGTCAAAGTAACAAACTTATGATTGAAGGTGAGGAATCGAAGGGTGTCTATCATGCCATTGATTTCTTGGATAAAGTCGCCTCACATGAAAGAGTCGAAGTTGGAGAGCGAGTAGTCGTCATCGGTGGCGGTGACGCCGCAGTAGATTCTTGCAGAACCGCACAAAGAATGGGTGCGCAAGAGGTCACCATGATATATCGTCGGTCCCAAGTAGAGATTCCCGCAACCCCTTCAGAGGTAGAGATGGCCAGAGAAGAGGGCATTCGCTTTATGTTCCTTACGAATCCCGTTGAAGTAATAACACAACGAGGTGCTATCCAAGGAGTCAAGTGTATCCGAATGCGTCTTGGAGAACCCGATCACTCTGGACGTCGACGACCAAGACCAATCCCTGACTCTGAGTTCACTGTGGTCGCAGACACGATGATTATTGCAGTTGGACAATCTGTAGAGCCGATTCCACTGCATAATGGTTTGGACACTACAGAATGGGGAACTCTCATCGCAGACCAAATAACCCTGCAGACTAGTATGAAGGATGTATTTGCTGGTGGTGACTGCGTTCTCGGACCAGCTACTGTCGTACAGGCAGTTGGTCAAGGAAGAGAGGCCGCAATCTCAATCGATAGGTATCTGCGTGGAGAGGATCTCAAAGCTGGCCGAGACCCTGA
Organism: Candidatus Thorarchaeota archaeon; assembly: GCA_048884965.1. Taxonomy (GTDB): domain Archaea; phylum Asgardarchaeota; class Thorarchaeia; order Thorarchaeales; family Thorarchaeaceae; genus MP5-2226. Next base: position 38,287 of record JBHLQH010000013.1, on the reverse strand, counting down.
GATCTACAGAGTTGCAAAGCCTACCGTAGATCCTGCTCACTTCAAGCCACAACCAAGAGCATTCATGCCTCATCAAAGCATCGCCAGTAGAAAAGGTGATTTCACTGAGGTCGAACTTGGATTCACTGAAGATGTTTCAGTAAGTGAGGCCGGACGTTGTCTTAATTGTACACATTGTTGTGAGTGTATGAGCTGCGTCGAGGCATGTGAGCGACAGGCTATTGACCACGCAATGAAAGAGGAACATCATCGATTGAATGTTGGAGCAATTGTTGTAGCAACTGGCTACAAGCTCTTTGATGTCAGTAAGTACAAGCGCCTGGGATATGGTAAGTTCCAGAACGTAATAACTGCCATGGAGTACGAGCGACTCATCAACGCGGCTGGGCCTACTCAAGGACATCTTATTCGTTTCAGTGATGGAATGATGCCCAAGAACATCGGTTTCGTGCAATGCGTCGGAGCACGAGATACTCAGAAGGACGTGCCCAACTGCAGCCGAGTTTGCTGTATGTATGGCATAAAGAACGCAGTGATGGCTCGAGAGCATGATCCTGAAGCCACGGTGTCAATGTACTATGCAGACATCAGAGCCTTTGGCAAGGGCTTCGAGGAGTTCTATGAGATGGCAAGGACCCGCTTTGGTGTATCCTTTGTACGAGGAAGGGTCGCCGAGGTTGATGAGAACACCGCAAATGGTAATCTGATCATCCAAGTAGAGAACACAGAAACTGGCATAATCGATAAGATCGAGCACGACCTCCTGGTCATAAGCCCTGGTCTCCAACCACCGGATGACATGGATGAGATGGCCGCAGAACTTGGTCTTGATCTTTCAGAGGAAGGCTACATCGATGTTCGAAATGAGATAATAGAACCAGTCGATACCAGCGAGGATGGCATCTACGTTTGTGGGTGTGCTGATGGACCAAAGGACATTCCTGACTCTGTCACTGCTGGTAGTGCCGCTGCAATGCGTGCATCAATAATACTGGGAATAATGCAAAATGGAGGAGCCAGCGAACAAGTCAAGGCTATGACTCCAGGACCTGAATTAGAGGCTTCCAAGTCGAGATAGGTGATGCAGAATGACTACAGAAATCAAACCAAAATCCGTTCATGTACCCAATTCCAATTTTGCCAGAGAGGTGGCAATGGAAGAAGGCGGTGATGCGATCAATAAGTGCGTACAATGTGGTATCTGCACAGCCAGCTGTGTTGTTGCCAATGCCAATGACCTCTATCGTCCCCGTCGAATGATCCAGAAGATCATTCTAGGAAAGCGCGAGGAGGTGCTGGGCAGTGATCAATCATGGCTATGTCTGAACTGCAGGATGTGTGAGGAGCGATGTCAGGAAGGCGTTTCTCCCGCAGAGATCTTCCATGCAGTTCGTGTCATTGCTGCACGAGAAGGTCACATACCAAGGGTCTTCAGGGACACTGTCGATACTGTACTGGAAGATGGATGGCTGTTGAAGGATTCCTATACTGACTTCCAAGAGGAGGACAGGGAAGACCTTGGACTGAATCCCAATCTTGAGATGAATCATGACTTTGTCGAGAAAGTCAAGAAGAGATACTTCCAACGAAAGAAGATGAAAGAGGAGGCGGTAGCATAATGGAACTTCTGCTGTACAGAGGTTGTACTACTCCAGTACGACTTCCTGGGTATGAAGCCGCGACTATTGCAGTACTGAAGAAGTTGGGTGTCAAGATCACAGAGATGAAAGACACGAACTGCTGCGGAGCTCAATATGTGGAATCTATGGACAGGATGGCATATGCTGCAATGAGTGGAAGAATTCTTGCTCTTGCGGAGAGAGAAGAGAAAGATATCCTTGCACTCTGTGGTGCATGCTCTGGGTCTTTAAAGACGAACAAGTACTTGCTTGACCATGACATCCGTGCCCGAGACGAAGTGAACTCACTCCTAGCTGAGGAGGGGCTCAAATACACTGGGAAAGTTCGGGTCCGTCATTTACTCCAAGTCCTCGCAGATGACATTGGATTCGATGCCATCGAACGAGCTGTCGTCAAACCGTATAACGGAGTGAAGCTTGCTGCTCACTATGGATGTCACGTAACCCGGCCATACGAGATCGTGCAAGTCGATGATCCCGAGAATCCTACAATTCTGGACCGTCTAGTCGAGGCAGTAGGTGCAACTGCTGTTGACTATCCTGGCAAGACTCGTTGTTGCGGTGGTCCCATGTTGGCAATGGATGAAGCCGTTGCAGCCACTATAGGGCTCGATAAAATCGACAATATCGCACGAACTGGTGCAGATGGAATCGTGACTGCATGTGTATTCTGCGATATCCAACTCACTCAGGTGCAGTTTGGTGACCGTGCAGGTAGCAGGAAGAAGATTCCTGTTCTACCTATTCCGCAGTTCCTAGGCCCTGCGCTGGGTATCAATGAGGATATACTTGGAGTTGAACTGAACAAGATCGATCCGCACTCGATTATTGATTGTTGTGGGGTGAGCTAATGACTGAAGGCAGTGTAGAAATCAAGGCCGCCGACACCTCGGCGGAACCGCGCATAGGTGTGTTTGTGTGCCACTGCGGCCACAACATCGCAGGAGTTGTCGATGTAGCTGAGGTTGCAGAAGCTGCAGCGAAGCTACCTAATGTAGTATTCACAACCCATGAGATGTTCACCTGTAGTGATGCAGGACAAGAAACCATTCGAACGAAGATCGCAGAGCATAATCTGAATCGCGTCGTTGTGGCGAGTTGCTCCCCACGAATGCATGAGCCCACCTTCAGGAGAGTGGTCGAAGAGGCTGGACTGAACAGGTATCTGTTCGATCAGGTCAACCTGCGAGAGCATGTTTCCTGGTGCCATATGCGGCAACCTGAGGAAGCTACTGAGAAAGCGAAAGACCTCGTACGAATGTCAGTTGCTCGTGCTGCAAATCTCGAATCATTACCGATTAAGACCGTTCAGATTACCCCACGAGTCTTGATTGTTGGTGGTGGAATTGCTGGACTTCGTGCAGCGCTGGATGTTGCTGATCGTGGGTTCGAGGTTGTACTAGTCGAACGCGACTCGGAGCTTGGCGGCAACGTTCGTAAGTGGTCCCATATGTTCCCTGGGGATAAACCCGGTTCTGAAGTCTTGAAGCCATTAATCGATCGTGTGAAGAAACACAAGAAGATAGAGGTCAAGACTGGCGCGAGAATTGAGAACTTTGAGGGCTACGTTGGTAACTTCGAGGCAGAGATTGCCGTTGAAGGCCAGAAAGCTCCAAAGAAATATCAGATTGGAACAGTGATTGTGGCGACAGGATTCCAACCCTATATTCCAACAGGATTGTACGGATACGGAAAAACTCCAGATATAATGACTCTAGCAGAGCTTCAATCAAAGCCCGACGCAGAGCAATATATTCGTCCTAGTGATGGTAAGCCTGTCAAGAAGATTGCCTACATTGGATGTGTTGGGTCTCGAGAGGCTGGTCAGAAAGGTCATGAGCACTGCTCACGATACTGTTGTAGTGCTTTAGCAAAGACCGCTGGAATCATGGCCGATAAGCTGGATGAATCCCTCATCCTATACCAAGACATCAGAACTTACGGTAAGGACCATGAGGACTTCCAGAGGATTGCCAGAAAGAAACATGTCATCTATACGAAATTCCCAGCTGGTGAGAAACCTGAAGTCGATGTAAAGCGTGGAAAGATTACAGTGACTTGGAGGGATGTCCTTGGTGATACAGATCTGGAATTCAGCCCTGATATTCTGGTCCTTGCATCAGCGATGGTTCCACCTGAGGGCATCGAGGATGTAGGTCATACCTTCAGCCTCACGCGTAGTGGTGATGGCTTCTTCAATCCCGAACATGTCAAGCTGAATCCTGTTACGACTCATACTGCTGGGATTATGATAGCTGGAGCGGCTCAAGCTGCGAAGAACGCCTCTGAGGCAGTCATCGACGCAAGTGGTGCTGCAGCAAAAGCTGTCGGTCTTATGGCAAAAGGAGCAGTCGAGATTGAATCGACTGTATCAAGAGTCATTCCAGAACTCTGTTCCTCTTGTGCCACCTGCCTGACTGCATGTCCCTACGGTGCGATAACTTGGGATGATTCCCATGATCCACACATTGCCTATGTGACTGAGGCAAAGTGTCATGGATGTGGCACCTGTGCCGCGGCCTGCCCAAGTAGTGCAATCGTTATGCTACACTCAACCAATGAACAGATTCTAGCAATGGTGGAGGCGTTCCTCTGTCCTACGCTAGAACCCTCTGTAGGAGGTGGAGCATAATGACCGCAGCTGCAACAGCCAAGGCACCCTATCTAGGTTGGGAACCTCGTATTATCGCATATTGCTGCAACTGGTGCTCGTATGCAGGAGCAGACCTAGCTGGTACATCTCGTATTCAGTACCCTCCCAATGCAAGGATTCTCCGCGTTAACTGCACAGGCAGGATTGATGTGGAGTTCATCCTCGCAGCCTTGGATATGGGCGCTGATGGCGTGCTAGTCAGCGGGTGTCACCCTGGAGATTGTCACTATACCAGTGGTAATCTGAAAGCTAGAGCACGATGGGCATTGATGGAGAAGGTCATAGAACAATCAGGTGTTAATCCCAAGCGAGTTCGTCTTCAGTGGGCAAGTGCCTCTGAGGCTCAGATATTCGCAGATGGAGTTAGAACACTTGTAGACCAAGTCAAGGAACTTGGACCAATAGAGAGGGAGTGGCGATGAGACGGTTTGCAACTTATTTTGAGCAAAAGCACAGTGATGTGCGTAAGCAACGCAAAACAATAAAAGAGGCATTGAACGGCGGCGCAAACACGGTGGCTTTGATTTCCAAGAAAACTGAGTTGTCCCAAGAACTGGTTGTCTGGAACCTGATGGGGATGCTCAAGTGGGGTGATGTCGAAGTCGCTGGAGAAGAAAACCACGAATTAGTCTATGCCATTAAGGAGGTCTAGAAATGGGTGATCCCGTACCAGTCGCAATGGCTCAAGGCTCCTCATGTTGGGGATGCTATCAGAGCCTCGTCGACATTCATCTTGGACTAGCAGACGTACTACCAAAATTAGAAATCAAATATTGGCAAGCAGTAGCGGACTTCAAACTCCATCACCTCGAAGGATATGAGGACAAGTCAATTGTCGTTGGCTTCTTCGAAGGGATGGCGAGAACAGAAGAGGATGTACATCTTCTGAAGATAATGCGTGACAAGTGCAAGATTTTAGTTGCCCTTGGTTCATGTGCATGTTTCGGAAGCGTTTCTGCATTGGCAAATCTATCAGACATCGAAGAATGTTATGATGTGAAATACAGAGAGAACAAGACATTCAGTGGAGGTAAGGTTCCATCAGTGAATATCCCAAAGATTGAGCCAGTTGTTAGACCCAACTCTGACTATGTAGATTTCGATATTTACTTGCCTGGATGCCCTCCAACTTCCAAGCTCATCGGAGCTGCTATCAACTCCCTCTTGACGGGAACTCCTCTAGATCTACCACCTCATACTGTTTGTCATTACTGCTCTCGAGAGAAGAAGGAAACACCCATCTCTGAGATCCTGCGACCCTTTACTGGTCATGCTGACCATGACCGATGCCTATTGGAACAGGGCTACATCTGTGTTGGTTCAAGTACATGGGGTCTATGCGAAGGGCAGTGCGTCAACAAAGGTGCCACATGTCGTGGCTGCTTCGGACCACCTCCGCCAATCACCTCAGATTTCGGTGCTGCCGCAATATCAATGCTGGGAACATATGCTCCTATGGAGCCAGAGAAGCTTGTTGAGCAGGTGAAGGATCCGCTAAGCATGTTCTATAGATTCACTTATGGTACAAGTCACTTGAACCGCATGCGAATCAGGCGCGAAGACGCGAAACACGCAAAGGAGGTCGCATAGATGTCTGACGAGAAGACGATAAAGATCGACCCAGTAACAAGAATGGAGGGCCACGGTGCGCTGACAATCAAGCTAGGGAAAGATAACAAGGTCAAAGACATCCAATACAATGTTGGATCTACGCGATTCTTCGAGAAGTTCCTAACTGGTCGTCCTATGGAGGAAGCGCCAAGGATAGCTCCTCGAATCTGTGGGATCTGTCCAATTCCTCACCACTTGGCATCAATCAAAGCTGTAGAGGCTGCTTGGGACGTCAAACCACCCCCAGCAGCAATAAAGCTACGGCGATTGATGATTGAGGCCAAGCAGCTCTCATCTCATGCCATCCACTTCTATGCTCTAGCAGCACCTGACTTTGTGTTCGGTCCATTCGCTGACCCGTCAGTGAGGAATGTCGCAGCAGTACTGAAGCACCTTCCTGATGTGACAGTACAAGCGATAAAGATCATGGAGTTTGGCCAAGAACTCATCCGTGATATTGGTGCAAAGGCTGTTCATCCTGTTACAGGAATTCCTGGTGGAATGCTACATGCCCTTCCTGAAGAAGATCGTGATAAGTGGCTGAAGCGAGTACCAGAGATGCTTGAGAACGTGACTAAAACTGTCGAGCTTGCGAAGACCGTCGTGAATGCATATATCGATGTCATCACTAAGGTTGCTGTAACACCAACATACTACATTGGTCTAACGAACAACGGTGTCTTAGACATCTATGATGGCAATGTGCGCGTTATGGATCCAAACGGTAAGATAGTCGCTGACTTCGAGCCAAAGGACTACACAAAGTACTATGGCGAGCACATCGCTCCACATTCATATGCTAGCCATATCTACTACAAGCCTGCTGGATATCCTGATGGGATCTGGCGAGCCAATACGCTTGCTCGATGTAATGTCGCTGACAAGATGGCAACACCTCTTGCAGATGCGGCGCTCAAGGAGATGCGTGATCTTGTCGGTAGACCATCACACCACACCTTTGTGTACCACTATGCACGTATCGTTGAGCTAGTGCAGGCAGCAGAATGGATCAAGACTCTCTTGGAGGATCCAATGATCGTAAGCAAGGATGTCAAGCTCTCAGATGTAGAGCCCAAGGCTGGAGATGGCGTAGGCATCGTTGAGGCCCCGAGAGGAACCCTCATGCATAATTACGTCAGCGATGATGATGGGATGCTTGTACATGCAAACCTCATCGTTGCAACGAATAACAACATCGCTGGTATTGAGAAGTCACTCATGACCGCAGCGAAGCAGATCTTCGAGGATAAAGCCCTCGATAGTCTGAAACTACCCGAACCACTGGTAAAGACCTAGGAGTAATGAAAGATGACTGACGAAATACCGGAAGGCGTACTCAATCTCATCGAGATGGTCGTACGCTGCTATGACTGCTGACTATCATGTGCGGCTCACATGGTCGTCGTTCGCGAGGATGACGATGGTGAACTGCACGAGATAGCCAGGAAGGATCTAGTGCTGGGCGGCGCATGAAGGTCCAACCGAAACTCGGGTTGGGCTGGACGACCCCGCAAGGGTCGCCCGCACTTTCCTTCATTCTTTCTTTTTGCCAAGACTGTAAGAATCATGTCCATTGTTCATATAGAATCCATACTCTTAGCTATCATTACTGAATACATGTGACTCCCAGAAATCCAAGTTCATGACTATGCAATCATCAACTAGGAATGGTACATACTCATCCATGAAGAGAACATTGTCCTCATTGTACCAGTGGGTTGGTATGCAATAGCTGGGCTGTATCTCCTCAATAACTTGGATAATGGGTGCAAGCGATTCATCTTTGGTTCCATATCCGGGATCATAGTAGATTGGAAGGAGTGCGACATCTACTTCTGCTGTGAAGTCTTCATACTCCTCCATGTATTTGGCATCACCTGCATGGAAGATGACAAAGCCATCGATATCGATGATATAACTTGTCCAATTATTGGCTTTCGGATGTGCAGATAAAACTCCTGAGGGATAGTTCTCAAGATATAGATCAAAGGCAGTAATGTTGATGCCTCTGTACAGAAAACTATCTCCGGGCTTAACCCCCAAGCTATTATTGTATCTTTCAAGCTGGGTCGTCATAGTTGCAGGACAGACGACCATTGTACTATTCTTCTGGATATCTCTGATGTCAGAGGCTGAATAATGGTCAACGTGTGCATGAGTAATGAGTATCAGGTCCGCAGGAAAGTTTGAGAAGTTGTCCTTCGGTATACGATATGGGTCGATGTATATCCGGATATTGTTGGCTTCAATCATTACCCCTGCTGTATCTAGGAGTGTGATGTTGACCGAGGTCACTGGAATCTCAAGTGGGTCATTATCATCATCAGGAGGTATAACCGGTGAGGTCCCCTGATTCAGGAATGTCAAGTAGATTGCTGGAGCTACTATAACGATAGTTATCAGAATTGCACCTGCAATGATCTTGGAATTTCTAGTTGCAAACATCTAAATCTCCAATGGCTACATGTATGAATCTAATATAAAGTGTCCAAACTCAGCAAAGGAGAATAATTGACGCAAGTCTGTAGTATCTTCTTTAGCAGTATTCCCGGAGTACCATACACGTCTGAGATGATCGCATCGAAATAAATCTCCCCCGATTCTCTCTTTGCATCCCATTAGTTGTTGGTACTCTTTCTACTAACTAAAGTAGAAGTAGAAACCAAGAACAAAGGCAACTATTCCGAAAGCCATGAATGAGATATAGACTAACTTGTTTCTTTTCAATATTTATCACCAACAAGATATTCATGCACCAAGTAAAGAAATGTAATCTAGAGTGCAAGCCTATGTCCACAATCGAGAATCTCATTGCTTTGATTTACAAGGTTCTTTTATCTCATACGAGTGTGAGTTTCACCTACTTGAAGCCTCAGTTCATCGGTTCAATAGACTTCGTGCTTTATCTAATGCTTCCTTTGCTTTCTCTTGTTCTCCTTGTTCACGTAAAACAATTGCCAGTCCAGTCCATGCTAGCTCATATGTTGGATTGAGTTCGATGGCTTTTCTGAAAGGTTCCTCCGCTTCCTTGTGATGTCCTTGACGTCCCAACAGATTCCCAAGGTTGTACCATGATTCTGCAGATGATGGTTGTAGAGCAACAGCCTGACGCAACGCGTATTCTGCTCTCTCATCTTTCCCAAGGGTAATCAGTGTGATACCAAGATCATGCCAAGCTCTTGCATTGCGTTCATCAAGCTCGACAGCTTTCTCATAAGCATGCTCTGCGTGCTCAAGCTTGTTTTGCTTTCTACAAGCGTCTCCAAGGTCAATCCATGGCTGCGACTCAGATGGCCTAAGTTCGACTGCCTTTCTAAGAGCAATTTCAGCTTCATTATATCTTGTCAATTGATTCAGAGTCGTTCCCAGATTTCCCCATGACATAGCAAGTTCTGGATCCAGTTCAATTGCTTTTCTAAAGGCCTTTTCTGATTCTTGGTATCTTCCCCCAAAACCAAGTATTATCCCAAGCTCATTCCATGAGATGGCGTATGTGGGGTCAAGATCAATCGCCTCTCTGGCAGCTTCCTCTGCATCATTGAGTTTTCCAGATTGCAGTAGTTCAATCGCCAGATTAAGCCATTCAGTAATGTCAGTATGCCTCGACAAAAGCTGATCCCCACTAGATACTAGTCATCTGATGTTAGTTCAATTTCAATGTCTTAAGTATGTGTAACACGTCTTATACGCTGAGCTGAATCTTTGAATGAATATCTCTGCTAGATGTGCCTATCCGGAGCTCGAAATCTCCACCCTCTAAAAGCCAATCATGGGTATTCACATCATAGAACATCAAATCCTTCGATTTCACAACTATAGGGATCAATTTTCTTTCACCCGGCTGGAGGATTGCCTTATGGAATCCCACGAGTTCTTTGGGCGGTCTCTCGACCGTGCAATGCACATCGTGAGCATAGATTTGCGCAACTTCTGCACCTATTGATTCGCCTATGTTTTCCAATTCGACATTGACTGTGAAGTTTTCTGTTGATTCTTTGATGTTGCCTTCTGGGGATTGAATCTCTCCTATCTGGATGTCCGTATATCCGAGTCCGAATCCGAACGGGAACAAAGGAGCGATCTTCTTTTCATCAAACCAGCGATAGCCAATGTATATGCCTTCATCATAGTGGATTTTCTTCTCGTCATCACCAGGATAGTTCTTACTATCACTAGTGCTATGAGCTGGAGAATCAGCTAACTTCTTTGGAAACGTGAGAGGAAGTTTACCTGATGGGTAGCAATCCCCAAAGAGCATGTTCGCGATGGCCCTACCGCCCTCCATCCCGGGATACCACGCTTCAAGAACGACCGGTACATTTTCTATCCACCCATCCATAGCAATTGGACTACCTGCAATCAAGACAACAATGGTATTCGGATTATCTTTCGCTGTTTCGTTGATGAGATGTACTTGATTTGGAGGAAGGTGAAGATCTGCTCTATCATATGTTTCAGAGTCATTTCCCTTGCCATGGTTCAATCCAGCAAAGACGATCGCTATGTCTGAGCTGGATACATCGTCTTTGATCTGGACCTTTCCCTTCATCTTCTCCTTCATGCCTTTTAGAGGGGTTATTTCATGAGGTGGTTGAACTGCCGATGAACCACCATAGAAGATTCGTCCGAATTTCTTTTTGAGATTGGGACCAACCAACGCAATGGAGTCGAGATCTCCAAGACGAAGGGGAAGCAATCCATTTTCATTCTTTAGTAGGACCATCCCATCCTCCGCGATTCTACGAGCTAGTGTCTGATGGTCAACTGTGTTTAGGGTCTTCTTTGACAAAGTCTTTCGTTCTTCGAACGCACCGGTTAGAAACATGACACGTAGAAATCGAATAACTAGGTCATCAACCATCTCTTCTGTAAACTTCCCTTCCTTGAACTCCTTCATCAATGTCCTCTGTTTATATTTGGCTGGCAACGGCATCTCCAGAGAGAGACCTCCTCTTATGCATCTGGCCGCGGATGCAATAGGTCGAGTTGCAAACCAGTCTGAGACGACAAACCCTTTGAATCCCCATTTCTCCATGAGTGTTTCGCGGATAAGGTATTCATGCTCGCACCCATAGACACCATTGATTTTGTTGTAAGACCCCATAATGGAGTAGGGCTCAGCTTCGTGAACGACCTCTCGGAAAGCCCGTAGATACATTTCGTGAAGAGTACGTTCATCTACCTCAGAACTGCTTGTTCTTCTATCAATCTCCTGATTGTTGACTGCATAGTGCTTAACACAGGCACCAATTCCTTGGCTCTGGACACCTTGAACAAGGGGAATCGCAAGTTCCTTTGTTAAGTATGGATCTTCACTGAAGTATTCGAAGGTTCTTCCGTTTAGTGGGGTTCTACAGATATTAATCCCAGGTGCGAGCAGCATATGCCGATTTATCCCTCGTATCTCCTCCCCTAGCGCTACCCCCATCTCTTTGGCAAGTTCTCTGTTCCATGTGGCTGCGAGCGCAACAGTTGCAGGGAATCGTGTGCACTTTGTAAAGCCACTTGAGTGATATGCGAGTCCGAGTGGACCATCCGTCATCCGAAAGGAGGGGATGCCTAGTCGTTTGATGGGCTTCGTAGAATAGATGCGGCGAATCCCTGGACTTGTCAACGCTTGGAACTTCTCCTTCAGAGTCATCTTTGAGAGGAGATCTGCTGCTTTCCTCGCGGCATCATCAACCTTCACGTTTGTCATCGTTTCTCACTTCTTGTAAGAACCTGAGTCTTGCTGAAAGGACAATCCAACATATAACAACTCCCCATTCACAATTGATCCCTTTTGACGACTAAGAGATGAATATGCTATTGAAATCTTGAACAAAGGTGAATCGAAGTTTTCTTCAGATCCCACTTTCTTCAATCATCTCTTTGATTCTTGCATGTCCTATACGAGGAAACTTAACAACAGGATAGGAAAGAAGCACATCGACAGAGCAACAGAAGGATGCTTTCTTCGTTGCCTTGGAGATAGACTCAGATTCACGAAAATGACCTGTTACAAATTTGGCGAAAAGAGTTGGCTCTAGAGCAGAGTAGAAGGAGTACCAATACTCCAATGGATACTCTTTTTGGAACCATTCTTCAATTTCATCTCTTCGTGAAATTTGCTCATCATAATGAACTTTAAGATAGAACTCGGTGTTATTGCCAAGGCTCAAGTTCCACCTGGTAGCAAACCAGAAGGCTTCGCTCTCTTGCATCTCTTGGATGGCCCTACTTACCCTTCTAGCTGTCATCCCAGTACGCTGAGAGATATCACTTATCTGCATCCTCGCATCCTCTAGTAGACATTGCAGGACTCTCAAGTGCATCTTCTTGATATCGAATTTCGAACCTCGCGTCGTGATTATCGTGTGCAACTCAATATTGGTGACTGATTCTAGTTTTCTGAAGAATGTGCCCAGGTTCTGTAAACTCTCTGTACAGGTATACTCACAATGCACAAAATACAATCTTCCATTACTTGTGGCAATCTGCCCAGCTTGGATCACATTCACATTAGTGCCTATTATTGGTATGAATTCTTCTTCGTTCTCAGATCCGTCAGTATAGATTAGGGCGATTAGGTATTCAGATTCTATCATTGCAGGTCTAAGGATAACATCGAACTCTTCAATGACATGCTCTTCAATCAACTTGTCCAATCGTTTTCGTACAGCTGTTGCAGTAATACCTAATCTCTCCGCCAATGCTTGATAGGACAACCTACAATTAGTATCAAGTGCGAGTAGGATGCTCTTATCCAATAGATCCAATATGTCCACCATCAAATAGGATCAAACTTGTTCGCTAGACAAACTAGCTATTTTTGATTTGTGTCAACACTATGGTGGTAATAGCGCACTAAATAGATTGTCCTGCGGTGTTCCTTCAATCACTTTTGTGGCACATAGAATGCATCCCGAACCTATGATGCACAGTTCAAAACCATGCTCACGTAGACAGCGGAGATAATCGACATGCCGGACTAGCCTATCAAAAAGAACCATCGAGTCCGATTCATCAACACCATCTTGATCTGAAAGGAACACTTCTACTTCAATGCAATAAGTGTCATCTTCTTTGTGGGGCTCAATAAGTATACGTACCCATGGTGTACGATATATCACACTTGCACATCCCTCTGAGTGCGGCGATTGCTGGAACTGTGTGGTCGCTTCAATGAATTTTCCTTTCAAACTACTATGCATAGTCTTCTCCACGAGATTACCTTCCTTATGTATAATATCAACTACCCTAAACCAGCAGGTTCGGAAACAAGCTATACATCATGAATGACTCGATCACATTTTGAACGACAAGACTAGGTTGCCACTATTATCATCAACTGACTCAATGTATCTCGACTTTGCATCATAGCGATGGAGTAGCAATTTCATAGTGAATAGTTCTAAACCAAAATGCTTCGATGTTGTGTCCATCCTATTGCTAAGATAACTAGTTACATCTGGGAGTATTGATCGATCCGAGCAGTGTATCACAACCTGCCTTTCGTGGTCTTCTATCAGAGATTGCACATCCATTGTCAATTGCTCATGTGTGGTTCGCTTAATCGCATATACAAATAGACTGTAGAATAGTTGAATTAGAAGCTCATCCGCAATGATTTCGAATTCAGGATCAACGTCATTTGAGAGATGGAATGCTGTTTCTCTCTCAAGGTTGTAGGGTGAGATGGATTCCAATGCTTCCCGAACATTGACCTTGCGAAGTGGTTGGTCAAGCGTTTGCTTGATAGCAGCAAGATTATTCACTTGTCTATTGATGAGGTTGGCTTCTTTACCGAGGTCTTTTGCTTTCTCAATTGGCTCAGTAATTCCTTCATTCCGAGCTATCTCCGATATTATCTCGATGTAGGTCATCATACCTTGAAGGATGTTGCCAATCTTGTGAGACCAGAGATCTAGATACATGGAGCTCTCCATTTCAGAGCTTTCAAGTTTTTTCGTTCTCTCTTCAACGAGCTCATTGAGTGCCTTATGGGGTTCTAGGATTGATGTGATTATCATCGTAGTCGCAATAATCAAGAAACCACAACCCACCAGTCCATACCAGACAATCTCTAGGATCAGGAAAGGATCATCGAGGATTCCAAGTAGAATCAGGGCGAGAATCCAAAGGAAGAGGGACAAACTTGAACCGAGAGTTATTCGATTCCGGGAACGAAGCCACTCGATAGAATAGCGAGCAAACGATAGCAGGAATGCACTCATCACAGCGAGTATGATAATAAGACCAATTGGTGTTGCATTAAAGATACCTCCTGCATCAGATGTATCTGTGCTAACGATTACTGGTTCTGGATTGAATGTGAACCACAAGACGACCAGAGGGATGACAACACCACTCCAAAGTGAATTGATCCATAGCTTCTCTCCAAGGATTGGAACCTCCCCTTTGAACGCCCCAAAAAGAACACTTGGTATCAATGCCAATCCAAAAGCAATAATGATTGATCGATTCCTCTGTCTGTCTGCCAATTGGGGAATCCATAACTCAGATGCAGGATGAGTGAAAAGAAATGATAGTGAAATAAACACCATATCTAATGCTAACAATCCAATGACGAGATACCTAAGCTCTGGAACTTGTCTGTGTGCAACGAAGGAATATGTTAAGACCACACCTCCCAGAGTAGCAGTAGATACTGAAGCGAAGATTATCCAGACCGCCATTACTTCAGTTTGCACGATAATCCAGACGGTTTCTGTGATCATAAGATAGAATACACTTGCTAACACTAGGATAAAGAAACCCAAGATGAATATCTCATCACGAGATATTTTCTGTCTAGTTATCATTTATTTCACAGTTGTATAGCTAGTTGCAGATTTCGACATCTATCTTTGACGAAGTATATGAATCTTCTTCGGTGAGTCCTAATGCATTATGATTCAATTATATTTCCTTGTAATTACTATACCTCCAACAAGGATTATTGATGCTGCTCCAATCGCCCCTACAGTAAGTGACAATGTGAGATCAACAGGAGGTGGCGTAGTATTGTTTGTATCATTCACTTCTTGCGGAATATTCTTTGGATTCTTCCAATAGTATGGGTTTTGCACTATTTCGAAATACTTGCCTTTCACCTGCTCAGATGCCATGAATGGGCCAGATACAATTAGACTTTCATCAAATACGACAGGGCTCATTTTTTTCTCAATTGGATCCAAAGCATACTGACTTGTAGCATGGCTTGGCAGAATCGGAAGGAAACATACCCTATACCAATTCCAGAACGTTTGAGTGTTAAATTCCATTACTAAGAGGTCTGGTGTTTTTGCCATGCAATAGATCAAATTGCTGAGTGTGTCACTTGTGTAGGGCATGTTCTCTCTATACCAATTGATGCTGAATGACACATCATTCATGATTATAGGATTTCCATCACTCCATTTTGCATTATCAACTATATCAAGGGAGATTCGCGTATGTCCTTCTGGTATAGTCGAATCATCATCATGGCACTCGATGGTAACATCCTCAAGTAGCCAATCAATTACATTCAGGTTAGGATCTATCTGGCAAAGTGAATCATGCATCATCCCCATCAAGTTCTCATCAGAAAGCCACCAATAGGCACTAGGATTAGGACTAACGTGGGTTGGCACCTCGATGATATCGGATGACATTCCAAAATTTAGGCAACCGCCTGTTGAGTTCACTGTAATATTACATGCAGATAGCCCGGTGAAGAATGTATATGATCCTCCACATGGATGCTCAGTGAAGTTCTCATGACAATCCGATCGATAGGCAGTAAACAAGGGTATTTGCATTAGAACAATATTCGGACATTCTTCTATCATGATGTGTTGCATCTGCTTCACTGCGTTGGTTATTTCATTGAAGTCCATAGAAGAGCGTGCTACATCTGCATAAGCATTGAATGTCGCATTTGACCATTTCTTAAGATTCGATGGTCCCCAATCTCTGATCCATGACTCGAGGTTGAACTCCCACGAATGGGTCCACCCTGTGTACATCATATAGTTGCCGCTCGAATACTCTTGCCATGCCTCACTAGTATCGTACACTCTGCTTGAGAAAGCGGAGATATTCAGATTGTGCAATGCTTCAACCACAGCGTCAGCTGCTTGCTCCGCCAGTGGTCCTGCTGCTGGTATTCGCATGAACTTGACCTCGATTGGAGCAAGTTCTTCACCATTTGGTGCTTCTCGAACTCCATCATGATCAATATCAATGAATTCAATGCTATCAAGGAGAGCTGCTCCTTCTGCAATCTCAGGTTGATAATAGTGATGTTCCATTTCATTTTCAATAGAAAATGGATGTGGTGGGATAATCTGACTATCTTGAGGTAACATATCTTGCAATGAACATAGAGTTTCTTTGTCAACTGCATAATGAATTGCCCTTCGAAACTCTGTGATATTTAGTGGCCAGTATTCACAGTTGAACCGCAGGTCAAAGGCAGCAGTGCGATAGAACTGGACAAGCTCGATATTGGCTGTTTCCAGAATTGTTACCATATCCTCTGTGTAATGCACTGTAGTTGTTATTGCATCAATCTCACCATCAATCAAAGCTAGCACTTCAGCTCTATGCGCATCTCCACCAGCACCTGGATAGCTTCCATTGAACAGTGTATAGCGAATCCTATCTAGGTTCGGTCCAGTCCAGTCATTCCTAGCTGAGTCGTTCTGTCCTTCTACTGATGATATGGTACCTGTACATATGATGCAGTAGATTAAAACGAATGTAACGAGTCTCCTCCTAATTCCCGTATTCGATCTTCTCATTCTCTCCACACACTCCACGCGAAATGTCGCTTCAGGTCCAGTGCATCCCATGTATTTTCAAGATCGAATAGGGGTCAAATTCAATCGGTCTTCACAGAATCGAATAGAGCA
This sequence comes from Candidatus Thorarchaeota archaeon, assembly GCA_048884965.1. Taxonomy (GTDB): domain Archaea; phylum Asgardarchaeota; class Thorarchaeia; order Thorarchaeales; family Thorarchaeaceae; genus MP5-2226. The sequence continues at coordinate 21,503 of JBHLQH010000013.1, read as the reverse complement.
ATATATAGTACGTATCATGAAATTTACAATTACTACACTGCCTATCGGATATCTTTGCGTTTTTGCGAAGCTACCAACTATATGAGAACGGTGAGGTATAAACCTTTGTCATTTAATTTCATTATTTAAGAAAACGGGCTTCCATGAATTGTTAATTTCTTGAGAATGCGGAGTTCTCTTTGTCGCTTCTAACTCTTATTTATATAGGAATATGGCGAATAGAAGAGGAGGAGCTAAGGTTAGTTTGTAGAGGCGAACTGGTTGAAGAAGCGGGATGTCGTAGTAGGGATGACTTTTCTCTCACTTCTTTGCATTGGACTCGTGAGTTGTGTATCATCTAGCTCTATTTATACATCTTCGAATTTCAAGAATCAGCAGATATCCATCGAAGACTCTCTTATTTTCTCTTCCTATTATGGTGGTGATAGTTATTACTCTGGCGATGACCGTGCGGCACATACCTGTGTTGGACCTGATGGTTCAATCTACGTTATAATATACACTGATACTGAATCATGGGGTACAATAGATGCATATCATGACTCCTATCAAGGTGGTGAGTCTGATATCGTTCTTTTGAAGTTAAGCTCAGATGGATCCCAAATGCTCTATTGCACTTATCTAGGTGGGGACGGGAAAGATTTTCCCATATACATGGAAGTGGATGACTCGGATAATGTCTACATCACAGGAATGACCAACTCAAGCAATCTTGCCACTTCTGGAGCGTATGATGAATCACATAATGGTGGAGATGATATTTTTGTCATCAAATTCAATCCTACTGATAATGAAATAATCTATACAACGTACATCGGAGGTAATGAAGATGATGAGGTCAGCTGCCTACGTGTTGACTCTAGTGGTAATGTCTACTTGACAGGTAGGACAGAATCTCCCAATTTTCCCTTGGAGGAGAGCATCGACAACACTCTGAATGGAACTGAAGATGCTTTCATAGTCATGATTGGGCCAGATGGAGATGAGTTGCTATTCTCTTCATATTTAGGGGGAAACCTTGGCGAATGTGGGAATGACCTTATGATTGGGCAAGACAGCTCGATATTCATCACTGGATGGACCAGCTCTCCCGATTTCTATACCTCGCAATTTGCTTTTGATAGGACTTTGAACGGAACACGTGATGGGTTTCTGATCAATCTTGCGTCCGATGGCAGTGAGATTCAATTCAGCACTCTAATTGGAGGAATCTCCAGTGACGAGTGTTCCTATTCTGTGATAGATGCTGAGGGGTCATGTTATATCACTGGATGGACACGATCCAGAGATTTTCCTATGATTGGAGGTTTGCAACCTGAACGAGGCGGAGAGAGTGATTGTTTTATTCTCAAGCTGAATGATAACGGTTCAGATGTTCTCTATTCATCTTTTCTTGGTGGATTCGATGACGATTCTCCAAGAGGCCTTGCTATAGACACTTGGGGATGTGTCTATATTGTCGGAGGCACGAACTCCGATGACTTTCCAATGGCGAATGCCTTTGATGAGGAACTTGATGGTGAGTTGAATGTTGAATTCTCGATTGACTGTTTCATCTCCAAGCTTGACTTGAGCACAAACAGATTGTTGTATAGCTCATATCTGGGTGGCAATAGCAATGACGACCCGGAAGGAATCGCACTCGATGCATCTAGTAACATAATCCTTTGTGGGATGACGAATGCCGAGGACTTTCCAGTTACGGCAAACTCACATCAAAGCGAATTCATGGGTGGAGCAATGGATGCCTTCCTCTCAATTCTCTATGATTGGGGTGATATGGATAATGATCTCTTAGCTGAATGTCAGGAAAACATACTTGAAACTGATCGTGCAAATAATGACACTGATTCAGATTTGCTTCCTGATGGATATGAAGTCGCAAACGAGTTAGATCCGAATAATCCCAATGATGCTTTACTGGATCATGATAATGATGGATTAACAACTTACTTTGAGTTCACAATAGGAACTGATCCCCGAAACCAAGATTCTGATTTTGATACATATCCAGATGGTTGGGAAGTAGCCAATGGATATCCTCCGGATGATGATAATGTTTCACTTCGCGAAGTAATTCACTATAATATTCCGCTCATCATACTTGTATCATTCACTGTCATTGGTCTATATGCTGCATATCGATTTAGAGATACTTTCACTCATAAAAAAGAAGAACCGATACTTGATGACAAGGAGGAAACGTTGAAGGCATTCGAGGAACTAACCGGCGACTTGCCGCCGACTGAGTTAGTTGCTAAGGAGTTGCTGAAACCGGATGTTGCATCGTTAGAAGTCAACGTTGAGCACTTTCGCTTATTGGAGCAAGATGTAACTAGACTAGAAGAAATTGAGGAGGTCTTAGAATCCAGTGTGAAGCTCTCCCTTGTAAATTCGGGAGCAGAACCCGCAGACATCCAAGAGATCACTGTTGATTTCTTGACAAAAGACCGATCTTCACTTGACTCAGTAGAACTTGAGGTGCTGATTGAGCTTGAAAGACTCATAGACCTACCACCACCAAAGGAGATACTTCGCTTACTCGAAGCTAGAAGGAGATTGGAATTAGAGCTTGATGAACTAGGAGGTTTGAAAGAGGAATGAGATATTCAAGATTGCATTCGAGAAGCTTCAGAATGATACTCTCCATTGTACTGATTGCAGCACTACTTGCACCTCTGCTAGTTCTTACTTCAGAAGGAAAATACACTGAAGAGGGACCAGAATCTCGAAGTCTATCCCATGGATATTTCATCAAGAATCAGGGACAGATCAATAACTCGGACATAGAATACTATGGTCGTGTTCCCGACGGATACATTACATTGGACTCAAATAGTGTCTCTTTTTGGAGTGACTCCTCTCAAAAATCTGATCTCTTGTCCTTCGAAACCTCAGATGACGTTGTAATAGTTGGTCATTCAGAACAAGACTATCGATGTCATTACTTCCTTGGTTCTCGAGGAACCTACACGGATGTGAGCTGTTATCAATCGTTAGAATACAGAGATTTCACAAAAGGTGTAAATCTCGCAGTTTGTTATGTCGAGGATGGTATCGATTTTACATTTGAGCTCAAAGAAGATTTGAGTGCTGAAGAAATTGATACCTTCTGGGATGATATTAGAATAGATGAATCGAACCTAGTTCCTGGTAGCTCTGGGATTAGATTCCATTTTGATCTGCCTATTGATGACTCGCATAGATACAGAATCTCTCAAATAGATGATCGCTCACTATTATCGATATGCCTAGGCGGGTCTGAATCAGACAGGGCACAATGTATGACTCGTGATCAAGAAGGAAATCTCTACATAGCTGGGTCTACATATTCACCAGAGTTTCCACTGCGCAATGAGTTTCAATCCTATCAAGGTGGAATGGATGCTTTCGTCACAAAGATGAACGCGGATGGCTCAATAATCTACTCGACTTGTATAGGTGGAGATTATACCAATCTCCTACTATCTGAGCCAGATGATGTTGCAGAGGATATAGCTATTGATGCAGAGGGAAATGTCTATCTAACAGGGAATACCAAAAGCAACGACTTTCCTACAGAGAATCCATTGTACTCTGTATCAGAGAACTTGACTATTCTCAGAGGTGAATATCAGGACCACCAAGGTGATGTCTTCATCCTCAAGCTTAACTCAACCGGAAATGGCATAGAGTATTCAACTTACTACGGCGGAACCAATGGAGAATGTGGCACTTCAATAGATATCGATTCTGACGGTAAAGTCTTTGTTGGTGGCTGGACAAGCTCGGAAAATATACCTCTTATCAATCCAATAGATAGTGAGAGTTACGATCTTTTTGATGGATTCATTCTATGTCTTTCAGCTGCAGGGGATGAATTCTTATTCAGCAGTTTCATCGGAGGGGGCGGAATTGATAGAGTCAAAGACCTTGCTGTATGTCAGAACGGTGATTTTGTCATCACTGGACACACCGAAGGTGGGCTCTCTCTGATTAATCCCCTCTATAGCTCATATTCGGATGGCACAGATGCTTTCGTCATCAAGATTGACAGTTCATGGGATGTAGTCTACTCGACCTATTTGGGGAGTGATAGTAGAGATGAGGGGCATTCAGTCGCAGTTGATGCTGATGGTGTTGCATATGTCACAGGCTACACGGAATCAGCTGATTATCCCATACTAAATGCTATTGATGACACACTAAGTGGTTCTCGAGATTGCTTTGTAAGCGTAATATCAGAGTTTGGTGACACTTTGATAAGCAGCACATTCATCGGTGGAGATTCCATTGACTATGCAGAAAGCATCTCAGTAGATTCCCAAGGTCAAATCTTCATTGCTGGGACGACGTCATCTACTGATTTTCCTATGGCTGAAGGAACACATCATGGTGGATATGATGCTTTCGTCCTAAAGATGAATTTGAGTTCAATTATTTGCTGCTCATGTCTGGGTGGATTAAATGATGATATTGTAAGTGCAATGGTAGTTGATGAGGCAAATAACACCTACATCTGTGGAAATACGCGTTCTGAGGATCTTCCGGACTATTTGGGAGGTTACGATGCTTTCATCTTTGGATATTCCCTCTACATCAGTCAACCCGCTAATACAAATCCAGAGCCAAGTATGCAGGATGTCTATTACACGGTAGTATCTGCACTTGTGATAGCAGCAGTAGCAGTTGTTTCAATAATAGTTGGCCAAGTCATGAAGCGCTTACGGAGGGACCAGTATGAACTTACTATGTCTCTGGCTTCGACATCTGAATCGGCGGATGTCAGGATAGAACCCTACAAGGAGCCAATCCAAGAGATCGAATGGAATCATCCTACTGATCTTCCGGATTCTGGTGTCGAACCTAGTCCTGAGCCTTGCTGGAATCACCCGACCGATCTCCCAGACGGTTCACCCGAGCCACCGCCTGAACCATTATGGAACCATCCGACAGACCTTCCAGATGGACAACCTATCCCGGTTACCGAGCCTGAATGGAATCATCCTACTGATTTGCCTGATGGTGATCCAATTCCGTTGTTATCACCAGACTGGAATCACCCGACCGATTTGCCTGATGGTAATCCAATTCCGATAAATGAGCCATTATGGAATCATCCTACTGATCTTCCAGATAAGTTGCCAATTCCTGAGCCCGAATGGAACCATCCTACAGATTTGCCTGATAAAGGGATTGTACTTCCCCCAAAACCTCTCTGGAATCATCCAACTGACCTTCCAGATGGACGACCTATTCCTGTCCACGAACCTTACTTGAATTATCCCCGAAGAATCCCGAGTGAATCATCGTCGAAGAAGCTGAAGTAGATTGGTCGTGATTCTTACTCAATTCATCGCTCCAATTCTTTCACTCTACTCTCTAAGAAAGAAAACTCCCCTTCTTTCATTAGGTCCTTCAGTTCTTCCAATACCGATTCCGCTTTGAATTCGTTACCAACCTTATTGAAGAATTCCACTTGCAGTATAAGTGCCTGGGCGAGTAATCCTTGAAGATTTTCCTTGCGGGCTTTTTCCTCGAGGAGCAATAACCAAGTTCCTGGCTGTTCCGTTTTTGTCAATGTCGTTTCCAGATCTATGCTAGAGACCTCTATCTTCGCCCTTTGGTGGAGGCATATGTAATAGCTGAAATAACCTCTCGCTCGCTCGTAGATATCCAACGATTCTTCAACATGATTAGCCGCTGAATAATAATTGCCTTCCAATGGTTCGATGATACTATCTATGAGATACAGCCATCCAAGATTGGATTCTAGTCCTGATTTTAAGATAGAATCGCGTATGCTATCCACCAATTGACGAGCTTTCAAGATTTTGCCTGATTCCGCCAGAGCCCATGCCTGATTAAGAACTGCTCTAGGTTGTAACATTGGTTTGCTTAGCAATTCAGACTCAGCCATTTTTGCCCATTCAAGTGCTGTATTCTGGTCTCCTATGAGATTATAGAGAGTCGAGAGAGTGAGTCCGAACATACCAGTAGGCATACCAATGGACTGCCAGATCCCTATACATTCAAGGTTGTATTCAATCGCTCTATCATAATTCCCTTGTATTGATTCTAACTTGCTTAGTAGGAATAATACGTCACCCATACCTCCTTTATCCCCCATGGATTTGAGGAGAACATGGGAACGACGTAGCAGTTCGTGAGATACTTCTCGATTGGAGCTTTGGAGAATGCTTGCTCTTGTTCGTAAAAGATGAGCGAGGCGATTGAAATCGTTGTGTTCTTCTGCATTTTGAATAGCTCTTTGATTCAATTCTAGGGCTTGATCTGTATCACCATCTCTGATTGCTCTAATACTCAAAGAATCAAGAACTCGTGATTTGTAGAAACCAAATTCAGGTTTTCTTTTGATCATATTTTCTATCGCATCATGAGTCGATGAATCATACAATTCCTTCGGATATTCCTCATTCTCTGCCTCTAGCTTCACTATGTACATCTCAAGCTTGAGCCAATCTGGTGGACCTGTTGCCATCACATTATCAGCGGCTTCTCTGACTTTCCTGAAATCTTCATGTTTTCCTTGGAAAGCACTTCCATAGAAAAGGTTCGGACGAATGATACTCAAACTACTATATTTGTCTGCAATTCTGTTTATCAAGTTGAAATCAAAAAGAAGTGCCGCGAAGTGTACCGCAAAGAAAATTAGCTCGTCCGATGGCTTCTCATCTAGAACTGATGCGCACAAGATATCGACGAACTCACGGAAGTTCTGAGCTTCTTCCATCGTTGATTCAAGAATGACTTGTGTATCATCTTCTACCAATGAGAAATATGCTGTAATTGTTCCGATGGGTTCCACCCCATCTAACCTCCGAGTACTATGTTAACTTACTCCCTTTTTTTTCTTCTGTCAAGAGCGATACCAACTGAGAAACGATTCTCTTAGGCTCCTGTATGTTTGCTAGGGTTAATCCTCAGTTTCCTGAAAAATATCAAATGCTAATTCCATAGCTTCTTCTCGCATTAGACCAATATTTTTGGCCTGCTGTTTCAGTTTCAGATAGATATCTGCTTTTGAGATGATTGATGTTTCTATGTATGCTGCAGCCGCCTCTGAGCGGCTCTTGAAAATACCAAGTTCAACCAATGCATCAATAATCTCTAGGATATCATCACTCAGTCGCGTCATAATGTGGTTATTGCGTATACGAGTAGAGAAATCGTCCGAGTCGTAGTCGCCTAGTATCTGATCTCGAAATCGTACCCGAGTTTTTTCATCAACATCAGATCGGGTTTTCTTTCTCACCATGACATCCACTTCATCCTAGATCAAATCTTGCATTCCTCGGCTTATTCAATTCCGCATCTTAGTTAATCATTAATTATTGTCTGACATGTAATATACTGACATCTGATATAAGCCTTTTGAACTAGATGCTCTGCTTAGAAAAATCTGCAGAATGGCTTCCGGATTCATGTGAACTAACTATCAGTTTGCTGGAATGCTTCTAGTGCAACTTCCATCGCTTCGTCACGCATTGCTCCAATGTGTTTAGCTTGCTTCTTGAGCTTACTATACAGATCGGCTTTAGAGAGAATAGATCTCTCTACAAAGGCAGCAACTGCCTCTGAACGACTCTTGAATATACCAAGTTCTACCAACGCATCAATTGCTTCAACGATGTCATCACTCAAACGTGTCATGACATGTGTACCACGACTTCTGGTTGAGAATTCCTCTGAGGAATATTCTCCTAGAATCTGTTCACGGAGACTCACTCGTGCCTTTGGTTCTTCGCCTGTTTCTTTCTTCTTCCTTGGCATATACACACTCAGCTTTGCATTTCTAATATGTCTAGTGATGAGAATTTTAACAATATATATACTATGGTCATGTCATATAAACCAAGCGATATACTTAATAATATGACAAGTAATATTATGACATATAATTAGTTGGTGTGCAATGAGGCGTTCTCTAGTAATTCGTTGCGAAACTAATTGTGGTGAGGGGGGAGACCCCTCCTCTCACATCAAATATCGGAGATGGATTGGACATGATGGCAAGAAAAATCGGGTTTGCTCTATTGATCCTGATCTTGTCTACAGTTCTTCTATTGAATCAACCATATTTCGCAACTGCAAGAGAAGAAATTCATGTGGATCAAATTACTGAATACTCTGGGGAAACATATGGGATTACATATGGAATATTCGTTGAAGGCGATTATGCATATGTCGCTACAAGTTCAGGTTTGGAGATTAGTGATGTTTCTGATCCAACAGATCCAAAAGCATCAGTTCTCGAGGAAACAGCATACTTTGCTCAAGATGTAGTTGTTGTTGGTGACTATGCATATGTTACTCAGCTTGGGGGAGGTGTAGCAATCATCGACATAACAGACCCCACAAATCCATCCGCGCCTGTCTATAGATATACTACTGGAACTTCTCATGATATATGTGTGGATGGTAATTATGCATATATTGCAGATGGTCCTTCTGGATTGGCGATTATTGACATATCTGATCCTACTAATCCAATCCTGTTGAAGTTGAAGATTTGAGGAACGGCAAACCTGTAGCGTGCCACTATTGCAAGAATACAATGACAGTCGAAGGATATGAACAACGAAGGAGGACGAAGACACCTCAAGAATCTGTTGAGGATAGTAGAGGTCCATTCGATCTCAAAGTCTGACCCTAAGAATACCTACAGATATGCTGATTCTGATGGAATTCAAATAATTGTGTCCAAATGAGGAATTACTGCAGACATTCCTGAAACTAGTATTAGCGGTCATTGCATTCATCATATCTGCGATAATCTGGGAAACTCACCGACGCTTTTAGACTGGTTCGATTCGCAATGGAAGATGAATCACAGGGTTCTCTACTTGGGTATTAAGGAATCATTTGTTGATACAACAACTAGAATCAGTGATTTAGATGGATTGCCCAAATGAGTAGTCATTCCATGTAGAAAGAATGACCTCGAAATAAACACAAAATTAATATAATTATATGACATGTAATAAAATTACTTATAATTACGAAAAATTATGACATAGATAGTGTGTCTGGTTGAACTCTCAAAAGGAGGCTATCGCATCAGACGTCAACACGGTGATTTCTTGTTCGTAATTTTGAGGAGGAGAAGAAATGAACAACAGAAGAACGTCGCTTCTTGCAATTACAGTGAGTGTTTCCATTATTCTCTCTTTGTTCGGAATGTTCACAATAACTGCAGCAGCTGACGGTACGGTATATGTTGCTAATCCGACTGGTATACCAGAAACGGATTGGAGCAACATCCAAACTGCTTTGAACAATGCAATGCCTGGTGATACGATCGTGCTTGGCGCAGGGGACTACTATATCCACAGAGCCTTAGTAAAGGAGAGCTTTTCAGGTTCTATAATCGGTGCTGGTAAGGACGTTACAAACATCATTGCATCAAGAGCATCAAATAGTGATTTGTTCGCTGCAGAACACATCGACGCATGGGATGATTGGGAAGAGTTCTCAATTCCTGTTGGAGCAGAGCTTCATACACCCACTATAGGCTACCTTGGTGGTGAGGACAATGTAGTGATATCTGATCTCACTATGGTAATGTCAGAGGACGACATGGCTGAGTTGTCTGTTGTTGTGGATAGTGTTACAGGAGATGTTCTATTTTCACTTGAATACGATTGGGGTTACAATATTGGCTACGCGTTCATTATAGATATCGCACCAGGTTGTGACACGACTTTGGAGAGGGTTGGAATTATTGGTGCTAATGATGGTACTCAATTTCAACCAGTCTCGCCAAATCACGGATTCTATATCACAGGTCCTCAACTATCTGTTGTGGATGATGGTGGGACTCATATTGCAAGAGAGTGTGACTTCATAGGAATGGGCTCTAACTCGTATCAACCAATTGCATTGATGAACTCAAAGATAATTGTGGAATCCTGTGTCTTCAAGAATGGCTTTGCTGGAGTAGTTCCAGTATTTTGTGATAGACTGGACATCACAGTATGTGATAACATTTTTGAAAACATGGGCGGATGGGGTGTTGCATTGTGGGGACTCAGTGGGAGTATAGTTGACATATCCAGAAATATCATGTTAGATAGTGGAGGAATGGTTCTGGAAACATATCCAGTCAATCCATTTACCTATCTTGACTATGAGAAGAACTACATCAGTTTTCAACAGAATGATGTCATGCTGCAGCAATTTGGCGACTATGGAGGCATTGAGATATACAACAACATAGATGATGATGACTGGGCGGATCTAGTAATAAAGAGCAATAGATTCCATAGCGTAGGCCAATGGATGTATGGCCCTATCTTTACAGTTAATGCTCACAATGCGGTGATTAGAAACAACCTCATGACCGGTAGTGGTCCAGCAGCAATGTACATCGGCTTCTTTGGAGCAGAAGATCGAGGTTTGAGTATTATTGGAAATAACCTTGAAGGGTGGACAGTTGATGGTGGTCCTTGGGAGCCTTACTGGCATGGAATGGCTGCAATCTGGTTGGAAATGGGAACTCGCGATTGTATTGTGGTTGGTCATGCAAATGACATGGTTGCAGATTTTGGCACTAACAATTTCCTAGTTGGAGTCACTAGTGTGCTGGGTTATGTTCCTGGAGAGTACATCTCAGACGCGATGAAGATTAACTCGAATGTCTGGGGATTGCCTTAATCATATACGATGTAGTAACGGAACTAAATCAACTAGATTTGAAATGAACTAGTTGCTCACAATGAGGTGTTCGTAAAACGTCATCATTCTCTTTCTTGGTCGAGAGATTTTCTCTCGACACTCCTTTTTTTCAGGAAACTTCAAAGATTGGTTAGGTGAACATAAGATAAACACCTAAAGCAAAGAAGACTACTGCAAGTATACCAAAGGCAATCCTGCCTATACTACGTTTACTCATTATGGATCACTGATTATATTTGCTCTAGCCAATTAAGAAAGGTTATTTCCACAGCAGTTCAATGTTCAGTGATGTGCACTTCTTTGCCTTAATGGAAATTTTACTAAGTTCAATGAGAGCCATGCATCTGCATGAGGATTTGGAGTAGAGGTGCAATGACTGAGAATTTGCAATCTCACGACCAATGCTCTCTACCTCCACACTAGCTTTTTGCTATTCCACCTCTACGTCTGCTCTCTTTTTATTTATCGATGTGAATCTATCTGGCGCCTCAGAGAGTCCCTCCATTTCCGCACATTCGCGTTATGTCGGAATCGAGCTGTTTGAGTTTTGCCCGTAAACTTACTAGATTCCGATTCTTTGTCTTGAGATTTAACCGTTTCATATCAAGATTCCCCAAAGTATGTTCACGTGCAGTTTCAGACATGTTGTCCTTCGTTTGTCCTGAATCTTCTGGTTTTGATATCTCAACAGATTGTGTAAACTTGTTTGAAAGCGATGGAGGTAGACTATCGACCTAGGACAGATTCGTTTCAGTTAGACCTTCTGTTTTTGACCGATCCTTCCGCCAGACATATGTGCGCCAGATGGTGAGTACTCCTCCAATCACTGTGAACAGGAAAACATTCTCTCTTAGAATATCCATCAACGTCTTATCAGGCGTTGCAGCTACAACAATATACCAAGATTCGCTTGATGTTCGCCAATTTCCCATTTCGTCACATGCTCTAACCCGATATATTACTTTGGTACCCGCAGATTGTATCGGGATAGCTTCATACCAAATTGAAGAATCCACAGTATCTTGAGTCATTGAGATAGATATCCATGTCGAGTCGTTATTGATTCTGTAATCTAGAAAGACTTGATCAATTCCGCTTGAATCGGTCACAATTGCATTGATCAAAACTGAAGTGGCATCTGTTGGATTGCTGTTCTCTCTTGATGGAGAGATATTAGGTCCTGTAGAGTCTGTCGCTTCAACAGTGTATGAGTCTGTTTCGGTCTCCTCCCAATTACCCTTGACATCCACTGCATAAATCTTGTAATGAATCGTTGTACCAATTGAACGGCTTGAAATTGTTGCTTCATATTCGTCTCCACTAGTATGTATCATTGATACATTCGTCCAGCTTATTTGGCCATTTGTCGAATATGACAGTGTTACTGCATGAACACCAGTGTAGTCAGTGACTGTTGCAGTGAATACAACATCATCCAAATCTGTTATTGTCGTTGGGTCGTACTCAAAGGTGATATCAGGGCCTGCTTCATCGTGCGCATAGATTTGGTATGTCATATTTGTCAGGTGGTTGTCAAGAATGTTACCCTCATTGTCTGCAGCATATATCCAGAAGATCACTTCATAATCCTGCGGTGGGGATGGGATTGATTCTTGATATGTTCCTTCAAATTCATCTCCAGCTATCAGGCTCATTACTACAAATGTTGGAGCTGACCATTGGCCTCCAATTTCCCTTGTTCGATAGTACAAGCGCACTAGGTCTATCCCTGATGCTGCATCTGTTAGATCGGTCTCTACTGTGGCATCCTGCGAGAACTCAGGATATTCAGGAGAGTATGACATCTCAACGAACACTGGCGCAATGAAGTCCCCTACTGTATAGGAATCTATAGAGCTTGAATCACTGTTCTCACCAGAATCCTCTGCGTAGATGTAGTATTCAACAAGAGATCCATAACTCTGAGCTGGTATTTCTGCTGTGAATGAATTGCCCGGTTGTTGTATCATCGAGATGGAAGAGTAGTCTCCGCTATCCACTCTGTACCATAATTCGACTTTGTTCAAGATGCCATTATCTGTTACTTCTGCAGTGATCTCAACTGAATCAGTATAACCCGGTGCAGTTGGGTCATGACTAAAGGTCCCAACAGCTGGATCTTCATCGTCTGCAACCAAATATGATCCGGTTGGTGAAACCGCACGATTTCCATGATTGTCGTAAGCGAACCAGTGATATTCCACTTGAGTATCGTTTTGCAGCATGGAAGGAATTGTTGCTTCATAGGATCCACCTCCGGATACTGATAATTCAATGTAGTTGGACCAAGATCCCTCTCCAATTTTTGCTCTATACCATGCGTGTACGTCTGAAATGCTAACACTGCCGTAGACATCAGTTATTGTGGTGGTCATCGTTACTTCTTGTCCTATGTCTGGATTCGGCAGATCCCGATTGTTTGTGAGTGTTGGAGGTATGAGCTCTTCGAAGACGAATATTATGCAATCTTGCAAACCATTTGAGGTTTCATCAAACGCCCCCGATGTAGTTGGAAAATCGGAGGGGTATGACGCACGATCTGAATATCCCGTGAAGTATACTCTTCCATCTCCTGAATCCACACAGATGCCCTGACTTGAATCTTTACTTGATCCCCCTCCGATGTATGATGATGTGAACCATCCACCGCCTGACTTCAGTACTGTGAAGAAGATGTCATAATTGCCATTGTAATATTGATCATAGTGGTTAATTATGGGCATATTTGTCGAATTTGTCGTTCCAGTCAGGTACAGATGTCCGTAGCTATCAATCGCGATGTCATTGACTTCATCAGTTTCAGAGCCTCCTATGAACGTGGAATATACCAAAGACTCAGTATCCATATTTAGCTTGAATCCAAATCCATCCCTTTGCCCATTGAACGTTGGATCTGCTGGGCTAGCAGTTGGGAAGTTGTGCGAAGCTGTCCACCCTCCAACAAAGACTATATCTTCGGCACTCACCTCAATGCCTCTGCCCTCTTCATTGTTAACTCCCCCTATCTTTATTGACTTGTCTAATCCATTCCCCGTACCGTTCAGTTTGAAAACGAACGCATCCATAAGTCCTGATCCCCCAATCGTAGCATCAGATGGGAAGCTAGGAATTATCCCTGTAGGACAAGTTCCAGTGACATAGGCATTGCCTGACGAGTCTACCGCCAAGTCATTGGCATATTCATCTGCTCCACTTCCAACATAAGTCACATAGAGTCTCTGATTGTTAGTGAATTGTAGCTTGGCCACAAAGCAATCTGCACCTCCATTGTGAGTGCTATCATATGCTGATCGAACTTGTAATGTGCTGGATTTTGTAAAGCCTGTTAGGTAGACATTATCACTATCTACTACAACAATTCCCATGCCTCTGTCTTCTGCTGCTCCTCCCATGAATGTGGAGTGCCTCAAGTCCGACCCATCCGAACTCAATCTTATGATGAATATATCAGCATCCCCGAAATGGGATTCGAAGACAAAATGAGTGCTCCCAATTTTTATTCCTTCATATGTAGTTGGGAAATCGTCTGAGTACGTGTAGCCTGTAGCATAGATAGTATTACTCGAATCAATGTCGATGTCCATGCCAACATCCTCATCTGTACCGCCTATGAAAGTCGAGAAGTTGATAGAGCTTCCAGAGGGATTCATCTTCAAGATGAAGACATCCCATCCTCCATTGAAGGATGTGTCATATGCGTTAACTGTTGGGAAGGCGCTTGACAATGTTGCTCCTATGATGTACGCATAATTCTCACTATCAATTACAATTGAGACTCCTTTATCATGGGAAGATCCGCCTACAAATGTCGAGTACACTAACGGGTCGATAATAAGTGGTTTCGAGGAGTCGTAATCGCCAAGTTCGAATCCAACAATATTCTCACCCAAATGGACGAAGCTTGAAGTTACAGTTATCGTATCTTGAATCGTAATCAAGCCTGTGTCAACAATCGATGATTGCCCCGTCTTGACTGTGAGGGTGGTTTCTTCTACTTCGATATCTTCCATATTCTCATATGCAATTTGAATGTCTGAGGGATCCCCTGCAGGGTATACTACGAATTCATACTTTGTACCATTCTCACCTGCTTTGTAGATCAAATCTATCCCCTCCCAGAGCTCCTCATACTTTACATTCGTGTACGTTCTTACTCCCGTGTAGGTGCCTCTGCTACCAAGGTAGAAATTCGAAGTAGTCTCTGTCAACAACTCCCCTTTGGGCAAGACAGAATTCGAATATGGGAAAGTGATCTCTATTGGTTTATCCGCGCCTTCAGTGATTAGAACGATTCTTCCCTTGGCAAATCCAATCATTCCACCAGGGATATTTCCATAATACAGTATACTCTCATCCCTACATTGCCCAAGATTCTCAGTGAAATATGATGCCATTGCACAAAGTGCATTCTGTTCAATTTCCTCATCTTGAACACCAGTTGATGTATCTGTATCAGGTTCTCTTGAATACTGTACATTATCATCAGCTCGAACTTCAGTTGATATGATGCTTCCAATCTCGAATCCAACAAGCGAGCTTGCTAGAATGACTATGAGTAGAATGGAATAATGTTTGCGAGTGAGTTTCATCTTCTCTTCCTCCAGTAGTCACAAGAATAGACAGGAATTCTAAGTTCTCTAATCATCCCGGTTATGTGTTATCTGTCATATCTTGATATTATTCTTAGTAATTATATGACATGTCATATAGTTATATAAACACTATGCATTATTATACCCTACACTGCTTACATCGATTTCTTGGAACAAATCACTTCGAATAAGAAGATCAAGTCATTACTCGGGTGCATGTCTGGAATAGCAATGATTGGTGAGTGGTTGAACATTCTGTTGTTCCTCAGAAATACTAAGAAGAGATCCCCCCAATGCAATACGATGAACACTTGTAAGAATGATTTGCTCAATGAATTTTGCCGATTGTAGATGTGGAAATTTGTCTTTTGACGAGCTATTATACGAGCTCATCCCCATGGTTTATTACTAGGTAGAATGCAACTAAGTAGAAATCTACCTAGTTAGCAGTGATAACATGAGTATTCGTCCATTTCTACCAACTGGAGGAAAAATCACTCCAATGCAGATGCTGATCTTCATTCAATTACTTGAAGGTCCAAAATACGGTTACGAAATTCTAAAGAATCTGCGTGAGGATTTCGAGGGAGTTTGGAACCCCAAGACAGGAACTGTATATCCCGCTCTAAAGACCCTGGTAAAGAAGAATCTTGTTTCTGAGAAAGATGTACAGGATACAACATACTATACTCTAACGAAGGCTGGAAGAGAATTCGTAAGTGACACACATGAATTCGTCAAGGACTATGTCCTATTCAATTATAACTTCGTAAAAGTAGCTGCAGAACGCTTGCCAGCGAGCTTCACAGCTAGTATCCTTCAGAATTTCCTAGAACTTGGATTGGATGACATCTATCCTGAAATGACAATCATAGAAGCTATTCGAGATATTGATGATGCTGATTTGAAACGGTTTCTACTTCTGCAAAGAAAGCGTATGCTTCTTGACAAGGTTCAAACTATCAGAAATGAAATACAACTACTTGATTCAGACGCGATGAGAGAAGGCGAGTGAGATATTGAGTACACACAATTATGATTTAGTTATTGTAGGAGCAGGTCCAGGAGGATCTACTGCAGCGAAAGAAGCTGCAGAACAAGGTTTCAAGACAATATTCTTTGAGCGTGGACGAAAGCCTGGTGAGAAGAATTCCTCTGGCTGTGGTCTTGGTCCAAGGATGTGGCTTGATTTTGATATTATGAAGGAACTATCTCCAGAAAGATGTCCGTCGATGAGGGCTGGCGCAGCTGCTCGCAACTACTTCGTAGACACAGAAGGTGAGGTTTCTAGCTACATCATGACTAGACCAACGGCTTCTGTTAACTATGAGCCTGCAAAGTCTCTCATTACAATGAATATCTACCGAAGCGATTTCGATCCGTGGATTGCCAAGTTCGCTACTGATGCAGGTGCTGAGTTAAAGACATCAACTCTAGTCGTGGGCCTACTAAAAGAGAATGGAAAAGTTGTTGGAGTAATTGACGAGAAGGGCGAGAAATACAAAGGCCTTGTTATCGGTGCTGATGGTGTAATCTCCATGGTTGCTCGGGAGAGTGGATTACGTTCAAGATGGAAACAGAAACAAGTCACTCTGGTCCCTCAATATGACTTCCATGTTGATTCGAAGAAGATTGATGATATCATGGGGGATGAAGCACTTGCAGTCTGGTGGTCTGCTGTCTTCCCTGCGGCATATCAGGTGTTCTTCAATGATGGCTTTCATATCGGACTTGGTAATTGGATGACGTGGTGGGACAAGAATCCTCTATACTATCTCAACCGTGTGGTTAATCTGAAATATTTCCAAAGGCTCATGCGAATTCTGGATGCCAAACCACGCGAATGCAATCCGCACCTACTACCATGGCAAGGTGAGCCGCATGACACTCACACAGATAATGTGATCCTGATTGGCGATGCAGGAGGATTCCCCTGTCCCTTGGAAGCTGAAGGGATCTATCCTGCTATGATTACTGGGAGGGCCGCAGCACAGACAGCTGCTGATGCAATATCAGAAGGAGATACATCAAAGGAGTTTCTCTCTCGATACGATGATGCGTGGAAGAAAACAAGTGTTGGTGAGGATTTTGAAGCTGGTCCAGAGCTATACAGCATCTGGAGGGCACTTCCATTCAGTCCTAGAGAAAACATGTCATGGTTAGTTCCCCTAATCTCGGAAGTACTAGGTGGTATCATAGATTGGTCACAACCTCATCCAAAACGTATCCGGCAGGTTGCGAGAGCTGTTAAGGGCTACCTTCCGAAAATCATTCCCATGCTCATGAAAGAAGTATTGCCCCTGCTGACAGTGAGTCTTGGTGAGAAGAATATGGAAATGATAACTGATCCAGAGAAACTGCTTGCCGCAAATCCGGAATTGGAATTAGCGGTTGCACAAGCTTTCATGGAATCTGATGATGATGAGGAGGACTGACCCTATGGATATCAGAATCAATGACCTAGTAAAAAGAATCCCTGGAACTGGAGATTTCATTAGCGTAGACAATGAGAAATGTACAATGTGTGAGCGATGCCTTATCGTCTGCATAGCTAATCTATGGAAGAAGAAGGGCGACTATGTATACATTATTGACGATTACCAATCAAAATGCTTTGAGTGTGCTGCATGCTATCAGGTTTGTGAGCCTGGTGCTATCGATTTCAGATATCCTGCTGGTGGTACAGGAGTAGTATTTGAAAAAGGATAAACAATGAGTGGATGCAAGTATGAATACATCAATTTACAATGATTTGGCAAAGATTGTTGGAGCTGCCAATATATCCAACAATCTAGAACTGCTTGAACAATTCGTCAAGAACGATAGAGAAATCCCCCAACTAGTCGTATGGCCAGCATCCGCTGAAGAGGTTTCTCGAATTGTGGAATTAGCAAACAAGACATACTTCCCATTGATTCCCATTAGTTCAGGAAGACCTCGGATGAGTGGAAGTAGTGCTCCAAAGGTCAGGGGAACCATCATCCTAGATCTTGGCAAGATGAATCGGATAATTCGTGTTGACTCGAAGAACAAGGTCGCAATGATAGAACCCGGTGTAACTTATGAGCAACTCCTTCCTGAGTTGAAGAAGGCTGGTTTACGTCCGCTTATGCCACTTTTACCAAAATCATCTCAATCTGTTCTTGTAAGTTGCCTAGATAGAGAACCTACAACGATACCAAGATTTCATTGGGATGCCTCTGACCCTCTTCTATGTACTGAAACAATCTTTGGTACTGGCGAGATGCTAAGGACCGGATCAGCTTCTGGTCCTGGTAGTCTTGAAGAACAATGGGAATCCGGACAGGCTCAAAAGAATCCTATGGGACCATCTCAATTTGATCCTTTCAGGTTGGTCCAAGGTTCTCAAGGAACGATAGGTATCGTGACTTGGATCACAATGAAATGTGAAGTAGCTCCTGAAATCCATGAAGTCTTCCTTGCAGGTTCGGACAACTTGGACTACTTAGAGAAGTTCAATTATGCCATAATCCGAAGACGCTTAGTAGATGAACACTTTCTAGTGAATTCGACCACTGTAGCACACATGCTTGGGATGGAGTATGATTCATCACTTCCTGAATGGTTGCTTGTGATGGGCATCTCTGGACATGGTCCCCTTGCACAGGATGAATTCGATTACAGATACGGAGATACTATTGAAATCGCACAAGAAACAGGAGTAAATCTTGAAACGAAGATTGGCAATATTGAGAGTGTTGATATTCAGAAAGTCCTGAACGTTGCAAGTTCTGAGCCGTATTGGAAACTAAGGTCACATGGAGGATGTAGAGAGGTCCATTTCACATCTACTCTAGATGAGATTCCATCTTTCTACCGACTCTTCCTCGAACAGGCTGAAATCGCAGGAATATCGCGAGATTGTATTGGCGCATATGTTCAACCAACTGTTCAAGGTGTAAACACCTACTGCTGTTTTGATATCTATTACAATCCTGAAGATGAACAGGATTTCACGAATGTTGAGAATCTATTCACAAATGGCTCTCAGAAGCTATTAGACTCAGGTGCCTTCTTCTCAAGACCTCCTGATGCCCTGAGAGAGATAGTGTTCGCGAAAGTTTCTCCTGAAGTAGTAAGGGCTATGAATCGTGTGAAAGGAATCTTTGATCCCAATAATGTCCTGAGTCCTGGGAATCTTTGCTTTGAGGAGGTGAGCAAATGACACTAGGCGATTTTGAAGATATGATGGACAGCTGCGTACGATGTTCAAAATGCAAGTTCATTCCACAGATTCAGATTAAGAGCAAACGCTTCTCTCATATCTGCCCCTCAATAGAGTACTTCAATTTCCATGCTTACTCTGGCGGAGGACGGATGATCATGGCTAATGCCCTTCAAAAGGAGCGAATCGAGTTCACTCCCGAGATGCTTGATGTCCTCTATAGCTGTACGAATTGTGGCGGCTGTGAGATCTCTTGTAAATGGGTATACGATCTTGAACCAAATGAGGTTATTCACGAGCTTCGTGTCAAAGCTGTAGAGTCGGGTTACGGACCACTGCCAAAACATAAGAAGTACATCGACCTCGTTGAACGGAGTCAGAATCCATATGGAGAGCCAAGAGAAAAGCGCCCTGCTTGGCTAGAAGAGGACATACGATTGGATGAGGATTCCAGTACAATATTCTTTGTTGGCTGCACTGCAGCCTACAGGAGAGAGGAGATTGCGAAGTCAACTGCTCGTATCTTGAACGCTGGAGATGAGAGCTTTAGAATTCTAGGCACCGATGAAGTCTGTTGCGGCAGTCCTATTTATCGTGTAGGTGACCGCGAGAAAGCAATTGAACTCATGCGGAGCAATGTCGAGTTCTTTGAGAGCCAAGGAATCAAGAAGATCATCACTAGCTGCTCCGGATGTTTCAATATGCTACAGACTGAATATCCTCGATATGTTGACCATTCCTTTGAGGTAATCCATATCTCTCAGTTGATGGAGAGTATGCTAGCCGATGGTCGGCTAAAGCCAAGGAATGAAGTCCCAATGAAGGTGACATATCATGATCCCTGTCATTTGGGTCGGATGTCTGAACCATACGAACCTTACGAAGGTGAGAAGATTGAGATTCTCTCTCAAGTCTATATGTGGGACCCTCCAAAACCAGAGCGCAGGGGTGCGAATGGGGTGTACGATGCACCTAGAAATATCCTCAAGCAGATTCCCGGAGTAGAGTTGGTTGAGATGGAGAGAATACGGGAGTACAGCTATTGCTGTGGCGCAGGAGGAGGAGTCAAATCTGCGTTTCCTGAATTCGCACTGTGGACTGCAGGTGAGAGAGTCCAAGAGGCTGAGTCTACCGGTGCGAAAGGCCTCGTATCTGTTTGTCCCTTCTGTTCCACGAACCTACGAGACTCGATTAAGCATAGGCAATCAGAAATGGAGTACTTCGATCTGACAGAGATAGTACTCATGAGTCTGGAGGAGGGTGAGTAAAGTGGACGACAAGATCTATTCTCGATTGCGGGATGTCGTTGGAGAACGCAATATCACGAGAAGTCCTGCTATTCTCGATACCTACGCTTTTCAATGGTGTTTTGAGATTGAGAGTGCACAGAGAGGAGAAGAACCATCCCGGTTCGGTCATAGACCTTCAGCTGTGCTACTCCCAGCCAATACCGAAGAAGTCCAATCAATCGTCAAGATATGCAATGAATTCAAGATTCCTTACAAGCCATTTAGTACAGGGATGGGACCATGGGCTGGAGTCTCTACTTCTGAAGCGATTCAGATTGACCTAAGGCGAATGAACAAGATACTAGAGGTCGACTCCAAGAATCTCTATGCGGTGATAGAGCCATATGTGACAAATGCAGAGCTACAGTCTGAGTTGTTCCAATATGGGTTAATGCATCATGCACAAGGAGCGGGTCCTCAGACTTCACCTCTAGCAAGTCACACTTCCTTTGTTGGTCCTGGATTTACTTCACCATATACTGGATTCAGTGGGAGAAATCTACTTGGTGCTGAATGGGTTTCTCCTAATGGTGAGATCATCAGACTTGGTTCTTTTGATTCCGCACAGAAATGGTTCACTGCTGACGGTCCAGGGTTCAGTCTTCGTGGTGTGATTAGGGGATGGCTTGGAGCATATGGAGGTCTTGGCGTATTTACTAAGGCGGCTATCAAGCTCTATTCTTTCCCTGCTCCAAAGGATTGGAAGTGGAAAACAAGTGGGACTATCCCAAGCTATGATTGGGAAGTTCCTCCATTCTG
>JBHLQH010000012.1:0-92427 GCA_048884965.1 Candidatus Thorarchaeota archaeon | reverse complement strand
TTCCCTGCTCCAAAGGATTGGAAGTGGAAAACAAGTGGGACTATCCCAAGCTATGATTGGGAAGTTCCTCCATTCTGGAAGATGTTTGTCCTGAACTTCCAAGAGTGGGAGCAGTATGAGGCAGCCTTCTATGAGATCAGTGACCATGATGCTGTGATGATGGCTACAACCTCTTCATCTGAAGGACTCGCAGCATTATTCACGGACACAAAGATGGAAGCCCTCGAAGTGATCTTCGGAGGTCTCTTAGAGCGTACAAGGAGATATTTCGTCATACTCATCACTGCTCATACTAAGAGGGAATTCAACTACCGAGTTAAACTATTACGAGCAATCATGGAAAAATACGAAGGTGAGGATCTCATAGAGGTAGGCCTGATATCACCGCGTCCTTCTCACTATGCGGAAACTATCAGGAACATGCTTGGAGGGCATGCATTTAGATTCTCAAACTGCTTCCAGAGCACTCATGGTGGGATGGATACAGTGGCTATGGCAGTGAAGATTGCACAGGTCAACGCACCAATCAAAAACAAATACATAGAGAAGGGTGTGATTGGTGATGACCAAGGTGAAGGAATATGGACAACGACCTATGAAGGTGGTCACATGGCGCACCTTGAAGTACCCACAGTCTATGATGGCGCATCAAAGGAGTCCTGCTTGGGATATGCAGAATATCAAGATGAATGTAACGAAGTTGATCTTAAGCAAGCACTTGGAATGCCCTTCTTTGTGGTAGGAGATAAGGTGCATGACTACTATGCATCAAGAACGATGGACTATCCAAAATACTTGAGAAGAATCAAGGAAGCCTTCGATCCAAATAGTGTATCGGATTCTTCTCATTACATTTCAGCAACTAGGAGGAAAGAAAAATGACATTCTTTGAAAGCAAGGATCAATTAATGCAAGTCTTCGAGGAGTTCTGGCCTCGTGCAATCGCAATCCCTCATGTCTATGATCGACTATGTGAATCGGAGATCATTGCACGATTCATTGTGGAAGAACCAGACTTAGAGGTAACAATTGACTTCAAGAATAAAGGATCTGATGGGCGACAAGGCATACTCAGTTTTGATTCGAATGCCGAGGCTGAAATCACCGTTTACAGCAAATCAGATGTCACTAACAAATTCTGGCAGGGAAAGCTTAGAACATCCGTTGCTATGGCCAAAGGAGATGTCAAGATTACTGGGTCGGTGATGAAAGGATTGGGTCTTATCGGGAAGATAAAACCATTACATCCTATCTATATTCAGGTTCTCAAGGATTTGGGATTGGAGAGATTACTTGTATAGTAAATCAAACGGAGGTATGGACTAATACATGTCAGATCATATCAATCCAGATGTCAAGGAAGGATGGACCGGACCTGGGCGAAAGGACGGAACGATACTACCTCTTGAGATGGATGACGATGCACTTCACATTGAAGTGGGAAAGAAGAATCAATTTGAATGGTGGTACTTTGATGCTCATTTGGAAGGCGGGTACACTCTTGTTGCTTTCTTCTATGCGGCCTATCCTAATCCCGGACTTGATCAGGGTAAGATTGCAGTAGAATTGACTCTACTTAGACCTGATGGCCGAAAGACCCAGAAGATTGTCAAATACAAGAAGACAGATTTCTATGCTTCTCGTGATCGACCTGATGTGAAGATTGGTGAGAACTTCATGAAGGTTGAGTTTGAAGCTGACGGTCTCCCAACCTATGAGATTTTCTTAGAGGATGAAGATTTGATGTTTCACCTGACGTACAAAGCACAAGTCAGAGGTTGGAAACCTGGGACTGGCTATTCACATTTTTCAGATCTGGGTCATTTTGCGTGGGTAGTCCCGTTTGCACGAGCCACAGTTTCTGGAAAGATCCGAGATGGTGAGAAGGCTCTGGATGTATCTGGAGTAGGATACCATGATCACAATTGGCTCAATTTTTCATTTCAGAGTATCATCGAGTATTGGATGTGGGGAAGAATATATTCTGAGAACTTCACAATGTCTTATGCCTTCATCCAATGTAATGAGAAAGTCGACAATCATGTAGTTAAGGTACTGATGGTCGCAAAAGGGAAAGAAGTGATTCTAAGCACTGGAGAATATGATTTCCTTCAGGATAATTTTGAATTCAACGAGAATGCAGGACACAGTTATCCAAAAGAAATCTCGATTAGGATTCCCAATGAACTTGATGTAACCCTCAGAGTCAACAAGCTCTATGAGGCTGTCAACATGCTTGATGCCTTTGGTGTTGTTCTCAGGTTTGTGGCGAAAAATATCATGAGGATCAAACCTGGGTATTTCCGAGTTCATTCAGATTTCAAGATGCGAGTTACTCATGAAGGTGCTACATTTGAGGAAAAAGGAAGTACATTGCATGAGATCGTCACATTCAAGCAATTGGGAAATGTCGAGTAGAAGATATCACATCACTTAGACTTTGGATGAAATGAGATGCTTAGAACCCTCTCTCGCCACTTTCTTCTATCCTCTAACAGGAACTTTGCTCGAGATGCTTCCTTGTCCCCATAGACAAGAATCGAGTGATGATGATTATAGTCTACCATCCATTTTAGATCAGGGGATGAGAGAGTGAATTCATAGAAATCATCCCAATAATGACTCACCAGATGAAGAATTGCTGCAAGTTGCCCTTCGAAGACGCTAGGTCTGTTGAGGCTATTTGATGGTAATAACCAGCAGTTGTCACCCAAGCGATGCTTTAGTGTGTCAGAAATGAATTCCAAATAGGAATCATCATAGATTGTGTATGTTCGATTCAAGGAGGCTTCTCCAACGTATATCTCGTTTATCTCAATTGATCCTCCTTTCATGCTCAATGGTTTACCTTGTTGTCCAAGCATTACTCCTATCATGTCGTGATATTGCCATTTGACATCTCGACGACACTGGCCGTTCTCTTCTCCAAAGAAGAAATCAACGACTCTTTTTTGAGCTTCTGCTTCCTCATTGCCTTGGAGTCTTCTAATGCTGTCTGATAGATCGAGTTGTTGAATATAGGGCGTGATATCCATGATAGATACTTCCTCTTCGTCCTTCGAATTCAGCATGATATTCTGATTTAATCGTTCTGTGCCAATGGTTGGTAGTGATTGAATATGCTACATTAATATGTGAGTCAAGGATGGATCATACTATGGCAGATTTACTGATTGAGGATCTTGTGGTCGGAAGCGGACCCTCCCCACAACGAGGCCAGAAAGTAGTTGTTCACTATACAGGATGGCTGACAGATGGAAAGAAGTTTGACAGCTCTCTCGATCGAGGAGAACCATTTGAGTTTACTATTGGCATTGGTCAAGTCATTCAAGGATGGGATGAAGGCGTTCTTTCAATGAGGATTGGTGGGAAAAGAAAACTGACGATTCCTCCTGAGATGGCATATGGAGATCGAGATATTGGAGATGGTCTGATTCCTGCAAATTCAACATTGGTCTTTGAAGTCGAGCTTTTGAATCTGAAGTAGTTTCCCTTCATAGAAGCAGACACTAAATGATTGAGTGCACCCAACAAGAATATTCAATGATTAAAAGGTGGGGTGCCGGTGAAGGATGATGGATTCCATAGCTTCACAATCGAGTATTCTTTGGATGAATTGAAGAAAAGGGTAGGAACGGAACCTGGCGATCCAAGCAATCATCTAATGTACGCTTGGCAACTCCTTCAATGCAAGTTACGTAGAGAGGTAAAGGATGGGTTCAACGCCGCAGTTCGACTCTTTCGAGCTTATACAAGAAATGCACTCGTTCATCCTTCAACTAAAATCCCTTAAGAGAAAATGCTACAATGAATGGGATGCAAAGGGTAGCATCAATATAGTGAAGTCGATTGACTATAGAGGCAGGTCAATGATCAGACAGGACCAGATTCGAAATGAGATTCTAAAGATGCTTGGAAACAGTGAGCTACATGGATATGACATACACGGGCAATTGGAAAAACGTGGTATAAAACTTCGAATTGGTCGTCTATATGAAATTCTGAATCAGATGTCTAGTGAAGGTCTTCTAATGGACAACTGGCAACCGAGTGCATCAGGTCCTCAAAAAAGAGTCTATGGTATCAGCTCAAAGGGGAATGAGTTCCGCGAAAAAATTCTCATGGACGCAATTCAGACCGTTCATGAATTCTATGGTGAATATCTACGGTCTCTTCCTGCTGAGAAAGGAGCATTCTCAATACTTTCAAAAATACTGCTTGAGGGACTTGGAAATGCACCTGTGATAGCCTTTGTATCTATGAAATCCTCAAAGGCTGCTAGATTGCTACTATCGACCATACTCGATACTAGCCCCAAAGCAACTATCTACTTTGTAGGTCCGCGAGAGATCTTTTCAGACATGGACCTAGGAATAACACCGAATTTAGAGGGTACTTGTAGCAATATCCCATCGAAGGACGACTATTTTGACCTGGTAGTGTTACCTGGATTCTCCGCTCTCGAATCAGTGATAGAATGCCTTGACGAATGGTACAGAGTTGTTAACAAATCTGGAAAAGTCGCTATTGTAACACCTACTGCTCTTGTCAAGAAGATTGAAGACCCAATGAGCATTGGGGAGTTTATCGAGCAAAAGGAACATCCCTCTGAATTCGAGGGGGAAACATCGCCTGAAAGTCTAATTGTTTCTGAATTTGAGAAACGATTCACAAAGGTTGAAAGAAAATCTGTAGTTCACATAAGCGTAATCATTGGATATGACAAATGAGATTCAGCTATGTACCAAAAGGAACTATAGCTCACTTGTGATAGATGCTTATTAGTAAACTTAACTCAGAGAACACCAGCACAGTATAGTATACCTAGATTGCCTCTCCAGAGTAAGTAGCACCACACTTCCTGGTGTGCTATGATTATGCTTATCTGGTTGGTCAACTTCTGTGTACCGCTTCGGGAAGGAGCTCGACCCTACACTCCTTCCCACCTTCATATTTTGAAATGATGAGTCATTTGCACCTTCCTTCATTGATGCCGGCTTAAATGAAGACAGACTCATTACTAGAATGTCTGATGGCGAATCGACAGAAAGGATTCTCGTATTGAAACCCTAATCAGACATGTTCCCCTAGTAATAGTAGTCTGATCCCTCCGTATTACTTCTAATCTCCTATGCTGAAACTAAATAGTACCATGCATACCAATCTGTGTGAGAAACATGTGTGATGATTGCCGCACTGGGGCTTGAGTGAGTGGTTTCAAATACTCTAGAACCAAAATATCCATATCCGCCCACCCAAAATCCTATTGGTTCTATTGTCCCATCCTCAAACTTCACAGAAACGTTTACCTGATATGGGACGTCCAAAACGTCAGGAACCTCATATGTCAAGAATGTGAAGATGACTGAGCACAATCTCACTGCATATGATCCATTCATGTCAATCTCAAAGGGTCCAGCTTGATACCATTGTCCTTCTAAGTCTTCGATCTCCGTTGGTCCTGAATACGAGATATCCTCCACTGGAATGAAAGGATAAGCTACATTGTATGATACCACGATACCAATTACGATCAAAATAAAGACGAATGGTACATAGATGTCCTGCTTTGACAATGTCTTCATCACATCCACCAATTTCTGCAATTAGTAGTATGAGTTAGATTGGACAATAGAGAATATAATATTGTAGAATCGAGAAGATAAATGAAAAATCGGGTCGCAGAAATGCAACCCGATAAAATTCACGTTGTATTATTGGTTGAATCTAGTAGCGTCTTCCGCCGCCACCGCGTCCACCGCCACGATCACGTCGGTCTCTGCCGCCGCCACCGCCGCCGCCACCATAACCTCGGTCACGGTCTCGTCCGCCGCCGCCGTATCCGCCGCCACCGCCACCGTAGCCACGATCTCCACCGCCGCCACCGCTTCGGTATCCACCGCCACCTCGGCCACCACCGCCGCCACCTCTATATGAGCGTCGGGTGTCCTCGTGTTCTTCAGCCGACATGTCGTTCTCCATGTTGACTTCTTCGATGGGTGTCTCAGCTTCTGAGAGTTCTCCGTACTTACCGATGTTAAGTCGAAGGTTTCCTCTGAAAAGACCAGTGTACCCGTTCTTCAGGGTGAAGGTCTTTCCTACTTCAAGCATGTCAATAGTGTCATCCCAGCATGGGACTGCAACTGTACCTGTCGCATCTCCGACAATGGCATCTAATACTCTGTGGGTTGCTCCGTCGTTTCGGGAAGATACTTCGCGTTCTTCACCGATCTCAAGAACCTTGAAGGTGATTACAAGATTCTTCATGCGTGGCTTTAGATCAGCCACCTGGGCCTCTACAGGCTCTCTATCGTAACTCATTTGTATCACTCACTTATGCCGAGGCATAATTGATTGCAGGTCGTTCAAAAGTAGCGTATCCATCGGGGAGGTGCGAAACGGTCTGTAACCAATCACGAATCTCTTTCTGATAAGGCGCATCCTGCTTGATGTCCTGCAAGTTTTTTTTGCATATCATACCCTTATAGGCATATGTATTTGGAATTACTCCTTAAAAAGGAGTTTCTCAAACCATGTTTCAGGATAAGTCTTGAATTTTCTTGGTGGGTAGCAAATCCAAGTTCTCACTGACGAAAAGGGTGATTCTGCGCGGACATCTATTGAAATCCTTCTAGCCTGTGCAATGGATTCGACAGTGAAGCTCGCAAAGACAAGAGGTTCACTTGTGGATATCCAATAGAGCCAGAACTCTCTTTCGTAGTTCTCTTCCAGCCATGAGATGACCTTCTGTAGCTCTAATGTCTTGACATCATAACGAAAGGCGAGGAAGAATCTAATAGAGCCTGCTGCTGCAGTATTCCATCTGATAGAGAACGAGATGCCACCGCTTTCTTGAAGGTTCAGAAGTATCTTGCGTATCCTTCTTGCAGACATATTTGCTATTTCAGTCAGGTTTCTTATGGACATTCGAGCATCTGCGTAGAGATGCTTCATCACACTAAGCTCCAATGGCTGGAATTCCACTTTCCTTCCATGATAGATAGGTTGTGTCATAACCGGATGCATCTCTACAGTAATGACATTGTCTAGCCTTCTGAAGAACCCACCAAGATCAAAAATCCCGTTAGCCCCAACGTAATCTGATAGCACAAGATAGAAACCGTGATCCTTGGTGACGATAGGATTGACTTCTCCGACCATCTCATTCGTTCCAAGGGAATCAATGAATTCATTGGGTGATTCACTACCATCAGTTTCTATAAGTGTCAGTGCGATATTCGCGTTCATAGAATTCAAAGTAGGTCGCAATGTGAAAGAATAGAGAGTGCCATTTTCAATGAGCTTGTCCACTCGTTTTCGGATGGCATTTGGTGTATATCCTACTTTGTCACTAAGTTCTTGATATGTCATCCTGCAGTTCTTTGTCAGTTCGGTCAAGATTTTCTTATCAAGTAGGTCCATAACCATCGCCTGCGTCCTAGATCCTCAGATGGATTCTGATACATCAATGCAACTAAAATCTTCGGGCTATCTGATTTGTAAAGTACATACTTTACATTTCATCCATCTGCCCTCAACTCTTCTGCAATATGGAATGCTGATTGCTAACGTGTGCTTATACTAATTCTATGTGTTCTATTCATTGTATCAAATCCACAGAATGAGTGGAGAGGTACAGAGGTGATAAAGAGATGAATAAGAGAATGACTCGCTTGATTGGAGCTAGTCTGGCGCTATGCTTCATTGCCTGTGCACTCTCGTTTGGAGTGCTCGCAACAATGAATGGTGCCTTTACCCTTTGGGGTGACAACGATACAAGTGTCTATGCTGATCCTGATCAGCTAGACTACAAGACAAATGAAGAGGCTGTCTATGCGGATCCTAACCAAGGCTTCCGATTCAACAGTCCTGCACACGATTTGGATCCAGCAGTCCTCCCTTGGAGGATCATAACTCCATACTAACTCCATTCAGCAAAAACCCGCCTAGCGTCCGGAGCATCTAGACGCTAGGCAATATATCCTTTCTTTCTCACTAGCAAGATTATGAAATAACGAGGTGTAACAAATGGATTGGTTAGACAAGAGAATCATCACACGACTGCTCGGAAACTGCCGAGAGTCTTTCAGGAACATTGCAAGAGAGTTCCGGGTCACATGTCCAACAATCATTGCAAGGGCGAATCGTCTAAGACAATGGGGCGTGATTCAACGATACATCGCTGAGCTCTCACAGGAAATGATGGGTGTGGAGTGGTATTTGGCTGAGCTCAAGACAGATGGGACTGAAAGCCAAATGGATCTATTCCAGCAGTTCGAAGCAAACGAGTGTATTGGAGAGGTCATGATGCTAGGTAAAGGTCGGTATCTTATCCTGGCGGAGATCGCTCCTAGTGAAAGAAGTGGTTTCGAGTCATGCATCAGTAAGCTTGATGGTATAGAATCATTTGAAGTAGATAGGATCTCCCCAGTTGCAAATGGTGTGGTTGACGGCTCGTGCAAATATACCTCTTCAGGCGGAAGGACTCAGTTGGATGAACATCAACTGAAGGTCTTGAAGTACTTGGCATATAACGCCAGGATGTCTATCACTGAAATATCAGACTTGACTGGTTTCTCTCCAAAGATGATCAGCGAGACTATTCATGAGTTTCAGGAGTGCAGTGGAATCAATCTCACCCTTAGGTTGAACCTGCCATCTTCTGGCGGCGTTAACTTCATGCTCAAGTACAGATTGAATGAGAGGAGCACTGGTCCAAAGGATGCTGCTGAGTTCATGACTGATATCTACCCTGAGGAGCACTGGTTCACATTCTATAATGAGGACCGAAGCGAGATGCTTCATTACATGACTGTCAAGCATGTGAAGGACTTGGGATTTGTCTCGAAAGAGATCAGCAATCTGCCTTATGCTGAGGATGTGAATGCTCGCATCATCTTCAGTACGATGAAGTCAGAGGGCCGGATGAATTCCTACTTGATAAAGAATATAGGAAATCTCTCTGCAGAGAGCAGGGAGACCTCTTACTTTTTGGATAAGACTGCTCACTGTCCATCAAGCGTACAGGTGAACAACTAATGATTTTCTAAGAAGGAGACTTGCGTGAAGATAATGCAGCATTCGTTCTCTGATTATGATGCTGCTAATGAGTCACAACTAAAAACCACTAGAGCATAATATGTGCTGCGGGGTCTCCGATAACGACATAGTTCTTGGCATCATTACGCATCTGCCAGAGATCATTGAAACGATGCAAGTCTACATCTTTGAAATTCTTTTCCTTCGCATATTTCTCAAGTTCTGATGTGAGTTGCTCAGATATTGATGAATATCGTTCATTGAATATCTTCGCAGCAAACCCTACTGGACCTCCCATCATTAACTCACCTAGAGTCATCCTGAACGGATTTAATCTCTCAACCATAGCTGAGGCAGATCTATCTCGAGAAACCCAAGCAGGATCAAAATGCCCTACAACAGCTAGGGCACCACCATCTGATAGTAGTTTCTTGGGCATATGAGCCACGAAGTCCTTCTTTGCTTGGAACTTAAGGAATACATTCTTGTAGGGATTATCATCTGAAAGGTATCTAGCGAAATCACTATCGCGCATAGAACCAGCTCCATAGCATGTGAAAAGGAAGGCGATTCCACCAGGCATCTTGAATTGAGCAGGAATGTCATATCCAGTGATGTATCCAACTCTATTCGTATCAGTAAGTGGATTCCTCTTGCCATAGCAACAAAGCGCTCCTTGTAATTTAGCCTGCAAATTGTTCTGCGTATAGACTCCGGTTCCGTGGCAGACTGAAAAGAGGAGCGCCGGTGATTTTCCCGGTGATTCGACTTGGAATTGCTTGATGAGATTATCCTTAGTAGCTTCTCGACTTCTAAGGTTAGTTACCTGGAAATTATTTGGCAAAGTATTTTTCGTCAATTCACTGTATAGAGGATTAGCCAGTGATCCAGCGGCGACTTTCATCGCATAGTCTTCTTCAGAAGAAAATAGCACCAACTTTTTTGCAGGAGGTTCAATCTTCCTTTCTTCATATTTGACGACAGTTTCTGCATACTTCTCATAATCATCAATGTCATCGAAGTGAATCCTACCTACCGACTGAGTAGCGTCCAATACAAATTGAAATTCAAAAGGAATCTTCTCAGGAGAGCCTGCTA
Source organism: Candidatus Thorarchaeota archaeon (assembly GCA_048884965.1). Lineage (GTDB taxonomy): Archaea > Asgardarchaeota > Thorarchaeia > Thorarchaeales > Thorarchaeaceae > MP5-2226. The sequence continues at coordinate 82,290 of JBHLQH010000012.1, read as the reverse complement.
TAAGAAGGTAGAATGGAAAATCGTCCGGATTGGCAATTGTAGCCTTCTTTTCTCTTCTCCATTTATATGCATTTTCGCCATTATACCGGAATACTACTCCGTCGCGAAATTCAATTAGTGGTGCAAGTTTTTCTTCCAGCTTAACAGCTTCACTTGTATGAACTACCAATCCCCATTTTGCAGTTTTTGGATTGCTCAAATCGAATCTTCGATAGAATGTGCTTTTGTCATAAGATCCTATACCAGTGAATTCGGGAGCGATAGTATCATGTAAGCTACATTCTTGAATTAAGTCGAACAGATTTTCTTTCCAGTCCATAGAATGAAATATTGGTAGACCCGTTTTCGCATCCACTCCCGTTGCGATCACGTGTTTCTCAAGCATTAATAATTCCTCAATTTAGCTATAAATGATTGTAGAACTTGGATAAATTCATTTGCCTGAAATGGCGGACTTCAACAACTTGGATAAATTTATGCATAATCCCAAAATAATGGGTTTTATATTGAAAGATTGTTCAATTTTCTGTTTGTGTTATCTAGGAGGTACCCATATTGAGTGATGAGATATTAGATACAGAAATGAAGAAGGTTCTACATTATCTTGGAAATAAGATAGCAACTGAAGAGGCATTTCGAACCGCTCTAGTCAACAATAATGATGATGTTCTGTTGAAGGTTAATGCATGGAAATACTTGAAACTTCACGATGCTCAAAAAGCTGCATTAATCCGATCAACAGCAAGTGAGTTTGATGATTTTCCTGATGACTCTGCAATTCCAGATTGGCTAAAATCCAAGTTTGGCGATTCTGTTGCTGGAGCATGGGATAATCTTCCTGTGACTCCGGTGCCGCCTGAGAAGGACCCAGTAGCACATATGGATCTCTGAAAATCGAATGATGAATTAAGTAGCGGAACCAATGGAGAATCTCATTGCATGAAAGTAGTATTGGTAGCAGTCCATCAGCTATCTGGATATTCTGTTGAACTTCAAAGATGTCTTGGGGTCTTGGTTCTCGCATCTGCCCTAAGAGAGAATGGTATTGAGTGTGAAGTACTGGATTTCACAAAACTCTCCCTCTTCGAAGAAGGCAATAGAGAATTGGTTCTCAAAGAAGCAATTGATATAATAGCTGCTGCTCGACCAGATGTTCTTGGACTATCATCAATGTCTAATAACTTAGTTATTGCGATAGATATTTGTCGCCAGGTAAAAAGACACAATCCAAAAATCCATACTATTATCGGCGGCCCAGGAGCATCATCTCCAGCTAGAGATATTCTAATGACATTCCCAGATGTAGATGCCATAATCAGAGGGGAGGCAGATGTTGCTCTCTTAGAGTACGTAAAAGAGCTACAAATACTGAATTTCTCTCCTATGATTAAGGGTCTCGTACATAGGAATTCTGATACTATTATCGATAATGGCTGGCCAGAACCCATTGAAGACTTGGATACGACTCCAATCCCCTTCTACGAACTCTGCAAGCGTAACAATGGAACCAATCCGGTAACGATGCATCTGGAGGTCGGGAGAGGTTGTCCATATGGGTGTGTCTTTTGCTCAACATCAGTCTATTTCCGCAGAAAATATAGAGTCAAGTCAGTTGAACGTGTGTTACACGAGCTTTCAGAGATACGTAGCCACTTTGGCGATGCAATCGTGATATTCAATCATGATCTACTTACACATGATAGAAATTACACCATAAGACTATGTGAAGCACTTGAGAAATTGGACCCCCAAATTGAATGGGGGGCTAGTGTAAGATTCGATACGATTGATCCCGAGATTCTCTCTATAATGAATCGGGCTGGTTGTAAGAACTTGTTCTTGGGAATAGAGGCTGCAACACAACGACTCCAGCAAATTATCAACAAGAAACTCAACCTAGAGATATTGGACACAGCATTGGAATGCCTTGTCGAGTTGGAATTTAATTTCACAGTTGCTTTCATCGTAGGCTTTCCAGAAGAAACAGACGCGGATATGAGATCTCTTTGGAGATTGGCTTTCAAGATCAAGCAAAGAGCCAGAAACAATGTAATAATACAAATCCACTCTTTATCGCCCGAACCGGGTTCCAAGATATTTGATGAGTGGAAATCCAAACTTCATTACGACGACTATGGTTCACCAGGACATTCTGACTTCCCGCCGCTTGCTTGGAAAAGGATAAGACACATTATCAAGAAATATCCTGTGATATTTCCTATCTATAATCATATCGAGCTTCCTCCTGAAAGGAGAATAAGCTCCTTAAAACATAGTTTCCTAGGTCGTGCATTTCAAGGTTTTACAACACATAGCATGATTCAAGCATACAAACTTCTTGGTGAACCCTTTCTCGAATCTTTGGTAGATAGATTAGATGAACTTGAATTACCGCCGCCAGAAGGAGAGACCCTGCGCTACCTAGGACTAATGAGATCTCTGAGGATTATGATACTAGATCTTCTTGAAGGTAATAATCTCCCTACAGACAAGTACGATACAATTGCGCAGACGGAGCTAGCACTACTTGAAGTTATAGGAAGAAAAGATGAATCATTTAGCCGAGTGGTCTACACCAAATATGATCCAATTCGATTGATGAACATACTTGAGGGCAAGCAAGAGGAAGTTGAATTGGAGGAGAGATTTAGATATACCAATTTCTTTTGGAGCCAAGAACTTGACACTGTGAAGACCGCAGAAATTCCGGAGTCACTTGCTATGATTCTGATGAGTTGATCATGATTCTCTTGATCATATGATTCTACTCAGTCTATCCAATTCTTGGTTGAGAAAGTTCATACTTGGTTCTTTCGCTAATCTATCTACTTCCAATAGTAGATTTCTTGCTTCTGTCACATTTCCTCTCAATATATTAAGTTTGCATCGAAGGAGTAATGCTTGTCCAAGGATTCCAGGAAAGTCTTCTGAACGAGCCACCTCTTCTAATCTATTGAGGAACGGTGTTGCGTCATTGATGTTATTACTTTGGAGAAACTCGATCTCAACTTCTGCAAGCTTATGTCGGCACAAGTTCATTCTGACAAGACGTCCTGATCTCTGATTGATGTCAAAGGCTTGTTCGAAGCTCTGCACTGCTGTATGCAGATCACCTCTTGCCATCTCTGATATTCCGCAGACAAAGTAATACCAAGCTAGACTTGGTTCCATTCCTGATTTCAATACATCCTCTCTAACGATATCAATGATCTCTTCAGCATTGGAGGATTGTCCCAGATAAATCAACGACCAAGCTTGATTGAGGAGAGCATATGGAATCAGCGACTTTTGATTTGGAAGATCTGCTTCAGCAAGTCTTGCCCACTCTAGTCCAGCTTCGTAATCCCCAATGGCATTGTAGAGAGTTGACATTGGATGACTCATGTGGCCAATTGGAAGTCCCAATTTCTGTCGAATTTCGATTGCTAGGAGTGTATTGTTGATAGCTGATGAATACTCTCCACGAACAGCATCGAGATTACCAAGATCATTGAATATGTTATTTAATGCGTTCCGATCCCCGAGCTCTGTCATTATCTCCTTTGCTTTGAGAAGCAAAGCTTTTGCCTGAACAGGATTAGATGATTGAATGAAGAAGGCCTTCATTCGAAGAAGATTTCCAAGTAGAAGGTCGTCCTCAAACTGCCTTGCCAATACCAGTGCTTTCTCATTGTAATTGAAACCAGCCAAGGGATCACCTTCAATCAATGAGATATGCGACAATATGTCGAAGAGTCGAGCTTCGAGACACTTCAATGCAGGATTATTTGATATCAATAGCTCAAGGCTTTCACGATCCTTGAAACCTGGCTGTTTTCCCGGATAGTCCTGAACATCAACCATTAGTTTACACAATAGCATTTCTGCTGATAGCCATTCAGATAGATTATGTGACAAAGCTATATCAGCAGCTTCTCGGGCTTTATCCCACTCCACTCTTTCTCCTTGGTGTGAACTAGCAATGAATAATATTGGTCTAATGATCTGCAACTTTCCATATCTTTTTGCGATCCTGTCCAATGTTGAATAGTCATACAACTCGTTAGCATAATACGTTGCAAGAAAAACTGCATCATCTGGAGAATCTTCTGCGCACACCATCTCGCAGAATTCATTGACCAAGTCTGCATAGTTTTTAGATTTGTCCATCAGCATTTTGATAGTCGCTGCTGTTTGAGAATTCATGAGTGGGATGTAATTAGTAATCGTTCTTAGAGGCTTCATTGTTGCAAATCACTAATCCGGCAATGGGGATAGACTATACATCAAAGGAAGAGATGAATGTTTCTGATTTTGGGTGATTCACTAATTCAAATGGTTGAATTACAAGCTAATCATAAATTGAAGTAGAAGTTCTTCTTTAGTAAGAGGATCGGATATTCAACCTCCAATTTTTCGTTTGCTTTCTGATTGTTCTAAAAGCAAAACTTGTACATAGAAACGCAAGTAGTCATGAAATTATTAGATTCCAAATCCATCAGGCAAATGAGAAATCGTCTTCTCATAGTGAATGTCTTCACCTATGAAATACTTCCAGTCTTCATTACTCAAATTACTCCAAGCTCTTTCACATACTATATTCGCAAGATCTTCAGTGTTGGCTCTCCGCATATGAACACTTCCGTCCCATGCTCCGGAAATTAGCCATTTCCCATGCTCAGCAAAGGCTAATGAAACTATATTTGCCCGAGTACAAGTCACTTTGCCAAACAATGGAATTATATTTACATCCTGAATTTGAATAGGATAATTCGCAAGATTGTCCAAATCCCACATCTGAATACGGTTAAACGCTCCACCGGTAACAAGAAAGTTCATTGTTGGATGAAATGCAAAGCATTGAACATTGAAATCATGATTGATTTGAGTACTAGTATTCTTCTTCAAATCAAGAACATGAATAATATTAGTTCCATGCCCTAAGGCAAGATACTTTGAGTTTTCGGAGATTGCTATATTAGTTATCTTCTCACCATATTTCCTATCTTTCCTAAATTTCCAATCACCATCACTAACATCTAATCTCCAAAGATGACCATCATCTGCACCCACAATCAAATCAGAGCTGTTTGAATCAAACACCATACCATGTGGATAACTAACATTTTGCTCATACTTTTCCAAGGTTTTTAATTCTGTATCGTAGCTGTAAAGCATTCCTCCGTATTCTGTGAATATTAGATTTCTACCATTGTTCAAGAAAAGAAGTGATGTCGCTTGATAGTCTGTGGGAATATTCTGTACGAGTTCACAATGATTTCTATCCAGAAACCATAGTTTTGCTCCTGTTGCACCTACACATGCAAAGTACTTATTCTGTGCATCGAAATCCATGTCCACGATCCAATCCTTTCTATCTTCTTCTAATAATTGGAATTCGATTTGATCTGGTCTATGTGTGCTAAAGAATTCAATGGATCCGAAACCTGACAAAGCGACTAAATCGTTGCTTGATTTAATACAGGTGGACCTATCCAATTTAGGATTCTTCTCTCGAATGATTGGTCTTGAAGGAGGTGAGAACAGATACCATATTCTGATTGTGCCATCCCTTGAACTGGACGCCATAGTACTTCCTTGGGGGCTGAATGACACATGAGAAACCTCCCAAGTATGTCCCTGAAGAATTTGAAATGGATTTTCGCTGTTTTTCAGTGAATAGAGATGAATCAATCCAATCGAATTTCCTATGGCAATTATATCGTTATCAGGGCTAAAGGCCAAGCAAGTTGGTCTATCATGAATGATTTCTATTGGACTAATTTGTGGTTTTGAAAAATCCCATATCTTTACTCTTTCATTGCTAAAAATCACACCTAGGTATTTCCCTTTGGGTCCATAGAAAAGTAATTTTGCATTCGTTGAATCAGCTAATACACTATCGGCCACAACTTTGCCAAATGATTTCTTATCCTTTGAGAGATCGTACAATACAATGCCGCTTTTAGGAAAAGCAACCGCAACACTATTTCCTGAATCATTAAAAGCCACCGACGAACATTTCGAATATTGATTATAGAGATTGAGTACTTGGGGTTCATTTTCTAAATCCATAAGATCCCAAAGAACGATTTTTCCTCCTTGTAGCGATGCCACAAGCAAGCGTCCATCCTTACTGATATCGAGAGACTCTATTGGTGTTTCTTTGTAGCTCAAAATCAAAGGAGATTTCTTCAAATTGCCTCTATCGTATACACAGATTTCAGATAGGTCACTGACGTAAGCTACCAATTGATCCCTATTATCAAAAGCAATTTCGCTTCTGACTGGCATATATCTAGAGGGATTAGTTGTCTGATATCTTGAATCATTGAAGTGAATGGTGTGAAAGTGTTGAGTACAGTTGATAAATAGGATCTCACCATCACGCGAATATGAGAAGCGAGGAGTTCTGGTTCGATAATCTTTTGGTGTACAGCGACTTGATACATCTATCGTAATACTATAATCTGGTTTCGAGAGAATGTCTCGTAATGTTGCGTCGACAATACTGAGTGAATTTCCCCTCCAACGATCGTAAAATAGATATGCTTGTCGTGCCAGCAATGCAGCTTTTTCATGTTCATGAAATTTCTCATATCTTTGCATTGCATGTCCTGTCAAAGCTCGCACAAGTGATTGATTTCGAAGGATATTTCGCTGTTCTTCCTGTCTTTTCCGCCAACTCTCGCTTGCATCTACAAGTGATTTGATTTCTTTTACACTTCCTAGCTCAATGGCATCTGGACTATTGAGATAGAGTTTTGCCTCAGGTAACTCTGCCGCATCTAGGAGTCCTCCTTCTTTTCTCTCCTTCTTAAACCTCTGCCATTCTGTATACTTGGTCATCAATACGCGTCTTCTAAGTTCGCTGTCTTTCAATTCCTTAATCCATTCTCTTAGGATCTTCCATTCTCTGATAAGGACCTCATGTGAGATATCAACTTTCTGTTCCTTTTCGCTTAATGTAAGGATTCTTTTTTCTTCGAGGAGAGAGAGGATATTGTCAAACCGTTTTTTTGACCTACATACTGACCTTAACTTGATCTTAGTCTGTTGGCGTCGCACTCCAGTTACGCCTTCTTCGAGATGGATGAGGCGAAGAAGTATAGCTCTGACAACTGCAAGATCTTTGTCAGATAATCCTTTGATGGAGTTATCAGCTACGCGAGAGAATGCTTCAGCAAGTCCGCTTTTCTTCCCGTTTCCCAATTTCCTGTAATCATCCCGGGTGATTGAAGTGCCTTCCATTCGCTCCCAAAGCATATGCATAGTTTCTTGTATCATAGGAAGGTAGCCAGGTTCGTCAGCCGCTTCTGCTACAAGTTGTTCTACCAATCCCGGATCAATATATACAAAACGTTTGTTTGCTGGATGTCTGATAGCCTTACGGAGGTCATCTCCAACAAGTGGCTTGATATGACATCTATTCCCCTTTACCTTGTCCCACAGCTTGCTAGTCTGAAGATTTTCGTAAAATGCCGAGCGCATTGAAACTATGACAGTACAGCAATCAAGATCAATCAGCTTCAATAAAACATCTAAAAACTCATTCCCTGTCTTCCTATTTGATAAAGTAAAGAGTTCCTCAAATTGGTCAATAATAAGAAGCAGTTCATCCTTCTCCTGTTGCTTCAATAGGTCACGAATCTCCTTCCCTAGTTCTTCTAGTTCTATTCCTAGGGCAAATTGTAACTCTCTCATTGGGCTAGAGAGAGGACGCATACTTATAGCTAACCAGCGATTTCTCTTGGAGGTCCTGCTTTTCAGAAGCTTCGGTAGAAATCCTCCAAAAATCAATGAAGTTTTTCCAGATCCAGAAGGCCCCAGAAGGATTAGAAAGCTGTTATGTCGAATGTGAGATATCATATCATTGATTTTCTCGTCACGACCACAAAATAAGAAATCATCATCAAAGCTAAATGATTTCATTCCTGGATATGGACACTCAAGATGTTGTTCTTCAGGGAGAGGCATCTCCAATAGGTTCAAGAGACTGGCAACGTTGATCCTTGGATCTATAGACTCATCAGTGAAATCGACTTTGACTTTGATATCAATTGTCCTCGGTATATCGCAAGGTTCTTTCAGAATAGGAATCAATCTAACCCGATCTTCATCAACCTCTGTGAAGAGTGCAATCTTCTCTGCACAAGTAGCTAGGTTGTCGTTGATGTAGGCTTGGGTAAGGATAACAAAGGTGTACTTACTCGTAGTAATGGCACGACTGAACTCATCAATGATATCCTCACCCAATCTAAAAGAATCCCTAGTGATGATTCTATCTTTTGAGATTCCCAATGCTGGAATCAGGTAATTGTGTACCCAATTTGAATCTTCAGCGACTTTTGAATGTGAGATGAAGAGATCATATTCAATCTCAACAGATCTTGGCAATAGAAACACTTCCTCTTTGAATCAATAGTAATAATAAAGATTGAACTACTTGTATATAAAATCGAAAGATGGATTCATTGATATGAAATTAGAAGAAATAAACGAGATTGAATTAGTGGTGAACTTGATTACATTGTTGCAGGTTATTTCAGGTACCTTAGCATAGACTGCCGAGAACGATTGGCATTTTGCTTATTCGTGCTCAGTATCTATTTTCTCATTATCCTGACCAATAGGAAGACCCGGAGTAGTCTCCTCGTAAGTTATGTCCTCACCAATATATCGATTCCACTCATAAGGAGATAGATTCCGCTTTACTTTCTTTCGAGCCAGTTTGACTAGAGATTCGGATTTCACTAGCCATGAAATTACAAATCCATCACTACTACAAGAATAGAGATAACTACTATCATGTGAAAAAATAATAGATGTTACCTTGGATTTATGGCCTCTAAGTAATACTGGACGTTGATTGGGTTTCATATAGTTACTAAGTTGAATTACATTCGAATAACCAAATACTGCAAGCCAGGCACCATCGGGACTGAACCGAACACTCCTTGCTCCTTCAGAATGGGTCAGGATGCTCTTTGTTCCCTCTCGAAGATTGAATACTTCAACAGAACCACCATCCAAAGAGATTGCCAAGAAATTACTATCAGGGCTAAATTCAAAGTCTTGGACATGATTAGTATGGTCATAGTGAAGATGAAGCCATGTTTTTTTCTGAATGTGGTATAGATTTAGATGATTTCTTGATTGTATGGCTAGAAACTCACCATCAGGACTTCTAGCAGTATTATAGATGGCTTTAAACTCGTTTTCGATATAATAAGAATCAAGTTGTGTTCTACTCAAATCCAAGATTCCTTTTCTCTTATCAACGTGAAATGTAACTGAAACCAGCGTGTTCCCTACGAATTGGGAATTACTTGGTCCCCAAAAATGGACCCTGTCCTTGTTTCTTTCTTTCACTATATAGGATGGGTTGAGGATGACCTCTTTTATTATTAAATTGGGTTCTTCTGAAAGATGATCTTCCAAGAAAGAAATAATGTTTTCAAAAGTATGAGCAGGACTCTCAGTAGAAACTTTGAAGTCATAGATATTGCACTTGTACGCTTCTGCAATGAAAACTGAATCAGTAATATCTAGAGGGCCTAAAACACGTTCTTCTGGACAATCTATGTTTATGAAATCAAACGGAGATTTGCCATCAGTAAGAATGTGGAAAATTACAAGAAAGTTGTCTTTCAAGCCAACAATATCAATATAACTTTCATATCTTCCAAGAATCACATTGGGGAAGGTAACTTCTTCAGACCATATAGTCAATCTACCTTGTCCTGAAGCGGCTACGATTCTGGAATTAGGCGAGCAAATAACCAAATTAGCTACATGTTCAGCAGCCTGTAGAATTATGGGCTCTGAAGATTCATCTTCCAAATCAACAAACGAAACTTCGTAATTGCTCGTAAACGCTACATTTCGACTTTCAAAACTGAATGAAACGGATTCAGGAAATCTGCATGGAAAGGAGAAAGCCAGAACCCATTTGTCGATGAACTCCATAATTTTTACACTTTCAACGTCTACAATCCCCAAGTATTTTCCGTTTGGACTCAGTGCAATCTCAGATGGATTGGCAAACTCTCCATCAAGTAGAGTTCCAGTCTTTGTATCCATAGTTTTCTTCATTGAGGATAATTCATACAATCTAATACCATACTTTCCCCAACTGCAATAAAGTTGCTTTCCAGATGAGTCAAATCTAACACAGAATGGTTTGGGATGGCGACCCTTTGGATCGTAGTTTGTATAGACATCATCATTTCGAATACAATACATTCGAGAAGCAGTACTCACTTTCCAAATGATAATTTCTCCATTAGCACTACATGAAGCTAGGTATTCACCGCTAGGAGAGAATGCTATCGAATCGATAGGATATTCATGATAATCTAATCTGGTTGGTCGCTTATCTGATTCCAATGACTTCCACAACAATAGTTTTCCATTTCCATACCCTAGTGCAACACAATCTCGATTTGATACAGCTAGTTTTCGAAGCCAGCTTTCCATAATAGGTACATCAAGTGAAGCAACTATCTTCACTTGGACAATGGAAAGAACCCAAACACCAGAAGTCCCATCTGTAAAAACAATCTTTGATCCATCGCTTGAAAAAGCGAACTCCCATACTGCTTGTTGTCTGAAGTCAGTACCGTATTTTTCAAAATAAAACGCTTGAGAACATACCAATCTTAGTACTTCATCAATTTGACTTATGTGACCGCCATCATATTGCTTGTTAAAATTATATGCCTGTATTGCTAGTAATGCAGATAGCTGAAATCGTTTTTGATAGTATTGATTAAGAGCTTCTGATGCCAAAGCTTGAGTTTGAGCTAATATCCTCATTCTTTTTATCCTCTCGAGCTCTTCAGCTTTTACCTTCTCTTGAAGCTCAAGTGATTTCCGACTTTCCGAAACCAAGGCATTAATTTCGTCTATGCTTCCTAACGCAAGTTTCAATTTCTCTACATTTTCTAGATATCTCTCAGCTTCTAGTAATTCTGCTGAATCCAGTATGCCGCCTTCGACTCCTTCATTTTTGAATTTCTCCCACTCGCGAACTTTGATTATCAGAAGTCTTCTGATTTGCTCGTATTCCTTTTTTGATGCAAGCCATTCTCTCAGGTTAGACCAATATAGGACTAAAGATTCATGAGAGATATCCACTCTTGGGTCTACATCAATTTCTCCTCCGGTAATCGAGAGTAACCTGTGCCTAATTAGAATCCTCATGGTCTTTTCGAAGAGATCACCCTGAGACGTTACTGACCTAAGGTCACTCAAACGTTGCTGGCGCCTTGTATGTCGGCCACTCTCATCAAAGTGGATGAGCCTAAGAAAAATCGCTGGAACACAATCCTCGTTCCCTTCGTGTACTTCTATTGTTTCTGAATATGCCGCATCGGCAACACTAATCATTGCTGCTGCAAGGCCACTTGGTGTTTTTCGTAGTGGGGCAAATTCATTCGGTAGCGACTCGACTAATTCACTAGCCATTTGGTCATAATCATCAACGCGTAGAATTGGTCCTTCTTTTCTCTCCCAAAGATATCGCATTGTTTCTTGAAGCAGAGGTAGAACGCCAGGCTCACCTTCACCATCGGAAACAATTCGTTCAACAAGCGAAGTTTGCACGTATACACCTCGTTGCGAAGCAGGATACGAAATTGCTTTTCGAAGAGCCTCCCCATATAATGGTAAAACCTCAATCATACTTCCCTGAATTCGATTCCAGAATTTTGGACGAATCATGACATCTCCAAAGAAATCAGCACGCATTACCAGAATTATTCTACAGTTATCGATGTCCATTAGTTTCATTATCACATCAAGAAAGCTTTCAATCTCTGGAGGTGATACAAGGTTGAATAATTCCTCAAATTGATCTATGATAAGCAGAAGCTCCTTGGAACTAGGAGTAGCCTGCAATAAATTCCTTACAGAACAAGTAAGATCAGATAAATCACTCTCTAGTTGTCGTATCAATTCATCTGATGGAGATGTTACCGGTCTCATAGTTCGGATCAACCAATAGTCCTCTTTCCAAAGCTCACTTCTTTGGAGTTTTGATAAGAAGCCTCTTAGTACCAACGAGGATTTTCCTGATCCTGATGGTCCATATACGAAAAGAACATCATTATGCTGAATACTCTGTAACATATTATTGATTTTCTCATCACGACCACAGAATATGAACTGGTCTTGACCTTCTTGCTCTTCTCTTCCAAATTCCTTCATGCCTATATAGGGACAAAGTACTCTCTCACGTTTTGGAAGTGGTTTTTGAAGTAAATCTGAGATACTCCTTAGATGCTCATCCCATGATATGGTTTCATCAGTGAAATTATATGATACCTTCATTTCTGTAATCTTATCTGGGAGTGGGCATGTTTCCAATATCATTGGGATAAGTCGAATCTCACCACTGTCAACCTCAATAAACTGGGCTAATACTCTGGAGAATGTCGCGTATTTGTCTTGGAGATAGTGTTCAGTAATAATGATGAATGTATATCTGCTAGAAGTGATTGCCCTCTCGAATTCTTGGATAATCAACGCACCCTTCTCGAATCTTCGATGTGTAATGATTCTATCAGCAGGTAATCCAAGTGCTTTGATTAAGGAATTTTCAACCCAGTCAGTATCCTTGTCTGTATGAGATATGAACAAATCATATTGATACTGAGTTGATTCTGGCACCTCTATTTCCTCCTCCTTTTGCTCCATCAGTCATATTCCAAGAAGCACAAAGACCATCTTCCTCAAGACCAATACCGTAGTATTGTTGGTGCTTTGACAGTGTTTGCAACGGTTTCAATAAAGATCTCTAGATCTTCTTCCTCGTCCCATTCGATTTCTTCAAGCATTGCTAAATCAGCAGGCGGATCACATTGCTTGTACTTGAAAGCCAAATATCGACGACTCTTTTCTTCGATACCAAGATATCGAGCCAATCCAGATTCCAAGTGATTGAAAGCGTTATCCAAGTATGATGGGGACAAAACAGCAAGAGTGTAACGACTTTTCTGAATCCCATGGGATATTTCGTCAATCTTTGGTGAACCAGGCATTCTATCCCTGAAGTCTATAAATGCAGTAACATCATGTTTCTCAAGCATCGGAAGAAACGTATTGCGAACCCATTTCTTGTCTGGATTCTCAGGTGAATAGCTAATATAGACATCATATTCATAATCATCTATACTCATCGATTTTGCCACACTTCCTTCTTTGCCACCTTGGTTCAATGCAATGGGGAAGTTGGATTTTAACAGTGTAATGAAGCAAGGTTCTTGTTCTGGTTTCTCTTGAGCAACCCTCGCACTAACATAAGAGTACAAATCGGAGATTCGAATCAATCCATCCGGAGAAATAACTCCTCCTTTTATCCCTTGTAAGAGATGATGGGTGAATACACTATTGGGATGGATATCACTCACAAATGACCTCTGGTCTTCTCCAGAGGAGGTCATGATCGCCGTTCCTCCTCCTCGTAGCGACAAGGTGGTTAATCCCTTAGTAGTAAATCCTGCAGATCTTGCAGCTGCTTTCTTTACATCTGTAAATCCTCCAGAATGGCAACAATCAAGAAAAGTAACTTTTCTTACAGCCCTTATGTCCCTTAAAATACGACCAAATTCCTTGTCTGAAATACAAGTTTCTGCTATCTTCTTACTCGAACCGTTCTCTCCATCATATGGTACAAAGTACTCTGCTGAATGTTCACCACTCGTCACACGGTGTCCGTGACTGGAGATGTAAAAGAAGAATGTAGAGTCTCTTTCACATTTATTTGCAATCTTCTTCAATTCATCTTTGATGTTATTCTTTGTTGCTTCAGAATCAAGCAATAACTTGACATTGTCTTCAGGATATCCACAGTATTTTGGATTCTTCAAAATAGATTCTACATCCTCTGCATCCTTAAGCACAATATCCTGAATAGGAATCCAATTAGGAGCATTAGCAATTCCGATTACTAAAGCATGTCCCTTTTCAAAACTTAGCATCGCAAATCGTTCAGTATAAGGAGTTGAGCCTGTATTTAAAATCAATAGATGTTTTGAAAAGCATCTAATGAAACCATCTTCCAGAATACACTTATAGTAGCGGAACGAATTAGTCGCCATTAGGTTTGGGAGATTTCGAAATGGAAGAGGTCAAAGGAATTGCAAAATGTCCAAAATGTGGCAAATCTCAAATCTGCCTGTATTGGGCGACTCTAGGAGTTACTACAGCAAAGCTAGCAAAACCATTGGATCCTAGTCTAGGAAAAATAGCGGAAATCGCCACACGCACTCAATGCTATGAATGCACGACTGATACACTAGGAGCGATTCCCTATGAATTCGTAGTGAATGTACCAACACAAGAGAAAGTACATCCAGAATTTCTTGCATCTATGCCTGCACATGATGATGACCGAGCTACTCCATTCACTGCTAGAAAGATGTCACCAACTGAGAAGTTATTTCTCAAAATGAAGTCGCAAAGCATTCTGACTGGATATGAGGATTCAAAGAAAATCGCCAGTATTATGTTTACGGTTGTGCCTCTTGTTGTGACAGTGTATACTGCATTGGCAAATTGGCTCGTAGCTTCTCTACAACCACCATTCCCAAGTGAATTCTATATTATTCCAGCGATTTTTTTCGTAGCGACACTTATCATATCAATTTTTATTTCAAAACCAGATCTTCTTGTTTCATCGCCTGATACACCGGATAAAATACGTGATAACTATGAAAAGATTGTCAGGAAACGATATCGATGGAGCCAAATCGCGATTTTCGTTTTCAGTATTGGTATCATCTTGATGTTTATCATACTTCTATATGGTACAGCTTTTGGAGTTTCACGAGAATCCTAGGAATGACACGGATTGATATTATTCCACAATATCATATGAAAGTGGTCTTTTTAGAAAATACGAAAATGAGACAGAAAAAGAGGGATGATTGCATCCTAATTGCTTTTTTCCAGCATGGTTAGTCAGAAGTCAATATATTATGAAGGAGCACAATCCTAGTACACGCCTCGCCTTCACCAGAAGTATCGTCCAACGCTCTTACCCTGAAGCATTTCGATGACGGTTTAAATGTGAAATCTTGTTCGCCGCGAACCAAAATACCTTCTACTTCATTCGTACATGCATTGAAAACTGGAGAGCCTGAATTTCCTTGGAATGTGTCAGTATTCGTAGTGAAGTAAATAGGATGGTCATTATCTCTTACCCAAGCTTTTGGTGAATACTTCAAAGGTAGACCATAAGGATAGCCTAATACATACACAATCTCAGCATCATCAATTATCTCACTAGTGCGAATCTCCAAAGGAGTGCGACCTGTAACGGGACGATCCAATCTTATCAAAGCCCAATCAGGAACATCGTTGTCTTGGGCGTCATAACTACGTCCAAGAAGTGTATGCCCAGAATAGAGATCCGACCTTGCAACCTGACTCGTGTGCGTATCCTTATTCTTCATCTGGTACCCGAAAACGAAACGGAGTTTCTTCACATACAACATATCTCTTGACGCATTCTTGTGAGCTACACAATGACCCGCCGTGGCTACAATATCCGGAGCTATCAAGAAAGCTGTTCCTATTGCCCCGCAAGGTTGATTGTTGAAACGCTCATTCTTACATATCTTACCACTGTTTCCAAAACAATCTGTCATGATTACCTCTGAGAATCTAGTTGTCTTTAACCTGAAATTCTTATCATCTATTTTCTCAACAGTATCATGTAGGAATATGGCACATACACCTCTAGCAACATGAAGTACTTCAGGATCGTGCACCTCATAGAGGTCGACTCTATTGTCTTCACCATATACAACCTGATCGTATATATTTAGAGCCCTCAAGAGATCACGAAAAGAGAACCGTGCAAGTTCAGGATTAGGAGATGGTGATTCAGGTTTTCCATCGCGAGCTCTCAGTTCTTCATATAGTTCATCATCACTAAAGTCAGTCAACTCTTTACTAGGCAATTGCAGAACTTCCTCTACTTACTCAATGCAAATCGAATTTCCTAACGAAGTTTTCAACTCCCCTAATCAAGGACTCAAAGTCTTCACATATACTATATTCAATGATTCATGAGGTTTGATATAAATGATATTGCTTTCATTAGCTTTGGATTTAGGATGGACACAAGTCTATGATTTCTGTATGTAGGATATCATTTGTGGATTTTGATGTACATTATAAAAGGAATGAACACTCCTCTTATGCAGTTGCAAGGAGTGCTCCATTCTCTTGTGACTTCTCTATATGATAGATGAGCATTGTGTCCACATTCTTGAGGCATGGAACCTGTTTCATCTTCCGGATTACTTCCTCTATTCTAGCAAGACTGTAGCTTGACATGTAGTTGATCAAGACAGGCTCATTCGAGAGCATGAAGGTCAACCAATACTCCATTGGGAACTCATCCTCAAGGAGCTCAACGATATCCTTAGGACCAGTTACTGATTCATCGAACCTCATGAGAAGGAGGAAACTGATGCAGTTCTCAGTACAAGGATTGAACTTGATGGTGAAATGCACGCCTCCTCCTTCGCGAAGCTCCTTGATGATCCTCCGTATTCTCTTCGGTTTTAATCTTGTTCTCTCGGAGAGGTCTTGGATAGGCATTCGAGCATCTTCTACAAGAAGCCTCAATACCTTTCTCTGTTGTGAGGTGAACTCTACCTTGTTTCCTCGAGAATTGAACTTGCATTTGTACGATAGCTGAGACGTAGGAATCTGTTGAGCGTTTTGAATATCCACATCAATAACACCAGATAGGCTTCTGAGATACTTTCCATACTCGTAGAGTCCGTTCGAGTAGGTTACCTCAGCGAATGCGACATAACTGCGAGAGCCTACTACGAAGGTTTCAGTAGTCGCTTCATGTGCACAAATGTCATCGACGAGAGTCGCTCTATCCTCTGAGTTGTCTGTAGTAATCTGAGCGATAGCCCACCCTACACCAAGGGTCTCTTGTGAAATGTCAACTGTAAAGCCTGTTATGATTCCTGATTCCATGAGGAGATCCACTCTTCTCTTGATTGTTGGGCAGGTCACCCCTAGATCCTTTGCCAACGTTCGATACGATTGTCTGCAGTTGCAGATCAACTTGAGAAGCAGTTGCTTGTCCAGTTTGTCCATTTTGCACATCCCCATTAGACCAAGATTGATTTCTTACGTTAATAGTATTACATCTGACAACTTATATATATTTCTAAGCACATTTCTGTAATAAAAAAGATTAAATAGTCTGAATGATGACATATTAATGGTGAACGATTATGGCTCCCCCCGAAAAGGAAAAGACTACTGGAACTGCCACGCAAACAAGTATCAAGGAACGGATTCTTGGCACACTCTATTCTGAGGAATTCGAACTCAAGAAGAGAGAAGTGCATGTCATGACACGCCTTAGCTCAGACATCGTCGAGATTCTGGATGCTTTGGTTGAACTTGAGGTATTTAACAGCAGATCTGCTGCTGTATCTGCTTTTGTCGAGAAAGGTATCGCTTCCCAGATAGAACTCTATGAAGATATCCGAGAAGCTGGTCGAAAAATATCGGATATGCGCGAAGAAGCGAAACGTCGTGCCGAAGAAGCGATCTCTGGAATCAAATAGGTTTCTGTAACACTCCTATATTCTATGATTACTTGATTTACGAATAGTAGAAGGGCCTAGTGCCATTCTAAAACTGGTGAGGAGATGTGAATACGGGACAGTGTTCAGAACAATGACACTAGGTTACCAAGTAGGAATACTGCATACTTGTGTATAAAGACGTGTTAAGGAAGCGTTTAACATACTGGTTTCTTTGATAAAAGGAATCTGAGGAAAACCATGATGTGGGTTTAAGAAATGTTCAATCAATAAGAGGAAGGACGATTTTCTCGTTTTCGAGCCATAGTTTCACGATATTTCTGATTGCCTCTTCAAGTCCCAATTCCTTCTCGCAGGAGGTTTCAATGAAATAGACTGGATGAAATCCTCTGTGTGTTCCGAGCTTCTCCTCAATTAGCTTCTTGAGCTGTATCCCTTCCTCAGTCTGTATGTGGTTATCTGCTGGATGGTGATTCCTGAGATCAATTTTATTTGCTACAAGTAGAATGGGCGGAACATTCAGTAATACACGTGAGACCTCCTCGATCCAATAATCGATACTCTGGAAACTTGCTCTATCGATCACTGAATACATCAGGACTATGATAGATGTGTTTGCAAAGAATTCCCTAGATGGACTTCCTCTTGATACCCATGAATCCATCCTGTAGTTTGACTCATGATGGTGAACGATTTTATAATATATCTCATCCTCTTCGGCGGCATCACCATCGTTGATAGATAGGAACTGAATACCAAATCCTGCCGAAGCGAGAAATGCCCTCTTCCCGACCTGTGACGATCCTAATAGAATGACTTTCAGATTCTCAAGCTCAGTTTCGTAGTTACTCTCAAATATTGGAAATCTAACTGACTCCCAGTCGACTTCCTTAATTGCCGCTTTCGAGTCCGCTCTTCCAGGCAGGTTCTCAGGGTTGAATCTGAATACAAGTTCAACAGGCTCGTCTGATTCCCAGATTGATGGATCCGGTAATGGTTCATCGTCTTGTACAGTCTTTCTGACCTTTGCGATTTCCTCTATCCCTGCTGTATCTTCCCTATGTTTGGCTGAAAGGAATCTGTCTGACAACTGATCGATATCCTCCAGAATTCCACTTAGTTCATCCATATCCTCTTCAGTTAGTTCATCATCTCGTGGAAAAGTTTCAACGTTTGGAAGACCTATCCTTAGCAGGATGAATTTCAACAGTCGTCTGGCAGTGTCAAAACCTCGAATGTATATGAAGCTTTGAACATCTGTCAACACATCATCGAATGATCTGCCCTTGTACTCGATCATCTTTGAAGTAGAGCCATCCTTCAACACGACTCGATCGAATTCCATCTCGATTTCCACATTACTCCCTGGGATGTTCATCTGTGTTTTCCCCTGCCTCACACAGCATAGAATATATTATATAATAATACATATAATCAACATATAATATTATAGGGTAGATTCTTCGACAACCAAAAGAAGAATTCGATTGAAGAAGGGAGTGGTGATGCTGCCAAAGGTAAAGGTGAAGCTTGTAGGAGGTATACAAAGAGACCATCCTCTCCAGGCTGATGATACTTCTATTACTTTGGCGAGAAATTCGCTCATTGCGGTTGACCTGAGCGATCTTGGGGACTGTACAAATGTAGAGGAGATTCTGTTGGATGGGAACTATCTGATGGCTATTGATTTGAGCCCTCTGAAATCCTGCAAGAATCTTCGCAGGCTTATACTTCGTTCCAACAAGCTTGGTGCGATTGACTTGGAACCATTGCAGGAATGTAATGTGCTTGAGGAATTGGACTTGGGAGAAAACAATCTGATTCGCTTGAATCTAGAGCCTTTGAGGAAGTGCAGCAACTTACGCACGCTCTCGCTAGATTCTAATCGTCTTCTTCAGCTAGAGCTTGAGCCATTATCAGGTCATATGAATTTGGAGGACATTGATATTTCTGATAATAGACTGGTCAAGTTGGAAATCAGCTCGTTATTCACATGCAGCTCCCTCAAGAACTTCAAGGTTGATTTCAGCCTGAAGATAACATCAAGCCTCCTCAAACGAGTGGGTCCTTCAAATCCCCCACCACTCAATGACTTGATTCGCAATCTCAGAGTGAAGTTCCTAGCAGTTCCCCCCTAGAATCATCTACCTAGGTGATACTTGCTGTCATCTTGAAGAGTCTGTGATGCAATCTATATCCTCTTTCCTTGCACAATACAGATAGCTTCTCATTGTCAACAAATGTAATGCGAATGTAATCATATTCTGGAAGTGAGTAGGGTTTCAAGCCAAGAAGGAAATCATCAAGTCCATCTATCTCATCAAGCTCAAATGGGAAGCAACCTGGAAACGATGGTGTGAATCTACATGCACCTTTCAAAGAACCATCATCATCCTTCAGGGTAAAGACAGGATGCTCCGAGAATTCTAGAAACCTTCGGATTTGTGCCGCAGGGAGTGATGCATATCTCATTCCCACAACTTCGATCTCGTCCAATTCAATAGGTTGGCATTTGAATTGCTTTCGTTGTCGCAAGGTTTCTAGTGGTACAAAGTAGTGCCATGTTGTACCGCTCTTTTCAAACCCGAACTTTCGATACAAACTTTGGGCTACCTTGTTATGGTCTTGAGTGTAAAGATGGACCTTGGTGAGACTGTGATCCTTGAACCACTTCATTGCTTCCTGTAAAAGCACATTCCCATAGCCTTGCCCTTGATGTGTTGGTGCGATTGCTATCCTTCCAAGATGACCCTCATTTTCACCGAATGGAGATATAATGAGCTGCCCTATCATCTCACCTTTCAAATCTAGAGAGAAGAATCCATCTCGATCAAGTCGCTTAAAGAAGAATTCCTCTGACATGGTATCATCTGGAAATGCAAGAACATCGAATCTATGAAACGCATCCCAGTCCTTAGTGGTCATTTTCCTAAGACTAATGTCTTGATTCATCCTGTTGTCTCCTGTGAACTCATGTCTTGATGAGAAGAAAAAGGAATGGTTAAAGCAAATTGACTATTTTTTGGGAAGCTGAGAACTGGCAATGCAGTCCTCAGCAGCCCGCTTTCGAGATGAAGGTAGGAATGGAATTACTCTTCGTTTATATTGGTGAAGAGATGTGAGCTGTATTCAGTCAATGCCAGCATGGTGCACTCTAAATTCTCAATCTGAACATCGTAAAGTGTGCAGAACGCGTCGAATTCATCCTCTGTATAATGTATCGGAATGAAATAATCTGGTTGTATAACCTCAATTGCATCTACAACCTCTGACCTATACATGGTTTGGCATCCTGGTCCTAAGGGCAATAATGCTACATCGATCTTACCTTCTAGCTGTTCATATTCTGGGATACACTTAGAATCCCCAGCATGGAAGATTGTGAATCCATTTATATCGATGATATAACTGGTCCAGTTCGCCTCTGGTGGATGACTAGGTTCGTAGCCTTCAGGAGCTGTGGTATACATATAGAAGGCTGTGATATTGATATCGCCAACCTGAACACTATCCCCTGGGTTTACACCTGTTGCATCATGTCGAGCAATCTCAGTGGACATGTTTTCTGGAAAGATGAACACCGTATCGGGAGTTTCTATATCTACTATCGAGCCATAGTGATAGTGGTCTCCATGTGGATGTGTCACTAAAATGATGTCAGCTGGCAATTCTGTGTAGTTATCAGGAAGATTGTATGGGTCAATGTAGATACGCACATCACCCGTTTCGATCATCACTCCTGCATTGTGTAGCAGAGTAATTTCGATACCTGTTGCTGGTTGGTTGAGCATCGCCATGAGTGCGATTGGTGTGGTCACCCCTACAAGGACGATAACTATAATCCCTATTTTCATGGTGCGAGAGAGCGTCATGCTTTCACATTGAGCGATAGTGCAATATAAGCTACGTACTTGGCGCAATCACCCTACAAATAACACTTGATCAGTGGATGTGCATTAGGGGGAGAACTAGGGAGTTCTATTTCATCGGTGGGATGACAAATACGTGTCCTAATAGGTCCCCTTTGACCATATTGGCCTTGATTCTCGAATGAAACATGGCCCTATCAGCTAGTCGCTCTTCATCAAATCCTCTAAATTCAGTTGAACCAATGCAGGTCAAGTTTCCCATCCCATTGGAACCATAAAAGGATCTAATCAAAGCAGCCTTTGGTGGTACAACTAACGGCTTGATTCTTACGATCAGGGTTTGTCCTGCTTCAAAGGACGCGTCTTCAAGAGTGATGATTGGTACCGCCCGTACGTGGCTCCAATCCAGTGATAGTTCCGACTCCTCAACACCATCCACGGCTGTTCTGATATGGCCCAATCCCATTGATGATTTGCTCTGATCACAACAGATCACGTAGATCTTGTCCAATGTGATCTCTTCTGTAATAGCAGGTTCGCTGGTCTCTAAAAACGAGTTCTCCAAGTTTGCATATCTCCCTTACATTGTGAAACGAGCTTATGTTCGAAAATATACATTTTTTTCGTAATAAAGCTCGAAAATAGTATGTATCTTTTCACTTTTTAGCTTTTTCAATCATTATCACAAATATAATGAATATACAAAAGTGAGATTTGCGTTACAAATCTGGCCAAAATCATCTCAAATTAGTTTCAGATACATCTGTTTTATTCAATTATACTTTCAGGTTCTGTAAGCACTGGAGGTCTATCTGTCCAAATTTGCAGTACAATCAGTAAAATTACAATACATATACCTATGATAAGAAGAGGAACTCCAAAAAGTGTAATGTTCATTTCGAAATTCATCGAGAGGACTATCATAGTGGCAACGAAATAGAATGCGATCACAATCACTGCCAACATGGTAAAGTATCGATTCCTATTCTCATGCCATTCTTCAAAGAAGACTGTCTTCTTGTATTCCTCTGACAACTGGTTATCACCATCTAAATATTCAGGATGTATGGTAAATGCGTTTCGTATCCTTAGTATCTTTCGTAACTGATTTATCCTTGATTATTGATGTCAATTGGCGATTCGTTCTGAGAAAACGAAAAAGGTGAAGCTAGGTCGTGAATGAATTCGCTGACAAACATAGACTTGTCCTGTTCTTTGCCATAACTCTACCAATTGGCTGGTTCTTCTGGATCCAGATGTTCTTAGGTCTCTGGCCAATGGAGCTGATCATCATTCCCTCTACTCTTGGAGGTCTGAGCCCACTCATAACTCTCAAGATACTTGAGAAGCTAACTGACGGTGATGTGAAATTTGAAAGTATAATGGCTACAGCACGTAATTGGAAAGGATGCATACCTTGGCTCATCCTTGCAGCCGTCTCATTCCCCATTATGTCAGTCATTGCCAACGCACTTTCGTTTGCAGCTGGATTAGAATCTGAGTTCATTATCTTGGTTCCATCAATTGTTGAAGAGATTGGAGTCATCTTGCTATTCGTGATTCCTATTCATTTCTCTGCAAGTCTGATTACAAGTCCTCTCTTTGAGGAACCTGCTTGGAGAGGATTCGCACTAGTCAATTTGCAGGGAAAGTATGGTCGGGAGATTGGTAGTCTGATTATAGGCTCATATTGGTGGCTGTGGCATCAGATGATGAACATCTCCTTTGGAATTGAGCCTTCAATTCTTGGCTATGTCACGATGATTGCTCAATCTTTCATGATTGACTCTCTATTCAATCTGTCCAGACGAAATATCTTGACTGCGATGTTTGCCCATCAGGCTCTGGGGACAACTTTCACATTCTTCTACAATTCCAACAGGAACTGGGTTCTAACGGCAATTGTCTGGATATTCGTTATTGTATTGAGGATTGCTGAATCGAAACGAGGACAGGTATCATCAGGTCAAACTGAACCGCCGCAGATTATGGAGGAGTAATCATTTGTCCGGAAATGAAGATGAGTCAATGGTTCACAAAAGTTCCTATGATATACCTGTTACCCTCGCGTGGACAATGATGCTATTCGCAAGCGCCTTGGCAATCATTCCCTTTCGAGAGATTGCTGGTTCCGTGCCCATATGGTATGCATTGATTCATGGTGCCATCCTGATTATACTACTTGGTGTAGCACTTTCTCACAAGCCAACGCGTCATATGTGGCGATACTATTCGATTCTTGTAATCATCTTCTTCTTTGGTTTTGGAGGAGGTTGGGAATTCGGACTCGTCCCGATGATTCGCGAAAGCGTAGAATGGATCGCATGGATATCCACATTGCCTATCCCCTACGACTCGTTCGCAGTACATCTACTCAGACTTGTTCCTGCCTTTGTGGTTCTTATCTTCCTATTGGTAACTGGACGTAGACCCAATGACTTCTATCTTAGAAAAGGACAGATTGATGCAGAAGCGGAGCCTTCTCGTCTTCTAGGAATGAAGGGTCCGGAACCTTGGACAAAATTGGCAAGACCATTCATAATTATCTTCGTTGTCTTTACTATTATCTTTCTAGTTGCAGGATTTGAGCTATCACTAGAACAGCTAGTGAATGGACTACCCCTCCTACCAGCTGCTCTGTTGATTGCATCCATGAACGCGTTCAATGAGGAATTCACTCTACGTGCAGCTCCACTGAGTGAGCTAGAACCAAGTGTTGGCAAAGCGGAAAGTTTGCAAATCACTTCATTGTATTTTGGTTTGGGACACTATTTTGGATATCCGAACGGTATCATTGGTGTAGCGCTTTCAGCGTTTCTTGGCTACTTTCTGGGAAAGAGTATGTTGGAAACGAAAGGTTTCTTCTGGGCGTGGTTGATACATTTTCTTCCAGATGTGTTCATCTTCTACTTCCTATTGATAATGTAAGATTCATACAGTTCCCCTATTTCCTCATACTGTTTTAGAGTGGAGGAATTATAATTAGCTAGAAACCTAAACAAATCTTGAAACGCGATTTCCGTGCAAGCATCACGAGACTCTCAGATCATCAAGTGCTTGCTGTAATTCCTCCCTTTCCTTTTCCTCTCTTTTCTTCTCCTCAATGACTTTCGTCCGGCGTATTCTCCAGTCCCACAATATTACAAGTGCGATAATGCTACACCCTGCTATTGAGCCAAGCGCTGAAACCATTAATCTTTGAAGTGCTCTTACTTCCGCACCCAAATCAACCGTGTACATTTCGATGTTTCCACCTGAATCAATGAGCATGAGCGTGTAGTTTGCATATCCGTATTCAAGAACTGAGATGGTGAGTAAACCGCAGCCTGAACAGGTTCTCTCAGTAACAGAAATTCCATCCACAAATAACGTAGCTCTTCCAGGTGCTCCCCAGAAACACCAAATGATTTCTGTAACATTCTTTCCTGGCTCCATTGTAGAATTGAAGACAAGACGATGAGCGATTACAGGGGATGTAAGTTCCTCATCATCGACTATTACAGGATAGTGATCGATAGAATGAGCTGAACCTGGGATTGACATTGGACTAATAGATGCTGAAAATCCCCAGCAATTCCCAAGATTCTGTCCATCATCCCATTGGTTATTGATTCCGTTATCCACTGCTCCACCTTCTCCATTTCTTGCAAGGAGATTACCATAGAGCAAGTTTAGAGAACTTGAATCGCACTCAATCCCGAAGCCAGTATTATCCGTAATCGCATTATGAATAAAAGTCGAATTGGATTCTCGAGATATGCCGATTCCTGGTGCAATGCATCCCATAATTCTATTTCCTGAATAGAGATTATTGTAGCAATCAGAAAGCTCCAACCCTCTGGAACTACTTGAGCTAATGGTGTTGTTCGAGATTGACGAGTTTTGCAAATTAGACAAGTATATCCCTTCATGGGAATGGAGATTATTATTAGCAATTAGGATAGAATCACTATTGTACACTCGGATTCCGATGTCACCAAGGTCAAAGAGGTTGCCAATTATTGCACACATCGTTCCATCTGAAATCCATACTCCGTCTGTACGAGAGAAGAGGCAGTTTCTGATGACACAGTTGATTGGGTTTCCTTCAAAACGAATTCCGTCACATTGCGTGATTCCACAGTTATCAACTTCTACTTGTGTACACCAATCAAATCGAAAAGTTGTTTGAAGACAGTGGAATAGGATATTAGAGATTCGAATTTGGTCACACCTATAAAGATGAGGCGATGAGAAACTAGAACTTGCATATTCCTTGTCCATATTAATATCTTGAATTTCAACTTCTCTGCAATATGCTAGCTGAAATCCATAACTTGTATTCAAAAAGTGATTGTTTTGCAGGAATACTTGTTGACAGTTAACCAGTATTAGCTGTCCAAATTGTGGATTTATGAATTCAAGATTCGACTCATTAGTAATATAGACAACTGGTCGGTCATTGAGTGTGTTCTGCACAATTCGATGATACCAATGGTGCCGTTCCTGTCCAGCAATCTCCAGACCGCCTCCTCTAAACACACAATCTTCAATGGTCGCATTGATTGAATGATCAAGATGCATATTG
Source organism: Candidatus Thorarchaeota archaeon (assembly GCA_048884965.1). Taxonomy (GTDB): domain Archaea; phylum Asgardarchaeota; class Thorarchaeia; order Thorarchaeales; family Thorarchaeaceae; genus MP5-2226. The sequence continues at coordinate 56,287 of JBHLQH010000012.1, read as the reverse complement.
GTACCTTTATCATAGGATAATAGACAATTGATTACACTAGAGTCATTTGATTGGCTGATTCGAATCGGATATGTCAGATGAACATCAATGATTTCACAGTTGGTAGATGAATAGATATGGAAATTATAATATGTGGAGTTGTAGATTCCCCCCTGAAGTGTCACATTGAAACAACGATATAAATTGGCAGCTCCTCCTATCCACGAGGGTTCATTCTCAATCTCAAATTGAACGATTCTTATGTTATTGCAGAAGGATAGATCAAAATTAGAAGTTTCCCCAGATACTTCAAGCATTGATATCTCACAGTTATCTGAGTACCTCATGAATAAGTCATTTATCGTCAGACTAGACAAATTAATTGAATTGGAATATTGTAGAGTGAAGTAATCTACAGACATGTTTTGTACTTCTATCGAACTCGAATTCCGGATTTCTAATCTTTCTCTCATCAGATTCTGAATCCTCACTGAACTGGAATTCATGATTCGAATTCCGTAGTCCCAATAGGTTATTTCACACCCAGTCAGATTAACTCCATTACAATATGATATGAAACATTGAGAGAGGTTGGTGCATTCTATCGAGATGTCTTCCTCACCAAAGAAGTATCCAACCTGCAGCCCATCAATAGAGACATTGCTAAAATTGTGATCCCAATGTGTGTAGTTATATCCATCAATATCGACGCTGACATTGCCGAGTATTAGATTCTGAAAGTTGCATATTGACGATTCTTGAAATCTAATGCCAGTGGCAGCTGGAGCAGGCCAGAGTATCTCACAATCAGCTGCTGTAATTCCAACTGATTCAATGATACTAATTCCGTTCCGGCAATTAGTGATTTTACTATGCGATATCAATAGATTATGACATCTTTCCACCTGGAGTGCATTATTCAGATTATCAATAGTGCAATTGGTGATGGAACAGTTGTCAGACGAATATGCAACAATACCATAGGGACTATAGGATGTTGTTGAGAAATTGATTCCCACAATATCGATGAATCTAGATTCATTCAGGTATACACCTATCGCAGACCATGGAATATCGAAATGAGAGTCCGCTATCGTGCAATACTCTGAAAACTCAATGTAGATCTGTACTTGGCTACCATAGGTTGTACAATTCACAACTGTGCAATTCTGGGAGCCGAAAATCCTGATACCTTCTTTAATATTTGCAATAGTAGTTGATTCAATATGACCATTCGTGACATCTTCTAATTCTATTCCATAAGTGGATTCTCCCCAATCCTCATCAAACGTAATCCAGCATTGGCTAATTACAAAATAGGAGTCAACATCGCATATGCTGATGCCTGTAGTATTCGATTGAATGAAGACACATGAGATATTATACGGATTTGATTCAGTTCCATCTCCTGGCCAACCTTGATTCAGAAAGTCAGCATTTCCATTTATCATGATTCTGTCATGTTCTCCATAATTGGAAATGCATCTAGACCTCTCTCCTTCACCTAGCCAATTCACTGCACTTACAGCATAGAATACGAACGAACTAATGTTCGATATGTCCTCACTGAATATTTCTCCTACTTGTATCATAGCTCTATGACTCATTTCTTCTGGCTTATATCCTCTATATACAATGTATTCGACAATTGGATTTCCTCCATCATCTGAGGGAGGATTCCATGTCAGGTTCAACTGATGGCCAATCACCGAAACAGCGAGATTCTCAGGTTGGTCCGGATAGGTGACAAACACATCGTTTATGACACTAACTGCATATTCAAATCCTCCCCCACCATACTCAACCTCACTTGATATTGATATGTGATAATTGTAATTGCCATCAGCTAATACTGCTGCATCTAAGGAGAAAATTCCTGAACCTTCTAACGTCCTATTCACTAGTACTGTTTCATTTCGATATATCAGCAGCGAGCCCGGATAACTCCAGATAATCCAAGAAAATCGATTCTGATTCGCTGTTTCTCCGTAAGGAAGGGGAAATTGATAGAATGCAGGTAAATGGTATATAGGAAAAACCCAATACCAATCAACACTCCAATCAATTTCCAGAGGATAACGATCTTCACTCCCACTTATGCCAGGAATTGATACATGATCCGATTCGGGTTGATTCCGCCAGTAATTCCCTATGCATTGACCATCATCCCATTGATTAGATAGACCATTATCAATTGCCTCTTTTTCCGAATCCAAAAGATTTGCGTACAGTTGATTGTTGTCACCAGATGTAATCTCAATTCCATAACTTTCAGCATTTCTAATAGAGTTGCATGAAAATTCTGAGGATTGTCCATTGAGAACTGAAATTCCAATAGAGCAATCTGAAATCATGTTTCCTGAGAATGTACATTGAGATGAAGAAGTCATTCGAATTCCATCGACGTCTGACTGTTCAATGAAATTATGATTGACCTTTGTATCAAAGCAATGTTGAATGGAGATTCCATATTGACCTGAATTTCTGATGCGATTGCTTGATACTTCTATTAGATTTGAATAAACGATTCGGATTCCACAGCCATCCAGTGTGTTATTTCTGATTACTCCATTGGTAGCATCTGAAATGTATAGTCCATCAAGTGCCCCATAATCATCTGGTTGAAAGTGGCAGTCTTCGACTATAAAATGAGCAGAGGTGCTTTCAATTCTGATACCGGCGATATGGTCAGAAATTTCTAGTCCACTTATGATATATGGACTAGCTTCCGTACCCTCTCCAGGCCATCTTTGTAATTCGAAGTCTGCGTTAGAACTAATGATGATTGAATCATGATCTTGGTCTTCTGAAAGGTCTTTGATGTTACCGGGAAGATAAGGAATCATTGGCTCTTTAGGAGGTATGTCAGTGATGACCCCCTGAGTTGCCACTAGTACGAATGCCAAGAATACTACTATGGTTGATCTAGCATATTTATTTCCCAACACAGTCATAGACATGAATCATCTATTTTATTAAATACCTGTAAATTGGGCATAAGTACAAAATATCCTGTTCATGTCTTGGAATTTCCAAGTTTATCAACTCAGGTGGGGAGAGTAGCTCTCCCCAGTCGCTAATCTATCAACTCGTTCAATAAGCTATCATACTTGACTGATCTTTCCCTGCTTCTATATCTTCTGAAAACTACAATGGAACCAACTATAGCAAATCCTGCTATCGCGAATGCCATAACGGTCATCCATGGATCGAAGAGCTCCATTCGAAGTACTTGTCCTGCTAAAGCGAATAGATGTAACTCATTAACTTGAATCCATACAAATCCACCATACTCGTTCCCATAGATCTCCACATTGGTCGTATTCTGTCCAATAGATAGTACCCAAGATAGTTCCTCGGATAGCTTAGTCCATTGTTCTGAAATCTCATCATAGAAGTATACCGAGAGACTTGTTTCATTGATATCCCCTAGGTCTCCTAGCTGGCCGTTTTGTGTGAGGTCAAGGTCTGACTCGCGATAGTATATCTGAATCAGTGCTCCTGAGAAGACATCAGCTGACATGCCATAGATTTCCAGCGAGACATCGAGATAGATATTGAGGGAAATATCGTCAGAGCCTAGTCCTGAACTGGCCTCTAGTACATACGGTGTTGTTGTCATGTTGTATCTTGTTATCGTGATCATGGGCTGTGAAGCTCCACTTAGATAGATGGTAACGATTGCATCCGTGTTTCTCGTGATATCAACCTCGTTGAGAATGATAGCATATTCAATTGAGCCAGAGGTTTCTGGATACTGCATCTGATACTCCAAACGGATTGAATCTGGAAGAACAGTCACATTTCTTCCCCTCAGGATTTGCAGAACCATAAAGGAATCCTCTTGTAGTGCAGATGCCAGCATCACGACTGTCTGGGTTTCCGTCCAAATTCCAAGTCGAGTAGTAACGGAGCGGGATTCATCTTCCATCATTTCATCCAATATCGCGCCAGTGTCCTCCAATAGGTCGTACATCAATCCCTCAACGGAGTAGCTATCCGGATCTGGCTGTCCTACGAGAACAACATACTGCGATTCACTATAATCACTGAGAAGCTCATCCACGGAAATGATGATGACTTCTGCATAGTATGCAAGTGCATCTGCAAACTCTAGCGTCTCATTTGATGGGTCTGAATTCAGTACCAGAATTATAGGCCCTTCCCATGCCGCAAATGTGTCAGGATCCTCGCCATCTGGAATACCATCGAAATCTGAATCCATATTTAATGGATTGCTTCCAATTGCTAGTTCAGTCCCATCTGGTACACCGTCTTTATCAGTGTCGTTACTCCGAGGATCTAGATATAGAGAAAGCTCAATGTCATCAGAAACGCCATCGCCATCTGAGTCTGCGCTCTTGGGGTCAATCACGTAGAGTAACTCGTAGCCATCTGGAATGCCATCGCCATCGAAGTCTATATCTGTTGCATTGGTACCCATATCGTATTCTGTTCCATCAAAGATAAGGTCACTATCAGAGTCTGGTGAGAGCAAGCTAGAGTTCCCAGCAAGTTCCTCTGCATCACTTGCGCCGTCTAGATCAGTATCTGTACTATTAGGATTGGAGTTGTACAGGAATTCGGTCAGATCTGAGAGACCATCTCCATCCATGTCTGGATTAATAGGTGAACTCCCGAAGGTATACTCTATGCCGTCTCGCAAAAGGTCACCATCTGTATCCCAATTGGTTAGTGAAGGGCCTGTAAGAGCCATACTCATTGAGCTGCTATGCTGACTAGGTGGTTGCATGACTGGAGAGAACATGGGCGGTACATACGGAACGTCAGGATAAGTTGATGCCCACCATTCCTGATGATCTCTAATACCATCCAAATCAGTGTCTGGCGAATTTGGATTGGAACCAAGCACATACTCCAAGGAGTCTCCTAGTCCATCTAGATCAGTATCATTCATCAAGGGATTACTTGTCACATTGAATGTCAACTCGCCAGATGTGAAATTGACAGAGATTTCCCATCCCATGATTTCCTGTACATTCGTTAGACCATCATTATCCCAATCCGAATTCGAATCAGGTATCTGGTCTGATGTCAATTCTATGTTCTGTGAGAACTTCCAAATGCGAGAAGTAAATGGAGTGCCATACACGACCCAGTCCACAACATAGATGCTCTTGTCTGGCCCGATTGCCAAATGTCTCCAGTCACCGCCTGAGGCATAGAAATCGTGTGTACTATTACCACTGAATCTAAAGTCCACATCCTCTTCACCGTGTGGATAGAACTTCTGAACAGTTGTCTCACTTGAGTTCGTTCCAAGGACATAGATGTATCCCTCATCATCAACGTCAACATCCATGATATCTTGGTAATTCCCAGATACAACTCCTAGGAATGTGCCATCCGATAGACGTAGCTTTACCACCCTGTCGGGTTTGGAGTAACTATATTGATTGTCACATACATAGATGAATCCGTAGTAATCATCGACTGCTAATGATATGGGCCAATCGAATTGATCTTGTGCAGAACCAAGACTACCGTATGTCGCCAAAAGACTGCCACTCGAGCTGTATTTCTGGACGTTTGCGTAGTTACCGGTCGAATGCCTTAGCACGTAGATATTTCCTTCACTATCAAAATCAAAATCCTGAACCTGCATAGGGTTAAGTGTACTCCACGAGTCAGGATTAATGACTGTTCCTGAAAGATTGAATCTATCGATACCGGACATGTATGTATAGAGGTAATCGTTGCCTCTATCCACCTCCATAATGTATGGCACCTCACTAGGATACATCATCATGTTGGGGAAGATTGAATTCACAGGAAGTATAGCTGGATTCAACGAACTGTCGAATTTCTTGATCGTGGCGTTCGAAGGGTAACTCTCTCCGGAATGCCCTACATATACATCTCCATACGCATCGACGCAAATGTCTGTCAGCCGATTGTACTCGCCTTGCAGTGTGATATCAATGGCTGTTTCGTAGACAGCCTCTGATTTGATCCAGATATATGCTGAGTCTGGACTACCGTCTCCATTCGTATCGTTTGATCTAGGATTGGTATTGCCCTGGTACTCAGATAGGTCATCAATACCGTCCCTATCCGAATCGTTCGTCTTTGGATCTGAAGTAACAACCATTTGGAAAGGAAGTGATGAATTCCCTAGGTACTTGAAATTGATGACCCATCCGGACAACTCTTCGAAATCGCTTAGTCCATCCTGATCTGTATCACTGTCAGTTACGTTCGTTCCATATGCGTGCTCGTACCAGTCTGTGACCATATCTGAATCAGTATCATACCACGTAGGATCATATCCATGATCAGTCTCATATTTATCATCGAGTCCATCTGCATCTGTATCAAAATCAACAGGTGATGTTCCAAGTGCTATCTCTTGTGTCGCATTCAAACCATCTCCATCTTGATCATTGATTTTGATTTCTTTCCACGAAAGAAAATCGTTCAGAGTGCTAGGAAATATGTCGTAGTACTGTGTAGTCACACTGAATTGAGTAGAGTCTACAAACCAGTCGGTGTGGTAGCATCTTGCTCCGAAGTACCACACTGGACAATGCCACCACCATGTGGCCAGATTATATGCAGCAGTTACTCTAGTTGTTATCGGGAAGTCTGCCATTGCAGTTCCTGGAATGATCCATGAATTGTAAGCATATTCTCTTTGGTAGGTATAATGCTTGACCCTGTGAGAGTCAATATAGTAGTTCTCCCGGTAATCAAGGGCGTCAAGACGTCCTAGGAGGTAGTCCTGAGTCATTTCCCACATATACTGCTGAAATGTAGAATAGGGCTGCGGTGTAAGTGAGTTTGAGCCTTCAGGTGCAATAATATCAACATAAGGTAGGATCCAGGTGAGGTATTCCGAATTCTCCGGAAAGAAGTCGGGAGATGTCAACCCAAGCCGTACGAGCTCAAACTGGAAAGTATTCTCTATGTCCCACATATCCCAGAATGTAGGTATATATTTGATAGCTACATCGATTTCATTCCACAGTGTTCCATTCACTACGATAAAATCCCCAAGATCATTACCATTGTCATCAACATCATACGTAGATATAGTTGGCACATTCTCAACAAAGACATTAGGAATCGTTTGTCCTAGACGACAGATATTTCCATACAGTCCTTGAACCCACTTTACTATCATGTTCTGTGAGAAGTTTGTGGTGGCATCATAGATAGCGCATCCTAAGGAAATCAACCATCCTATGAACGGTATAGTACCTATGAGTGCATAGACTCCTGCAAGCCATACTCCCACAATTACTGCTAGGATTCCATACGCAGTTCCGAACTCTCTACCTGCTGATCCACCAATTTGATCTGCGATCATGCAGCCTGCGGCGATACCGAGGCCAATCTCAACAATAATCCCGATAATGAAAAGGGCTGACTCAAAGTCTTTGAAAGACATAGCATATTTTGACGACTTGACGCAGTCAGTGAGTTGGTCTCCGAACCTAAGAGTTGCAATGAACTTGCTGTTCTTGAAAAGATATGTTGTCATGGATGTCTTAGACATAACCCCTCCTGCCATTTTGTATAAGCAATCTAGCATGAAATCGTAGAATTGCGGATCGGCGAGTTCTTTCAAGTAATTCCAGTTCTTAAAGAATGTAATAACCTTGCCAGCAAATGCAAAGGATTCGAGCCCCGCTAGACCGATATAGGATATTGTATCGAGTTCCGTCGGATTGAATTCGTCCATAATTTGCTCTACTGCATTTACTTTGGTGATCTTGTTTTCTCCAGAATGCCATCGCATGAGTGCGAGTTGGAGATTGAATGTTGCATTGCCATCAAGACCCCATGATAACAGCTCGGTGGATATCTCGACTTGGCTGAGACCGGTATAGGTTGAAGAATTATACCAATTCATCTTCAATGACTTGCTCGTGACCAAGTCAGCTGATGCAAGATTCACTGAACAGGTCCCGCTGAGAATGTATGTTGCAGTCAGAGTTTCAGATAGCTCCACAATTTTGCTATTATCCTCGATTGCGATAGTGATTGGAATCACTTCTCCAATGGCTGCTGAACCCAGTGCCACTGGTACTAGATTCTCTCTAAGTTCAACAAGAGATTGGTACTTGTCTCGTACAGTACTCGTAAGATGTGCTACTGCTACATCGTTATCCTGAAGTAGACTTGGCATGTCTGTAAGGGTTGTTGTAGCATTGTTCACAAATTTGTAATCCATCAACCAATGTCCTGCTATGGTTTGGTTCTTGTCTGTGACATTGTAGAATATCCCAACATCTGTGCCATAGAACTCCTGCACTGTCAAACCAGTTAGCTTGAAGGGTTCTGTATACTTGACTAAGGGTGTACTGCGTGCGTAGACAGTGTCAATCCTATCTATGACAGATAGAAGGGAGCCTGCACCAGCATACGGAATCAGTCCCCAAGTACCATCTGGCTTCACAGAAGTGAAATTACCATTAAAATCTTCTAACCATTTCTGATTCTTGTAGTATCGGAATGTTTCGCGAACCCCAAGGTTTGTGGAGTTGAAAACCAGCGTCTTGTCATCCGGAGCAACCGCCAGATACGGTCCATCGATGATTTTTATCGCGATAGTCGATATACTCGCTGTTTCACTTAGAGTAATCCATTCCACATATGCCGCGTTGTACTCATCACTGACATTAGCTGTAGCGATCATGTCTTGTCCATAAGAGATGTAGTCATCGCCAATTTTCATATTTGAAGATGTAACATCTGTTTCTCCTATGACTTTCCACTCAAGTTTTGCTTGAAAACTGATATCAGCCGGTGTTGAGATTGCATATAGAATTCGGCCATTGAATGCGACAATGTTCTCAAACTCATAAACCGGCGATAGTGGTACTGATATGGCATTTACCGTATGCCACATTCCTCCCACATCTTCTGGTCCTAAGACTCCAAATTCATCCATATCAGCTTGAGCTGGAAATGTGTTTCCTTCAAGGCGTAAGTATGGTACTAGAGAGATGTCATCTTTTGAACCATCCAAGTCCTGCATTTGTCCTTCGTGATCATCGTCTTTCCAATCCCATGTCTGGTAGATAAATCTCAGATACTCAATATCTGCAGGTACAAGTTGAAAGGTGATATAGGTAGGTTGTCCATCCGTATGAATTGATATTGGGATTGAGGCGCGTGTCTGTGATTTTGCCATTGGTGAAAGATCAGATGCATCATTCACTCCGTCGTTGTCATTATCAAAATCCCAAGCGTTTGGCATAGCGTCATTGTCAAGATCGAGTGTCACACTCACTTCATCATAGTCAAAGAGTCCATCATCATTGGAATCAGGAAGCTTTGGGTCTGTTCCGAAGAACATAATCTCGTTGTAGTCAGTTAACTGATCATGATCCGTATCATTTTCTGTTGGGTCTGTCCCAATTACTGCTTCAACAGCGTCATACAGTAGGTCGCCATCATAGTCACTTTGATGGCTCACAGGCGTGACTGATAACAATTCGGTCACAAGTTCCTTTAGGTCAACCGGTGTTCTTGGTGGCGGTGTACTGCTCAAGGTTCTTTGAATTTCAGGAATCATTCCTTGAGCGCTACTCATAGCTCTTTCTCCTGAAACTCCCCTTGCATTATTTGAAATCACATACATTTCTGATCCAAGAAACAGAGTTACAATGAACAACGCCACGAGAAAACCAAATCTCTTTCTCACTACATCACATCCCACGCGAATTACCACGACATAAAAGAAATAGAATCCAAATAATTGGATAAGAACTATGAATCAATGGTAGGCTACATTGTGCAATCTAACCTATAAATATGCGCGAGTATGTAGGATGCGATCAATACTCTTCCGGTTTACTCAGCCAGCCACAAACTATTCATTGATGTTAGTACTCTGCTAGGTACTGTGAAGGTAGAATGACGGGTTATAGCATTTCAAACTATCATGATACTGCAGAGATCTATCGAAAATTGTCTCATCTGATGGAATTACCAGTGCAGAAGATTCAGGAAGATGCTTTGAAGAAATATCTTGAGTATTTCGAACAGAGATGTGCGAAATCAAAGGAAATGATCTCTGAAGCCCAGCAGTACATCCCTGGCGGCGTGCAACATAATCTTGCATTTAACTATCCATTCCCAATAGTCATTGATAGAGCTGAAGGTGCGTATCTATGGGATATCGATGGGAACCGCTATATTGATTTCTTGCAAGCCGGAGGACCTATCATTCTTGGCAATAATTATGCTCCTGTTAGAGAGAAGATCATAGAGCTCATTAACGAGAGAGGCCCAGTCACTGGTCTCTTCTCTGAATTTGAGCTCAAATTAGCCAAAGAGATCAACAAGCACCTACCTGCTGTCGAGATGTTTCGTATGCTTGGAAGCGGCACAGAATCTGTAATGGCCGCGATTCGAGTCGCACGATTGGCAACAGGGAAAAAGAAAGTCATCAAGATGGGTGGAGCCTATCATGGTTGGAGTGACCAGATGGTGTACGGACTACACATCCCTGGAACAGGAGGTTTTGAGGCTCATGGTATTCCCGGTGGCTGCAGGAAGCACACTCATGAGGTGTATCCCAATGACATTGACAAGCTTCGGAAGAAGCTCTCCAGAAATAGACTACTTGGCGGGACTGCAGCAGTAATCGTCGAACCCGTTGGACCAGAGTCTGGCACACGTCCAGTAGACAAGGACCACAACAAGCAGATTAGAGAGCTTTGTGATCAGTATGATACTCTTCTAATATTCGATGAAGTCGTTACTTTCGGAAGGATCGGACTCGCAGGAGCTCAAGGCTACTTTGGAGTCACTCCTGATCTAACAACGTTTGGGAAGATAGTAGCAGGAGGTTATCCTGCTGCAGGAGGACTAGGTGGACAGAAGGATCTAATGGAGCATTTGGCAGCTGGTGTCGGAGGTGGCAAGAAAAGAGCCTATGTTGGTGGAACCCTTGCTGCAAATCCACTTAGCTCAGCTGCGGGCTATTATACAATCCAAGAAATCGAAAGAACCAATGCCTGTGAAATTGCAGGCAAGGCAGGAGACCGTCTGACAAAAGGTCTTGAGGAGATCATTGATGACATGAAGCTTCCATTTGTTGCCTATAATCAAGGAGCAATCTGTCATCTAGAGACCTCAGGTACGATGTTCATAAGGATCAGTCTTCCCAAGGATGTCATCAGAATCAAGTCCATCCTCAAGGAGATCAAAGTTCGTCAGCATTTTATGGAGGAAATTGGTGCTGCCTATATGGCTGAGGGTATCGTGACATTGGCTGGCTCTCGTATGTACACTAGCCTGGCAGATACTGATGAAGTGATTGATGATGCAATAGAACGATTCAGACGTGTACTTACTAGCGTCGAATCATGCACCTAGATGAATAGAACTACATAATTCCATGCTATGGGAAATGTCTTCTCCAAATGTCGAAAAGCATATCAGGAACCATATAGACACATACTCCGTTCGCATTCTGCAAAAGAGGGAGATGGATGAAGCACGCACAGGCTTTTCTATTTGGTATTCTATTGACAATAGTGTTGATGACTGCTGTTTCCGATACTGCAATCAGCAACAATGAAATGATGAATAATCCCCCAAGGATAGAATTCATCAATGCGTATGATGAGTTCGGTCCAATCGATATAGTAGGGGATACTGCCTTTGAAAATGCCGCTAGTAACTACGAATGGGACGGAGAGGGTAGCATCGACTTCCCATACATCATTGAGAATTATAATATCACGTCTAGTACTGCATGCATTCAGATTCAAGATGTATCCTTGTATTTCATAATCAGAGGATGTTTGCTGAATGAGACAACGTACCGCAATGAAAATGGGATTCTTCTTGTCAATGTTTCTCATGCGAGGATTGAGGATACTACGATAACAAGAAAGTTCTATGGTATTTATGCAGATGATACCCCCAATCTTGTTATCGATAATTGTACCATCTTTGATAACTGGAGAGGAATATCATCTACATCCTCAAACTATGTTGAAATCAATGGGTGTGAGATATACTTTCATCAGAATAGTGGTATCTACATCTCCGGAGATTCCAATTACACAACTATCTCTGATAATTTCATTTACAGTAATAACAATATAGGAGTATATGCATCCTATGCCTACAACTCAACCATCGAGAATAATACGATCTACGACAACGATCTGAGTCCTGAATGTGGAATAAACCTCTGGGAAGTCGATTTCTGGGAGATTTTTGATAATCACATATTTGAGAATACATATGCTGGCATTCAGATTGGGAACAGCGATTTTGTAGATATCCATGATAATGAAATCCACAACAACACTATTCATGGTATTACTTTGGTAGGCTCCCGAAACTGCACTGTTACAGATAATGAGGTGTATCAGAACAGGGGTGATGGCGGTGTCCGTTGCGGCATCTCTGTGAGCGCCTCTCAAGATTGTGAAATAAGGAATAATGAGATCTACAATAACACATGGAATGGAATCTATGTGGATGGGTCCGATTTCATCCTTGTGGTGGACAATCATCTATACAACAATACCCAGCATGGCATATCTGTTGAATTCTCAGACAATTGCACAATACTAAGCAATGAGATACATGGCAACAGAGGCGAATCAGATGAAGGTTGCGGAATCTCACTGGCAAATACTAATTTCATCAAGATTCTTGAAAATGAGGTTTACAACAACACACAGGATGGTATCTTCATTGGCTCTTCACTGTTCTGCGAAGTTAAGGACAACAATGTGTATGAGAATTTCAGATTCGGCTTACATGGCGTTTTCGCACACAATCTGACCGTCTACAACAACTCCATTCATGATAACCTGGATTCTGGAATTTACAATTATATGTCAGACAACTGGACCGTCACGTGGAATGTACTCTATGACAATCAAGAATACGGGATATTCCTGATAAATACGGATGATTGCGAGTTGTACTATAACGATATAGGTTGGAATGTCGCTGGAAATGCCTTAGATACCGCGATAGATACTAACTATTGGAACAAGAGTACAATAGGAAATTGGTGGAGTGACTATGTTGGAACTGGTTCTTATGTAATTCCTGGAGCAGGTTCTGGAGTCGATTACTATCCTACTGTTAGTCTTAACATGACTCCAGCTGATTCAACTGGTTATGAGTTCACGTCAACTGGTCACCTCATGCCCTGGTGGTCCCAAGCACTTAATCCATGGAAGTATGAGGCACTGAGAAATGGAACTCAGTATGCAGCAGGAGATTGGCCTGGAACACTGTTTGATGTACCAATAGATGGCTTTCCGGTGGGTGTTCATAATGTCACAGTAATTCTATATCATGTGTCTGGACACTTCATCTGGAATCAGTCCATTGTGGAGGTTGAGGACACAGTTGGTCCAGCATGGATCACTGAACCAGTGGACCAACATGCTGAGTTTGGAGAGTCCTTCAGCTACCAGATTAGTGCAACGGATCCCTCTGGAATCCAGAGCTACTGGCTTAGCGTTGGCGCAAACGATCTTTTCGCAATTGATAGTAGTGGCCTGATCACTAATACAACGAATCTTGATACAGCCGATGCCTACGAGTTTGGTGTCTACGCGGAAGATATCTATTCGAACTATATCCTGAAGATGATAACCATAACAGTAAGTGATACTGTTTCACCATCATTTTCAGAAACTCCCGATGATCTTGAATTTGAGGAGAGTACCACTGGAAATGAATTAGTATGGGTTGTGTCTGACTATAACCTTGGAGGATATAGGATATATGTGAATGGAACTGAAATCGCTAATCAAACCATATCTGCAGTATCATTCTCAATCACATTATCAGTGGATGATCTCAGCCCTGCAGTCTATAATGTGACTGTACTAGTATATGATGACTACCTCAATTTTGAAAAAGATACAGTTTGGGTAACCGTTACAGAATCTACAACGACTACGACAACGAGCACAACAACTTCTACTGATACAACCACAGGCACTGATACTGAGTTGCCACCCGATCCACTTTTGCCTCTGGTTCTATCTGTAGGTTTTGGTGGTGCTATTGTGGTTGTCGTAATCGCCATCATTGTCACTAAGAAGAAGACTGGATGAGAGATAGGCATAGGATGTCATAAGAGACAAGTCCCTCCTCAAGGAGATCAAGGTTCGCTAGCATTTCATGGAGGAGGGGCATGCCTTCTCAATCTTCAGAAAAAAGCTCAATGCACAGTACTATAAGGGTATGATTTGGAGAATAGGCTACAGGAAACACAAGCAAGACGCGTTTTCTCAGAAAGAGTTCGTGATTGGTTACGCACCGTTTCGCACCTCCCCAGATGAACCCGCTTATTTTTTGACGCCCTGTAATCAATTATGCTTTGGCATAAGTGAGTGATACAAATGAGTTACGACAGAGAGCCTATTGAGGCTACAGTGGCTGAATTGAAGCCACAGATGAAAAACCTGGTCATTTCCTTCAAGGTGATCGAACTAGGTGAAGAGCGTGAAGTATCTTCAAGAAATGACGGAGCTTCACATAGAGTACTAGATGCAGTAGTTGGTGATTCAACTGGTACAGTTGCTGTACCACTATGGGATGACCACATCGATAGTGTTGAGGTTGGCGAGAGCTACTTACTCAAGAATGGATACACTGGATTGTTTAGAGGTAATTTGAGACTTAACGTTGGAAAATACGGTGAACTCAGTGCAGCTGAAACAGCCATTGAAGATGTAAAGACCGATAATGACATGTCAGCTGTTGAGCACGAAGACACCAGACGCCGAAGCTACGGTGGTGGCGGTGGTGGCGGCGGTCGTAGTAGCTACGGCGGTGGCGGTGGCGGTGGCGGATACGGCGGCGGCGGACGAGATCGTGATCGAGGCTATGGCGGCGGTGGTGGCGGCGGCAGAGACCGACGCAGCGGCGGTCGAAGGTACTAGTCAACACTAGGTACACAGAATATAATTAGGCAGTCCGATTCGGATTGCCTATCTATCTTATTTTTCACAGAACATGGTCTTCTTCTAAATAACACCTGAGAAGAAACCTATTTCACTTGGATTGAATTATAGGCAGCATTCAGTAGACACCCTCCAGAGAATATTCTGAGGCCATTGAAATGATGCCAATATATGTGATTGCGCACGATGTAGGAACAAGTAGTGTGAAGACTGCCTTAGTTGATTCAAATGGACATGTTGTCGCACATGCCATAGAGGACTATCCTCTTCATACTCCCCGTCCAGGATGGGTGGAGCAGGATCCTGAAGACTACTGGAATGCTATTGTGAAGACTACTCGTCAGATATCGTCGAATTATAAGCTTTCCAAAGATAATCTAGCAGGAATCGTCTTCACCACTCAAGCCATGGGAGTTATCCCTATTGACAAGAACGGTGTTGTACTGCATCCGAATATCTCTTGGGTAGATGGTAGGGCTGAGAAGCAAGCCCGGCAGATTATGCGCAAGATTGGTGGGACGAAGGTCTTCAAGTCTATAATTGGGATTGAGATAACTGGGAAGGATGTTGTCTGCAAGTTGCTCTGGCTCAAGCAAGAACGACAAGATATCTATGAGAAAGCTGATCTCTTCTTGGATGTTAATGGTTTCTTGAAATTCAAAGCCACAGGTGAGAAGGTAGCTGAATGGTCAGGGGCATGTTCCTATTCTTTTGACTTAAAAAAGAAGGATTGGGACTATCTCATCTTCAAGCTGATTGGGATTGACAAGGAGAAGCTGCCACCACTTGTTCGTTCTATTGATCCAGTTGGTACTGGGCTTACTGCGGTTGCTGCAGAGTCCATGGGACTTCCTGAAGGCATTCCTGTCTTCGGAGGATGTGATGATACGCAATCCGCATTAGTTGGCTCGACAGCAGTCGAAGAGGGGGAGTCACACATCTATCTCGGAACCTCCGCATGGTTTGGTATCGCAACTGAGCAAGCTCCGAAGTTCAGGAACGGAGCAGTAACTCTCCAAAGTGCTGACCCTGAGAAGAACATCGTTGTCGGTGTGACTGAGTCAGCAGGCATCCTGCTTGAATGGGCATCCAAGGAGCTCTACAAGGGAATATCACTCGATCCGAATGATGTCGAGGTCTTCCACCTCATGGACCAAGAGATATCATCGGTGCCAATTGGTTCTGATCATCTCATCATCACCCCATGGGTCTTGGGAGAACGCTGTCCTGTAAGTACTACTACCACCCGAGGAACCATCTTCAATCTGGGTCTAGAGCACACACGCGCTCACGTCATCCGTGCTATCGACGAAGGTATCGCCTATAACCTGCGGTGGATCATTGAGAATTTTGAGAAGGACTTTGGGTTTACCATCACAGATGTGAACGTCGTTGGGGGAGGGTCTCTTAGCAAAGAATGGATGCAGATTCTTGCAGATGTGACAAAACGGAACATCCGGACATTCGAGCAACCTATGTACGTTGGTGCTATTGGTGCTGCGATGATTGGCTTCGTAGGAGCTGGGATATTCTCTGATTTCAGATTCGCGAAAGAGATCGTCAAGGAAACCGGAATATTCACTCCTCATAAGGAGAACTTTGGAGTGTATGATTCACTCTTTGAAACTTACAAGGAAATCTATTCATCGTTAAGAGAAGTCTATAAGAAGGCAAATGAGGCGAGATTCGCTATCCCTTCAGGTGATTGAAATGAATGCAGATGAGGCAAAAAGCATCGTTTGTGAGGCTGGAAAGAAACTCATTGCTAATGGACTCGTTGGTGGGACTTGGGGTAATATCTCCTGTCGAGTCGATCTACAACGAATGGCCATAACTCCATCAGGAATGGGCTATGAAACCCTTACTCCCGAAGATATAGCGATCGTAGACTTCAGCTCGGATGATATCAACTGGGAAGGCAAGCATAAGCCATCTGCTGAGATGAAGTTGCATGTCGCTATCTACAAGGATAGAAAGGATATTGGTGCAGTCATCCACTCTCATTCAATGAACGCATCCACTGTAGCTGTGGCTCGAAGGGAGGTTCCTCCTATTCTCGATGACATGGTGCAGATCATTGGTCCTACCATTCGAGTAGCCGAGTATGCCCTTCCGTCTACAAAGAAGATTGTGAAGAAGACCATGAAAGCATTGAAGGGGCGAAATGCTGCGCTTATGGCAAATCATGGTGCTGTCTGCATCGGTCGAGATATGGAAGAGGCATTCACCTGCACCTTCGTCCTAGAGAAGGCCTGCAAGGCTTTCATCGAATCAGAGTTCCTCGGAGGAGCGAAGGAAATCAATAAATTCGAGGCACATTTCATGCGGCAATATTATCTAAGGAAATATGGGAAAAGGGAGAAATCTTCTTGACATAGCTGGATTTCCTGCCGACAATGTATTTTGAATACTTGATTTATGATAGAAATTGCATATTCAATGCAGGACCTGAATTTTCACTCTGGTTTCGAGGATGCTGTGAGATGAGCCAGTATGAGTAAATATTTTTTACTAAGATACCTTCTTAATTAAAGCAAATGTATCTTCAAAGCGTTGCAGGCATTTGGAGAACAAGAGTACGGGGCTGATGAAACTGGAATGTACTGGCATAGGCACATGTGAATATTGGATTGATGGGAAATGTGATTTATTAATTCCCAGTAATAGAATAAGAACCGCAATGCTCAGGGAAACTCCTTGTTACAAAGCTCCCGATGGCAGCTCTATTCGTTCTTTGCTATCCCTCAACCTAGGCGGCCTCGCTCACTGCATCCTCCCACCAGATCGGATTTCACAAGCAGTTTGTCATAAAACTGTTGAAGAAATCTGGTTTTTCATTTCAGGGATAGGGAAATTATGGCGGAAGTACCGCGACGAAGAAAGCGTGGTCACTGTGAAGAAGGGGATTTGCATTACTATTCCTGCAAATGTTGCTTTTCAATTTAGGAATACAGGGAATATAGATCTTGAGTTTCTGATTTCCACGATGCCTCCTTGGCCGGGATTAGATGAAGCTGCAAAGATAGAGCAAGGATATTGGGAATATCTCGGATGAATTTCTTAGCCTTCTCGATTGATTTAAGCAATATTGGAGAACGATCAGACTTGGAAAGCTGCCATAACCCGAGAACCTCGTTACCAATTGCTCCTTTTCCTACTCGACGTTTATCGAATTTTCCGTTAGCGATGAGAAATCTATGGCTATGCCCTTCGAAAGGATATTGACAAATTTACCAATTTTAAATTTCGCCACTTCTTCCCAATTGTAGAAATTGCGTTCACCAACATTTTTGGGGAATCTATCTCCTTTTTTCAGAGTTTGCAATTCATTCCACAAAGGAGTGTTATGCATCAATCTTCGCTTTAGGATGTTGAAGTGTCTATTTCGCTCCCGAAGGATAACTGGTCTGAAATCTGAATTATTCTTCATGTAAAATCCTAACCGTATACCAAATGGGTCATCGATTAGTACTCCTCCGGTAGGCCCGCTGATAACGCTGTTCAAATGAACGATGTGCCCACCTGTTAGTTTTGTGGACATCAGTATCGCTGATCCAGAGTCAAGTTCATTTTTTAGCTTCCCTTCAAAATATGCTCTGGCGTTTGCTTTGCTCCAAGTTGCCTTCGGAGGCAGCGCATATTTCTTGCTGGAAATTGACTCTCCTTCACCTTGAATGTTGGCTTCTTGTAGCACTTCTAGTCCGACGATAATTAAAGGCAAACCCATCTGGAAGAAGCTACTTCCACTCTTATCCTTCATTTCTTTGAAGCGCTGCCATAGTTTGCCATCTTTATTTCTATCAGGAAAGTAAAGCTCTAATTTCGCTTTCCATTTCTTTATCTGATAGAATCTAGTAATAAGTAGGTCAGCAATGGTCATGCCTTCCAACTTATCCCTCTTTGACTTCGGATACTTACTCCTAATCAGTAGCGATGTAACTGCATCTCGCGTATTCGTTTCATTGCCAATCAACTTGATGAGTTGCATTGCAAGAGTTGTAACATTGCACATGTCATTCTTGTCAATATGATATTTGGTTTTTCCTTCTTCAATATAGGGACTTCTTTGGAATGTATTTTCTAGCTGGCTTTGGTATGATGTTTTCAATTGGATCATCGGTTGATTACGTTGCTGAGCTACATGTGCTAGTTCATGTACCATTAATTTAGTATCCTCAGGACTTTCATTTCCTCGCAGCCATATATTATCTCCAAATGTGACTGCTCTTGCATTATAGTTGTTGGCGATGTTATTTGCTGCAGTGTTGTTATGGACTCGAACATTGTCCATGCTCGTGTTCGTTATAGACTCCATTCTATTTTTTAGTGATGAGCTTATTGATGCGCCGCTTCTTGATTTTGGATTTGGAGTTAAATCCTCAGATAAAGATAGATCATCAGACTGAAAACTGGATGGAACACTAGCAATCCGATTTGCGATATTATCCGCTTCATGCTCCAACCTACTTTGTTCAATGTAATTTTGAGAACTCAGACCCTGAGTATTTGAAGCCTTACAGGCAGGGCAGAAGCCAGTACATGCACATGTTGGTGTTGTTGGCTGAATCTGCCATTTACCAATCCTATTCTCTTCTTCAGGAGTTTTTATCGATTTCCGAGCCTTTTGATCTTCATCTTTTCGAATCCCAGCTCTATGTTTCCAATCTATTGATACCTCCTTTCACCCCCTGAATTCTGTTCTAAGCCAACCGATAATCAAGATTCCTCCTGAGCTAATTGTTCCTTCAAAAGCATTCTGATTTTCTTCTTCAATGTCCCCTCTGATTCTCTCTCCTTGGCAATCATCCTTTTCTTGAAATTAGCATCTGCTGGGATATTCTTCTTTTTATAGCCCCACCATTCAGCAAATTTCTTATCTCCCCTGGATCTATTTGCCAATGGACTCATTGGCTCGAAGTTCTCTTTGAGATTCATCACAGCTAGCTTATTCTTATTGTTTAAATTCCAGAATCCCATCTTTTCTCCTTTGTGAACAAAACTTTCAGTGAATTCTGTTGATTTTCGAATTCTGTTAGCTGCAACAATATGGTCTGCTTGACCTGGGCCATCGATTTGTACATTTTCTTCTTTAGGAAATGCAGGATCCACGGGATAACCCGGTATTTTCTTTAATTCCTCTTGTGCCCACTCTCTAAGCTTCTCAGTCGGAGTTCTTCGGCGTATTTCTGCCCAAGTATAGGGCTTTTCTTCACCAGTACTCTCAGTTGCTTTGACTTCACCTATCTTCGATCCTTTACTCATGGAACCAATTATCTCCCATTTCTTCCCAATCCGTTTTGGATATAATGCAGTGAAGCCATAGCGTTTCTGTTTTCTAATTGAATTCAGGATTCTCTTCAAATCCTTCTCTCCAATTCCAGTCTTATCTGCGAAAGCCAAAGCTTGCTTTACAACTTCTTTTCCTCTCTCCCATTTAGAACCCTTTTGCGCTTCAGGAGTTACTTTATCAGGTTCTAGTTCACCAGATGGAACTTGTGCAGCTTTCGGTTTCTTCCCCTTCTTGGCCGCTTCTTTCTGAAGATCTTCTACAGTTTTTCCCTCAGCGGTCTTTGTTTTTGGACCAACCTCTTTCTTTGATTTCTTTGATATTCCAGGTTTTACCTTTGATTTTGCTTTCTGTGCCTCTTTTATCTTCCCGTGAGTTGCATTTCCTTGCTTAGGTTTCTTTGGTGGTACATCTGCTTCTTTTGTTCCCTTTTCTTTCCAAGTGCCCTTAGTTTCTTTCTCAGGACTCTTGTCTTTAGCCTTGTCTGAATACAAATCTGTCATGAACTTCTCTGCTGAGAATTCAGCAGGTTGTAGATCGATCGTCGGAGGTTCTCCAGAGCCAATCACATAGTCCAATCCTGCATTGAGTCCATAGCTACCACCAATAGGCCATTCTTTCCCACCTAATGGCCAGGTCCATTTCTTATCAGGGACTGGTGACCACCAAGGGGCATCAACTTCAACAAAGAGGTCTCCACTCAATCCCAGGAAAGGCTGCGCAGCAATTTCCAAGTTACCTTTAATGAAAAATTCACCTCTCTTATCTTCTCCCTCTTTTCCTTTCTCACGATAACCTATCTTTGTCATCGCTTCAGCATAGCCTCGAATTGCTGCAATTCCATTAACACCTGCTCCTGCCTTGATATCATGTGCCAGTATTTCTACACCTAAGCCAGCTTCTCCACGAACACGAAGTCCCGCAGCGGCAGATATATTGAGTCGTCCTTCAACACTGAAGTCTTTGCTAACCTTTGGATCTGTAGAGTAAGTTCCTTTCACAACGATATCGTAGAACTTCGCTGGTCCCAATTTTGCAAATGCATCCAAACCAACTCCTATGAAGATGAATATATTTCCGACTACAGGCAATCCATATTTAGCTCTGCCCTCAACCTTTAGAAGTTCCTTAACATAGTCCTTTTGTGGGAATATCTCGAATTCTTTCTGAGGTTTGATTTCTCCCATTACAGTAATGTCACCCTTTTGATCGACAATCACATGAGCCGTTCCACTTAGCCAATCAGTAAATGAGAAATTCAGATCCCCTTCTCCAAAGAGAACATAGTTTGTCTTCTTCTTGCCAGGTTTCTTTTTCGCAGCTGGAGGTTCTTTTCCTTCTGCTTCTGCCTTCTTTTCAGCTACTTTCTGCCTTGCTTCTTCACGTTCCATGAGAGCGAGCATCACTTGGCCTGAGAACTTCTCTCCTTCATAACCAACAGTACCTGATCCGGAAAGTGCACTACCGTCCCACACAACATTAAAGGTTCCAGTAACACTCTTCGATACTTGCACATCTGCTGTTCCTTCACCAGTGATCTTACCATCTGCTTCACGTTTCAATTCCATCTTAGCCGATGCCAATCCGCGAACCTTGATATCTGCAAAAGCTGAAAATGTGATATTCTCGTCTTGTGCATTAAGATTCAGTTCAGTTGAAAATGCGCCGCCAAGCATTACCTGACCTGACACACCTAGATTCAAATGTCCCTTTTCAAGTATATTTGTCAATTTAGGTATTCGGCTTAGGTCAATGCCGGACAAACCAATAACTTCTGGCATCTTTTTCAGAGTTTCATCCAAGGATTCACGAGATTGAGCTCCAAGTCCAATAAAGCCTCGTATTTCTCCTTCTGGTGCAGTCAAAAGTAGCTGTGGTGTCAGTTCAGATGTTATCGCCTTCAATCGAGCAAGAAGAGGATGATTCAATGTCAGTGCCTGTTTGTTGAAGCAATAGAGGTTTCCTTGTTTTCTAATGTTGATCCTCCCTGTAGCTATGTTTCCAAATCGGACATTGATCATTCCTTGTTGCGAATCCTGTTTCTCCAACCATTGCTTGATCTTTGGGGACAAAGGTAATTTACTTTCACCTTGAATATTGATGACTTCAGTTGGTGGCTCCTCACCTATTGCTTCTTCCTCTGTTTCAGTACCTGCTTCTGGTTCTACAATAGGCGCTGGCGCTGATTCAATTGCCTGCTTTTGGATCAAGGAGCTTCGAGAAAGTGATTCTTGCTGAATTACATGTGCTAGCTCGTGTGCTAATAGATGCCTGCTAGCATCCTTAGACAAGCTCGTTCCATGTCTTCCTAAGAAGATGTCATTTCCAAGTGTGAATGCTCTTGCATGTAGATCTGATGCTAGATTATTCGCTTTTATCCCTGAATGAATCGATACTCTGCTGAAATCATGTTGAAATCGGTCTTCATAGAAGGATCGATGGTTTTCTGATAGTGGACTACCAGTATTGGATGCATTTTGAATTTCTGCAACTATTGGTGAAAATCCATCTGAGGTTTCAGTAGGTGAACTCATACTTTTCACTGGTGAGAATGAACCTATTCTAGAAATTGATGAAACTGGTTTTCCATGCATGATTTGGTGTGCTACACTTTCTGCTTCTTTTTCATAATAATCTCTATCTTGAGTGTCAATACTACTTTCCTGTAAGATAGATAGACATGATGGACAAGTTCCGTTACAAGGACAAATCAATTGGGTTTGTATAATTGGAATTGAATGCAAGTGAGGGTTGTTCTGTTCTTTTCGCTGTGATTCTTGCTTCTGATCATTCTTCTTTTCCTTTGCTTTGATGCTTTCGAAAGAAGAAGCCATGATTCGATGTTCACTCCTCTTCTTTTCCTTTTTTGAGATATTCTCTTAGATTCTCTTTCAGCTCTTCTACTTCTTTTTCGCTCAATATTTCTCTGAGTTCATCATCAGTCGCACTTTCAATGTTGTGGATATCGAATCCTTTCTCTACTAATCGTTCAGCTTTTGCCTTTCCAATCTTCTTAATCGCTCTAAGTTCCTCAACCTTACTACTTGCTATATCTACAACTTCAACTTGAGAATCTGCTGATGTAGCATCGATTGCTTTTATCTTCTCTTCTTCATGCTTTGCCTCTTTGGTTTCCTTAGTGATAGCATCTGGAGGTTTCTTTTCATCTGAGGTTTTCTTTTTATCTGCAGGTTTCTTTTCATCTGTGGGTTTCTTTTTATCTGCAGGTTTGGTTATTTCAGATCTCTCAAAGATTCCCTTTAGTGTTGATTTTTCACTTGTTTCATATTCCGAAAATCTCGTCTTGACCAAATTACTCCTGATAGTTGACGAAAACTGAATATTAGCAACTATACTAGTACCTCCAGTGATATCACCTGTAATCGAAATCTCTGGAGATTCAAATTCAGCTACAGGTTTTTGACTAGAATCCACTACTCGAATGACTAGCGTATTTGGCTTTAGTTCCTTGAGTTTCTCCAGATGTTCCGAATTTATAATGAAGAAGTAGTATCCATTTTCATCAATCTCAGCAGAATCTATCGCACCATACAACTTCTTTTGATGAAATATCGCAACCTTGATTTCTTTTTCTTTGAATTTCTGTAGTCCAAGTAATCTATCATCAACAACCCTTCCATGAATGATTACCTGTTTGTCAGAGTGTGATTGAAGATCCATTCTGAGTAATTCTTTCTTCAACATCATTTGATCGCTGAATAAGGGGAAATATCGCCGGGTTGCTGTAAGTTCAAGTTGCTTGGTCGTCTTAGCTGTTTGATCTTTTCTACTTAATCGCAGATACTCATGAGTGAGTAGCTTTTCCCTCAATGACAAAGTAGCAGATATATTATCAAGAACTGGCAGGCTTGCTTCTTTTGCAAATGCAAGCACCGTTTCTATATCCAATTTGATTTCCTTTTCTTTTTCTTCACTCATTACTATCCTCTCCTAAACTCCCTTCATAGCTTCAATGCAGTATATCTCATGGTTTCTAGCTGTTGTAGTTGTGAACAAACGCATTAGAACCGACTTGAGTATGCAATGGTCTCCTTGATTCATCGATGTGTTATTCATTATCTCACTTATTGACCAGAGTGACTTGAAACTCCCCGTTGATAGGGAACGAGGTACCATCACTTCTCGAAGCCCTACAGACGCAGGTTCGACCGCCACTATCTTCTCCGGGACTATGACCCGAACTGGAGATGTGTATTGATAATCGAAATCCAATACGTTTTCTTTGAACCTATTGCTTGTTGCTCTTAGCGACGTCACACCAACAAGTACTGTGTTTATGAATCCCAATAGTGTGTGAGTTGACTCTCGGGTCATCAATACATCACATTGATTTCCAATAAACTCCATATCATCAAGTGTTACAAGTATTTGCGATGCTATTCTTGCACCTCTTCCACAGAAGACTTGATTGTCGTTGAAGATTATATTTCCATTGATAAGATATCGCAACGCTCCACCAATGAAATCTAGAATTCCAAAAGACTTCGTTTGTGGATTTGGGTCAACCTCCGCAAGTAAATTGATTGTACTCTCGTAAGATGTCCTTTTCACGTATGAACCCTTGGGGCGTGCACTTAACCACAATATACTGTTTATTAGACTTAACAAGCCCCCAAGATTGAAAACGAGAACTGATCCGCCAAGAGCTCTCAGAATGCTGTATGGTGAATCAGTCAATGATGCAAGTTCCAAAAGCCAGTTAGTATTGAAACTTGGTATCAAAGTGGCTTTTGTACTAAAGCAATTGTTGGTTATTGATACAGGACCATATGCTCCTGCAAAAAGCGAATAGCCATACCCGACCCTTACAGTATTACAATGAATCCTAAGTGCTGGTTTATCAATTACAATTCCTATCTTCATGTCATCATTTGGTGATGGAGCCTCAGATGCATCAAGACCAGCTACAGCAAAATCAATGATAATGCCTCCAGCATTATGTGATAATAACCTAGGAATTTCAATGGTTTTTACCGCATTACCAATCGTGTGAGAGTTTGAGATTTTGTTCTCAAGAATTTCGAGATCTTCGACATATCGAATATATATACCGCACACTGGCCATAATCCATTTTCTTCAATTAGATTATTCCTAATAAGCACTCTATCACATGAAAGTATTGAAATCCCGCCGGGTACAATACCTCTTCTTAGCTCATCCGAATCAACTGTTTCATTGATTTCTGAATAATCAGTGAGACAGTGATGAATGTGATTGTTAGATATTTGAAGATTCACGACTGTATTACCTAGCTGCAAGAAACTCTTGATGTATGGGTCATCAATTCCATCTATGGGATAGTCAGCATCTTCAATGATACCTCCTACACCTATCCCTGATTTTGCAGTTTGAGTTATTTCATTGCCATCTATAAGTATATCATACAGGAATCCGAATAGATTCTCTCCAAGCAGATACTCTTTTCCTTTCTCTTGGCTCTTTGCAATAAGATCACTACTATGTACCAAGTCTCCTAAGATTATACCATTTCCAGTACAATCATGTATGATGTTATCAATTATCCTGATTTCCTCTGAACCTCCTGCAACTAAGATGCCCCCTCTGATTTCGTTATCTTGAATAACAACATCTCTTGCACGAATACAGATAGCGGTTTGCACATTTTCAACTTCTACCTCTTCAGTAACCACATCTACTGTATCCTGACCAGCTCCTGTAGCTCTCAAACACCTAAGGATTCTTTCCTTTGTGTCAAAGGTTAACTCTGTCCTATCTAATAGTTTCCTTATCTCTTCAAGAATGTCACGTGGTGTCTTTTTCTCATCCAAATGACGAATGATTTTTGATGTGCTTTCAGTGGAAAATCCACTTGAGCTGATGTAGTTACGAAGAATGTCTATGTTACTTGTCGTTTCTCCATTAACGGTAATCGCACATTCACGTGTATGCTTTAGACTCATATCCTGAATTCTAACAAGTTCTGTATTTCGAATATCAAAAATGGGATATTTATCAGATCTTGGAAATACGAGAGTTCTAGGTCCACATCCTGAAATCTTGATTCCTGGAGAGTCAATTCGAAGGTTGAAATAATGCCTGCCCGGAAGTAGTTTGATTTCTCCTCCCCTTCCTTCTTGTTTGATTTGCTGATATGCTTCCTCTACAGTTAATCCGAATCCAGGGTAGCAGGGATCATCACCCCCAATGAAATATGTTGTACAGTCAGTTCTCATTGCAAGGGGCGGAAATGAAACTCTACAATCAAAGACACTGGATGATTCTTTTGGATCTGCAAGGCTGTTTTTGTCAAAGGATACAATTGCTAGAGGGACTTGAGTGTATTTTATTCCATGAGGTTCCTCCTCAGTTGGCAATGAACCAAAAGCAGAGACCCATTCACCTTCAGCACTTTCTATCATATCAGATGATCTCACTGGTATCAGCCAATAATCACCAGGTAGAAGTGACTTCCCATCAATATCAAATGAAAGACAGATTCCCTCTTCTAGTTCTACCGCTTCGCCAGGTCGTCTACGAATTCCTGAAGGAATGAAATCTTTCACATCATGTATCTTTTCCCATATCCTGAAGTAAACTCCATTTTCCGTATTAATTTCCTTGAGCTTTTCCTTACTACCCAAGTAATAATCTGTAATCACAACATTGTTGTTTGATAACTCTGCTTTTCCACTCACTAGAGGCTTCCAATAGGTATCAGACGAATGAATGTCAGAATCAACACCAATGACATCAATGTAAAATTTCTCTAACTTTGAAGCTTTGATTTCCATGAGATTACCTTTGATTTCAATTGTGGAATCAGTAGTTGATGATACTTGGCCTCTACCAACTAGTTCTCCATTGTATCGTGACATTTTGAAATAAAGACCCGGTTTCAGTGGAGTATCAGTAATTTCAATACGATATAATCTGTGCTCCAGACCAGTATAGTCCCTCCATATATCCATAGGACATTCTTCAGTCCCTCCTCCGGAAGACTTGATGGTAACAGTTAGCCTTCCTTTAGGGGTTGATAGATAGCTCTGAATCAGCTTCCGGACATCAGAACAGCTTGGTTTCTGAAAGGGTAATTCCTGATATCTAAATCGATATGCATTTTGAATTCGCTCAGTTGTATCCGCCCCACCTAAAGCTGGCTCCAACAAATCAAGATCTTGAAATCCATTTATTGTATCCTTCCACGTTTCAAGAATAACGGCGAATTCATTTCCTCTTAACATTTGGTTTTCAAGGCGTTGATTTTCATCTAGTGGAGTCGCCTTGACATATTCTGATGCCATTGAATGATGGAGTATCTGTCCATCTGCCCAAATTCTTCCATGTGATATGTGCAAGTGTAAATCCAGAGAACCTCTATAGATCTTGGCGTCAATTACTTTGAAACCTTCTTGATTTGAATATGGTACAGCTGCAAGACCTGCACCTACCACATCTCGGCCTGACCATCTTTGCCATTCGTTTTGAATATCGACTTGCTCATTCCAATCTCTATCAAGTAAGACCTTACCTTGCTGATGCATAACACCAGCAAAGTTTTTCTTCCTTTCAAAACGAATTCTTGAAAAATTACCCTTCATTCTTTCACTCTCCTATGTCACCGTCATGAAAACAGATCTGATACCGACAGGCATAAACTCCCTCAGTCTGATCTGCAAATTCCTCCATTTGTCCGATTCACGTAAGAAGCCAGTCGCCCCCATCGCATTAAAGTTCAAACCTCCTTCACGGATTCTATAATCCGTAGAATGTGTCAATTGAGCAAATCCGGGGTCTCCGAATACTTCAGACTCAAAACTAAGTGTAGGTCTATCCTTTGCCCCAGGACCTACGACTATGCACCCTTCGATTTGTGGTATCTCCCCTCTCTTTGCCACAATATAGCTCTGCTTCATACAACCCTCAAGAGTTCTTTGAACCTGCAATCTGTGACCAAAGATGTTGCTACTACCTGAAATCCTTTCTACCTTAGACTTGCCAAATACTGTCGTACCTTTCATTTTGGTAGGAGGTCCCCAATCGGCACCACCATCATCACGTATCGCAAATCGGGCTGACTCTTGCTCTTTCACAGAGGTGGATGCATCAATAATTGAATTCACGAATGCGAGTTGGTAGAAACGATCCACGAATAGTGATCCGGTTATTGAATTGTAGAAACTTATTCTGGGAATTTCTGGGAAATTTAGGATTTCATCCGAGCCTTCAGGAAAGCCATAGTGTCTTCTCAGATGCATAGCTATCCGCGGTTTGCGTTCTTCTATGGCATCTCCCAGATATCTAGTTGGATCAAGAGTACATTGATTGAAAGTAAGTTCGTTAATAGCAATTCTATCAAAAAGAGGATAATCACGTTCATCAGAACCAGTAATGAATAGTCCTTCAAATGTTACCTTTAGACTATAGATATACTCGTGATACTCATCCGCTGAGCCAAATTCACTGAATCGTTTTGCTGGATAGATTTGCAATGGGCGAGTTAGCCTGATAATAGGACGACATCCATCTCTTGTTCTGATGTATATTAGCCCATCAGATTCGATATGGCTTTGTACATCATAAATTAAACTATCTCGAATCTCAATGATAACCTTCTTTTCGTCTTTAAGTCCATTCCTTAGTTTATCATTGAGACTAGTCCCACCTCCCTCAACTTCAATCTTCTTAGCATCAGACCATTCATTAGGTACATTTCTTTCGCGAGGATTCGCTCCTACGTCTTTTATTGAGCCATATGTATATGTAAGATATAGGATATCGTCTTCGGTATCTAAGCGATCATCAAGGCCAATTAGTATTCTACCTAGTTGAGGATCAATGGCAATTTCTCTGTTGCGAAGTGGTGAGCTGAGAGAATGTTCCCAGGCTTCTAATTTTGAACCTCTAATCCTCCATTTCTTTTCTGGTATACTGCTTGGCCATTCCTCCTCCTTGAAATCACCACCTACAAGGAATATTCTGAGTCCAACATTAGGTATCTTGGTGTGTGCAAATACGGCTAATTGGTCGTAATCTTCAAAGTTGGATAATGTTACATATTTCACTGGTCGTCCAACCGAGGATATTTCATTCAAGCGCGTTCTCAGAATTGGCCCTGGTGCTTCATCTAAATCAGAAACTCTAACGTAATCAGCTTTGAAATTCTTCCTTGGCATTGGAGCTCCACAGTTCTGACAGATATCATCATCTATCGAATTTTCAAATCCACATGTAACGCAGATAATGTCTGAGCATTTGTTGAAGAGAACTTTACTTCTACCAAGTGGTTGTACATAGAATGCGGAGATATGCTCAGCTACATCATCAATACCATCTACAGGTGCTTGAGCTTTTGGATACCCCTCTGCTCGAACTGCCTTTGAGAGTGGAATTTGATATGGTTCTAATCTCCAGAGGTATATCGCCAAATTGGGGATGTTATATCTAAGATTATCAATAACGAGCGGCTTAACATCAGCAGTGTAGTGTAACGAATCAAAAGGAGTTCTTTGCAGTGATAGTACACCTCGTTTGCGAATATCTGCAGTCCTATTTCTTTCAGGTTCGCCATACTCATTACCTGATAGTATTGAGAGTTTGTACATTTTCTTAAAATCGTTATATAAGTTGATATTCTGATTGAAGAGTAATCTATCACGTAGCTCCGAACAATGTACGCCCCATCCAGTCAAATCGTAAGTAAGTAATTCAATTGCACTTAGTGTTCCCTTTCTCCTTCTCAATGCGATTGTATCTGCTACATCTGCTCTGTTGTGCCATGAATCTGTCTTGAGGTGTGTAACTCCTAATAGATCTCCGATATATGGGATAACCCACTCATCGCACGTTTCTATGAATATATCATGATACAAATCTTCGATATTCTCATGTATCCTTCCTAAGATCGTTTCAAAGATTTCCAAGTACCTCTTCAGTTGATATGGCGGCAATTGCTCCGCATCTTTATCTTGATATATTCGTGGAAGTCTATCGTAGAGTGACACCCTTTTCAATTTCTATTCACCTTCCCCTTTACCTACGATTGGTGTGAGCGACAAATTTTGAGAACATAATCTAAGAACTTCAGAATCTGAGCTGGATATTACATACTCCCTTGCACTCGGAAATTCATCAATCAGTATTAGTGCTGGATCCCCATCTGTAACTATGGAACTTAGTAAAGAAATATCGACCCATGTAACTCCCTTGACATTTTGAATGGTAGCTTCTATCCTCGACAGATATTCAGATTGATTGAAACTCCTCCGTTGCAAGCTGAATAGACCATTTTGACTTGAGTATTCGTCAGTGGATGGATAGTATACTCCTAAAGCTTCCAGAATATCCTGTTCAACATTTTCAGCAAGATACTTGGAATCTACTCCATATGATCCAGCTATTGCAACATACCTGAAACTACCAATTATGACATCCAAAGGATAGCGTTGTGATCCATGCAATCTATCATATTCAATGACCAGACTTTGAATACTCTCTTTTTCTTCCATCGTATTTGCATTGGTTAGAATTGTTAGGTTGATGGTTGGAATTAGATTGCTTGATAGTGAGAAAGAGCTCTTTGCTTTGAGAACACCTGGAATTGTTTGCGTTGCAGTTTCGTAATCCTTTAGACTGACTAGACGGTCAAGTGCTTGTACTTTTCCTGGAGCCGAGATTCTTGCTGAATCTCCTAACTCGGGCTCTATGCCACCATAAATCGATGTGACGAGGAATATCTTGCCTAAATTAAATAAGGTATCAGCTGCATTAGCCTTTGTACCTGGCTTTAGTTCACCATAAGCTCCTATTCCAGTTCTATATGTTGCGGAGATGTTATCAATCCCCGATGGAAGTTTAGATCCATTTATGCCATCTCCAAACTTTATCCAACTTGTTCCTTCTTCATCACTTCTTACTGTGTATACTTCATCTGTGTCTTCTTTGTTAAATAACGATGGCACATAATCCCACAACTGGCCATTTACCCTAATTGATAGCTCAGGCCTGCCATCCGCTGAGAACAAATAGGAAAGTGGTGACTTTGGTAGAGGCATTTCTTGGAATGTTTCCCGACTATCACCACTTCCAATCGGAATGCTCTCATCAGTCTTTCCTTGTGTTGCAAATCCTGTATTCCCATAGATGATGTATTCTTCACCATTATAGGAAATTGGCGTATCATATTTCCCCTCCTTGCAATTTGCTGGAAATTCTAGATACTCCTCCAATTGTGGATCCAAACATACCAATCTACATTTAAGAGTGAACGGAAATTGTGCAGGTAATTCATCAATGAGAAGCAGTTTGGCCTTCTTTCTTACCCCTTCTGAGTGTGAGATTAGAATATCTCTATCCTTTATTTTCTTGAAATCTTCGTCAGAGCCAAAATATAGGAACCGTTCTGGTTTTGAGTTGATTGATAATCCCGGACCCAGATCCACACATTCACTGATTATCTCATGCATCTCAATTCTATCAATATCAACTTCTTTGGAACCATATGCTAAGCTATTTGGAATTTCTTTATTTGGATTTTCGAATATTGGAGCAAGGAACAGTGAGCTGCAGTTTCCTGATATCGAGCCCCAAGTATAGTTTGATTTTCTAATTGCTTGGATAAGCGGAATAATGAATGCTTTGGGCTTTGATGACTTAATATCATCATGAATCTGAAATACCATAGTTCTCCCTGGAACCAGATCCTTTACTGTAACATCAAGTGGAAACTCGTTTTTATTGAGTGAAGTACGTGGCCACTCTTGATCATCTTTTGTGATTTCCTCTAGCTTTCTTGCATATGTTATTGTTTTTACAGTTGAAACGTAGGTTCCTGGAGCACCTTGAACTAATGTGGAAACTGGATATGCGGTAGAGGGAGCGTTATATCCAAAATGACGAAATGTTCTCCCTAGTTTTCTCGCAGAAATATTTGTTATTGATGATATATCAACCTGTAAGCTACCTCTAATGGAGAAGAATTCATAGTCAAATACAGACCACACATCTTCAACAATGACAATCTCAGCTGACTCATTTGCAGTATTCATCTCCACTTTGTTGTAAGATAGAAATAGTCTATCTCTTGGTTGAAGGTCAAGTTTCTTGCCATCCTTGATATGAAATTCACGCATACCGAGATTGAACTGCTCCGATTCGATATTGTAGAAGAGCTTGATCTCATTTAATTCCGGGTACGCAGTGATTGTGTTACTTGTTTCGAATTCTACTGTTTCATCAATTTCACTTAATGTAGCTTTAATGGGAAATCCTTCAGGAATTGCTAAGCTACTATCACCCTTTACTTCAAATGCGAACCACCCTTGTCCTGAAAAACCTGGACTCAGATAATATCCTGTGAGTGCAACCAATCGACTGATACTTTCTCGCCATTGAGATGTTCTGAGGTATGCCTCATTCGCATAAAGATTCTGATAGAAAGTGAGGATATCGCAAATTATCGAAGTACTCTCTATCAGAGCTATTGCAGGATCATCTGGCAGACGATATGTCCACCTTGAAAGTGGAGAAACCTTTCCTTCCATACCTTTTGTCAATCTTTCTTTATCAAGTAGGTCGAAGAATAAATCTCTAAATGCTGAATAGGTACCTATCCTGTAGTTGATTCTGGAAAGACCTTGTCTATTGAATATCAATCCCTTTGATTGCTTGTCTGCCATTATTTCTTCAATAGATCTGTTATCTGAATCATATGGTGAATTCATCCTCTACCCCCCCTTAGATGGAAATATATGAAACCTGATTCAATCTCATTAGGATTACTTCTAACCTGAATGATTTCATTGCTCCCAATCTCAAGCTGACCATTTTGATTCGATCTATTCCACTTCTCAATCGATAGTCGAGAGAGCGATCCACTCGGCGCTGAGGGATTGTCAATCACATGATCCACTCCTTCTATCGATTGAACCGCGCCTACTATCTGACTTTTCTTGATACTTTGACCAAATGTCCATCTATCCGGGTGGAAGAATGCCTTTCTACCATCCCATGTTATGCCATCTGAGAATTCGCTTTTCAGGAAGTAAAGAACTTCAGTTTGCCAATAATCCTCATGTATACAAACTGGAACATGAATTTCCAATGGAACATACTTGGGATTTCTGATGATAATTTGGTCCCCTATCAATCGAACTGAATCTAGATGTGTCAAAATTTCCCTGTGCAAATCCGAAGTTATTTCCCCTCCACCTACCGGATCGACAGCTATCTGTACTTGTCTCCAACTTCCCATCCATGTATAGGATGCTTTTGCTTGATGTACTTCAGGAAGTATCTGAGTCTGACTCTCATAATCATCTACAAGGTTATTGACGGTTATAGCTCGAAGTTGCATCTCTCTGAATGCTTCTGGCACATTTCTCATGATCTCATTTCTCGTTTCCCGATCTCTCCCACTACTGATATCCAATGGATTCCAACATTTTCGAATCCGAACTTGATTGATTGGATCTGGGATGACCAAAGTGTCAGCACCAATATTCCCATCGAGAGGTAATCCCGTTTGATACTCGCATTCAATGATTGCATCCTCAGGTATCATCATTCCATTTATTCCATTACCAAACCGAACTCGACTGATTCGCTCTTCATCTGTTTCTACTATGAAATGTGTATGTGTAGATTCGCTATTTATCAAAGAGATTCTTTCATCCCAATCATCACCATTCACAGTGACTCTTAGAGTACTAATTGGGGGTTTTCTTCCTGTCGGCCTTTCACCATTATAGACATCCGTATACAATAACGGATTCCTGAGCTCACAAATTGCTCCCCATTTTCTAGTGTCAATGTAGTAGTATTGATTTGTTTCAAGCGGAGGTGCATCGAGTTTCTCTGTAGGTGGAATGAAGGTTTCTTTGATCCATTCTCCATTTGAAACTGAAAGCAGGTTAGCATGAAACATTGAAACGTGATTCACTCTGCTTCCATTGGTATATGTTGTAAATGTGTAAATATCTAGGAGTTTATCTTCTTCTTCCCAAACAATTCTCAAATAGACTTCTTCTGTAACAGGATCAATCTCTGTCTTAGTTAGATCTTTATTGGGTACCAATCTGAGAATTTGTCTCTTTCCAATAATACCTGTGCCTTCATATTCCAGTCCAGTTGCTGGGTCCTTCCACTCTTGAATAAGAAGATGTTTGATTTTTCCGGAAAGTATCAACTCTTTGAAAGTTTCATGAACTTCAAAGACATCCTCGCCAGCACCTATGTCCAATATCTGTACATCAGCAGTTGTAGATCCCTTGTCGAGAGTCGGCACTACCGCATTCCAAGTGTATAGTCCAATTCTGTTTCCATATTTGTAGAAATTAGGAATGTGAATGGTAGAATACACGATAGAGGAATAGGACGACATTGTACTTACTGAGAAAGGTGAATCAAGAGTACAATCATCCTTGACTTGAACTGCAAGCCATGATGTCGCTTGATGCCCTTCATAAATATAATAATCCATCAATCTAGCGTGCCTAGCAAGGGAAACTCGTTTTCTCGCAGTATTCAAGTATGCTTCATTCATAACTCTATCTTGGAAATCACTCAACTCATCAGCAGTCGCACTAATCAACTCTATTAGAACCATATCGAGGTCTGCTTCTGTTGTTGGCTTCCAACCCGGTATTCTTTCACCCATTGCAGCAATCATCGTATGTTTGAATGTCTCGAAATCCTTTGCAAGATAATTGATGATGGGCTCTTTTTGTCTTTCAACATACACTGGCTTTGGATCACATTGGGTGTTGAAGCAGCCGGGTCTAAACTTGAAGGAAAGTGTATCAAATAATTTGTCAACAATTCGATTTTGGTTTGTGCCTTCCGGATTCAATAGAGGTCCAGCAACTATTCTGTAAGTGGTATAATCACCTAGTACACTAACTCCATTTCTAACCTCAAGTACTATGGTTACTGTGTTTTCAACTGGTTCACTAATAGACTTGATATAGAAATCCTTGTTGGCAAGCCTCCGAACTCCTCCTTCCAGTACAAATACCGATTCAGGATCATCTCTGTGATTTGATACAACATCCATCCCGATAGAATTGAAGAAGTGAATTTCCAATTGAGCATGATCTCTATCATCTATTGATACTACTAAAAAGTCAAGACCATTTAAACCGCGATTCTCCAATTCAGAGATTCGGTCTCTCAATTTTTCCATATCTTTCATTCTTCTTATCAGTCTCCCATTCTTTGAAATGTCACTACTTTCAATTCATCTGATTCCTTTACTTTGTATACAATCTTGATATTGAGTGTTCCATCCTCGAGAGTCATTTCCAATGATTCTAAGCTTATTCTTTCTCCTAACCATCTGGAGATACATTGCATGAGTGCTGTTTTTGCCATTGTCACTTGATGGTCATCGAAGTTGGCAAATACATAGAGCTTGACACCTGCCCCAAATTCCGGTAGGAATAATCTCTCGCTTGGATCTGTTAGTAAGAGCTGAATAATCTCATCACGAATATGCCCGTTAAGGTCAGGTGATTGAGCTGAACGTCCATCAGCATCGATGTGGAATGGGAAGTCTAGATGTGGATATCTCAATATACATCAAACCTCCACTGCGTGTAAACAACGATAGCATATCCCTGAAATCCATCGGAGCTGTTATAACACGAACCTTGACTTATACGAGTCAGAATTGGTGTGTCCTCAATCTTTGTTTTCGTACTTCCATTCGACCATTCAATTCGAACACAAGGTTCATAGAAAAATGGCAACATGAACGGGCAGCCAACAACAGCATGAACATCAGTTTCCAATAGATAGTATGCACTATCATCATGAGCCTTCGTTTGCCTTGTAACAAGGATTGCTTTTCCACCGTGTGGGCATATGATATTGGACATAGTTGTCAAAGCATGCGGCATTCTTAGTTCACCACCATTGACCCCATGTTTATGTTGACCGCTGCAGGTGTTATAGAAATCTGACATGCTCCGATCTTGAGTAGGATTTCAGTAGAAGTCATTTTTATCTCGGAACCTCCAGAATGAGAAAGTTGAATCTCCGTTCCAGAAATTTTGAATTCAGAGCTATTGGAATGAACTAATCGAATCTCGTCTTTTTCATCATCTAGAATGAATTTGTGTCCCCTTGGGGTGATAGCTACTCGTGTATCAACACCGCTTGGATTAGGTAGCTCATCTTTATCATCCCACCAAAAACCAGTCCAAATTGGTCTTGAAATATCACCAGTTTCAAATTCCATCCACACGCCATCCCCTCTCTTTGGCAGAACCAACCATCCATAGCCTGAACCTGCCATCGGAACAACAGGTTTTGCCCAAGGTGAGGGATTTGTTTCTCCATATACCTCTGGAACAATTGCTCTTATGTAACCTAATTTGTCTCCTGTGCCAATCTCATCAACTGTTCCTCTATATTTTCCAAAGAAACGTGTTCTAAGAATTTGAGAGAGCTCGATTACAAGAGATTCAAAATCTTCAGTAGTCATCTTCAATTTTCTCCTTTATTGCTATCCTGCTAATGCACTCCCCTTTAGCTTGAATGATTGTGTGTACTTCGCAGGTGTAATTGTATGAGTAACCGCAGTAATTAGATACTCACCTGTATATTCGGGTCCTACACCCTTCACTTGAATTGTCGAATACGGTTGAAGAATATCCGGATAGATAGTGGTGTTTATTGTCCCTGTAGCTTCGATTGAATAGTTATTTCGTTCTGCTATCGCCGAGTCGGACTGATTCTCCTCTATCGGTCCTACTGAATATGCAGGCGGTAATCTTGTTGGCGTATTTATAGAACTCTCATAACCTATCTTATTTCCTACCAAATCCAATGAACTAGGACTTGTTGTTCTTGCGGAGGTATCTTTTCCATTGGGCGAAAATGAAACTACCATTACATTTGTAGGCGCTTGTGCATCTGTCCTTGCGTCGAATGAGTCAATATTTCGCTCCTTTCCTAAGAGAATAAGAGGTTGGTAGTTTCCTGCGTTCAAAAGAGATCCTTGATTCGTTGA
Source organism: Candidatus Thorarchaeota archaeon (assembly GCA_048884965.1). Taxonomy (GTDB): domain Archaea; phylum Asgardarchaeota; class Thorarchaeia; order Thorarchaeales; family Thorarchaeaceae; genus MP5-2226. Next base: position 19,103 of record JBHLQH010000012.1, on the reverse strand, counting down.
GTGTGATTTTAAGGTTTGAAAACAACCAATGCTTTTTCCCTTTTCATGTCCTGGTAGAACGTAAGTGTGGATTCCTTGCTTCATCCCGATTTCGCGTAGAAGCTCGATAGGTGAACCACGCTGCATAGTTATTTCGGGGATTTTGAAATTCTTCCTATCGATGAATTGAGGGGTAATTTTATCCTTTGCTATCTTGAAACAGGCATCAACAATCTCCTGTACTTTCTTTCCTTCAAACATCTCAAAACTTTGATCCTGATTTAAGAAGATACTATCATCTTGGACTGTGATCGTAGCAAAGCTGTTTCCTGGTTCTGAACTCATTGATATGTCGTGCCCAACAACAGGGCCATCAATTAGAGGAATGTAAGGAGGGATTCCATATCCTATCTCAATTCTTATTCTGATAAATGGCTTCATTAGTTCTCTGTGTTCATCTGTCCAATTTCCCTTCTCATCTGCCTTAATTCGTAGCTTTATCCTGCACTGCCATGCCATATCCATCTCTTGCTCTACATGGATTTCTACGATGCTTCGAATTATCTCAGATGATACCTGATTGTAAGAACCATTGGCTGATTTCTGAAATAAGAAACGATAGAATCTCTGGTCCATCAAATTTCTGGCACCTCCAATTTCCGTGTATCTTCTTTGATTAAACGCTTAGAATCAAGCTCTGAATGTGCATCTGCAATCCGCCAATATCTAGTAGAGATGCCATATACTCTGTAGGATATTGTATCCAGACGATCTAATGGTCTTAGGGGAATTCGTTGCCCTGTTACTTTTGGTATAATTCTCAACTTCAGTGCATTCACATTTCTACCATCTTCAGTTTGCACTTCCGCAAGAGGAATTCGGTAGTATCTTGAAGATGGATTGATATTCTGACTCATTTTCATTATCTCCTAAAACTGTATGATTGATTCAACCTCCGCCGCAATGAAGTTGGGTAGCTCTGCTAAAGTGTTAGTTAGGTTAGCAAGAGCTTGTGCATCCTTAAGCATGGCAGTGTATTTCATAGCCCCTGTTGCTATCGGGTCACCTTCAACACCTCTTCCTGATAAGACCCCCAATGACAGGTCGACTTTCGCACTGATGGGATTCAATGCTGCATCAAATTGGTCCTCTGTGATTCTCATGCTCTGAATCGCAACTGGAAGGATTCGAGTCTTTCCCCAAATGAAAAGGATTCTAGGAAACTTCAATCTGGGAATTGGTTCTCCTCTCTCATCTTCCGCCATTGGTCCGGAAACCTCTCCCCCGAAAGAATCAACATCTTCCATTAAATCAAGAATCAATTCGCCGATTTTCCCTTCTGGGTATACCATTTTCTCTAACGCAGCAAGTTGAGGTCCAATTCCGAATTCTTTTGCCAGAGGGTTATTTTGATCTAGCTGAGAGGCTGCATTGAATATGGCAGTGAGCGCAATTGTTTCTACAGGTGCATCTCCTGCTTGTGATACTTCTTCATTCAAATCTCTTGGTGGGATTTTGATCTCTCTTGAGAGACTCTCTGGATTGAACTGAAATAGAACCACGTTTGGAAGTGGACCCATGAAATCTCCAGAATATTCGATTAATGCTCCTTTCACTAAAGTCATTCTTCTTTGGCCTCCTTATTCTCTGATCTAATCTTTACAAATAACCAATCTGAGATTCGTGTTGAAATCAAACGAGATAGATCAGATACACTAGTATCACTTGATATCTTGATAGAGCCAAAGTCCAATTCGTCAACTACATTGGAGGAATTATCCAGTTCGTGGAGTGTCAATTTAGATAGCTCTTCTAGTAATTTTGATCGAAGATTGGCTTGTAGCAATTCGACTTTGTCCCTCGAGAGACCAATAGACCTGATAGTTAGATTTTCTATCTTGATACCGTTCAATGCCGCACATCCTCCATCTTTGAGATTATCTTTGAATATTGACCGAATTTCTCTAGACTTATCGGTCGGTTCATTTTGTCAAATTCTCTCTTGATCGCTATGATCAGCTCTTTCATGCTGATTGCATAATTTTCAGATATCAACGGATACTTTGTCGAATCTGCAGATTGTAAGCATGCATTGAATACTGCAGATTTGATATTCCCCCCATTCATCGGAAATTGCTTAGCAAGGAAATCTATGTCAATATCTGATTTGTCAACAGTGATCGGAATAAGTTGTTTCCAAATTCTTAATCTCTCTTCTTCACTTGGTATTGGAAAATCGATTATATATCGAATCCGTCTAGTAAAGGCATCATCCAAATTTTTCTTTTTGTTTGTCGCGAGAATCAGTAGACCTTTGAATTTCTCCATTCTATCCAAGAGGTAACTGACGGTAATATTCGCATATCGATCATGTGCATCTTTAATTGCGGTCCTCTTTCCGAAAAGAGAGTCTGCTTCATCAAAGAAGAGAATTGTATCCGAAATCTCAGCTTCATCAAAGAGTTTCTTTAGATTCTTTTCAGTTTCTCCAACATATTTGTTTATGACCTGTGATAGATCTATTATATACAAAGGAAGTCCTAATTCTCGGGCTAGGATTTCAGCAGCCATTGTTTTGCCAGTTCCTGAAGGACCTGCAAATAGGCATGATAACCCTACCTCATTCCACCCATTTTCTAGACCCCAGTTGTAGTACACTTTTCCTAAGTTCTTCATTCCTGTGAGGATTTCATGGAATTGGCGACTCTGCTTTTTGGGAAGTATCAACTCCTCTTGCTTGAATCTTGGTTCAATCTTCTTTGCGAATTCGATGTCATCAAGTCTGACCTCTGCTCGACACGATGAAATTAATTTGCTAGGATGTAAGCTGCCTTTCCAATTCTTAACGCTGTTACAAATTGATTCTATTTTCTCTTTACCAAATCGGAATTTCTGCGCTAATTCCTGAAGAACTTCATCCGAGAAATTCAGGTCACTTAGATAATCCTTCCAACAATCATATCGTTCTGTATAACTACTTACAGGAATCTCAGCAACTGGAGATGATAGCGTTTTCGGAATTTCTTTCAATAGATCTTTTGAATCCAGCCCCAGATAGAGCGAGAGAGGTAAGCTCTGGCTTGAGAATAGTAATCTATAGGGGATGCTACCTTCCTTCGTTAGTACCCACGTCATATTTGAATCCAGAAACAGATCAAATGATTTCATCCAGCAATATGTAAGTAAAGAATTTAATTTTCCATTTTCGAGAAGGTCTGTTGGATTTCCATTGTATGCCACTATGGTTTTATTTGTGAAATCAGAAATTTCTGATAGGAATTGCTGAAATGATTCGCCCAAAGGTTTGATGATTGGTACAACTCTCAAGCTTTCATTTGCAGTTGTAAGGATTCTAGAAGATACATTCTCAAGCAAGCTCCTTCCTTTAGAATCACCTCTAAGTTTGCCAATAGGAATGAATTCAGGAGCGGGTTCGCCCTTTGGATATAACAATTGATTGGCGATGATAAAAGGTATGGTTATTGTACTTTCATACAATGAGGAATTATCATCAGATGCAGGTTTTCCTATTCTTATTATGCCATATCTCGCTAATGGATGGCTATTGAGCATTAAGTCTGTGACTTCTTCTGGATAATCCCACAGTCTCTGTAGAAGCGCAAAAGTTGGGAATGTTTTTTGTTGATTATTCTGACAAGATGCTATTATAGCTCCACTAGCTGCATCAAAGGTACGCAAAAGAGCTAGTGCGAGTAAGAATGATGAGACGTTATTCAATTGTAATTCTTGAACTAACCAGCTGAACGATCCCTGAATTGGATTTTCAGGTATCTGCGGTTTTCTCATCTCTAGTAAACCAGTAAGATGGCTGGCTGTGGAGTCGGATTCAAAGAAATCTTGCTTTTGAGCTGAGAATCTCTGAAGTGAGAGTGCCTCAGATTCACTATCTATGTAGGGTGGGAGGTAACTCACAACTTCTGCGGTTGAAACTCCTCGTTCAACCCTTACCCAGCATAATTCCCTTCTCAATCTGATTGTCACTTGCTGAATCCAATATCTTCCCAATTCATCAACAAAGAATAGTCCTGGTGTGAAAGTCAGAAGCTGATTGGGATACTTAACTTCAACCATTATTCAATTGTCACCTCCCAATCATCTTCAATAGTCTGCGAATTTACAATCAAACTGACATGATACCTGCCCGGACTAACTATAGACTCAAAGGACGCAATTGGAATACTAAGAGATGTTTGATCTTTGATGTAGGCAATTGGTGGTATATCTGAACAGACATGCTTTGAAGCTCCTTTGGTTAGGGTTACTTCAATTTCATCTCTGTGACAGCCTAGGAGGGAGCCTTTCAGTTCCAATAATTTGATCTCATCATCTATCTTGAATTGCACATCTGTAACCTTAGGCTTGAAGATTATCTTCGGACTCGTGTGTGCCTGTTCGCTATTGATTCTAACAAGTATCCTGTATGTGCCTGCAGAAAGTCCAGTATCTCTATTCAATTTGAGAAGAATGGTCTCTTGTGTTGAGCTGTAGTCACCTTCCTGAAAGTTGTCATACATAGCCACTACCTCTCCGGACCTTCGTCCTTCAGTGGCATAGAATGAAACCAGAACTGAATCATCTGGTTTGCCTAGTAATCTACCTGATATCGAGAGGTTGTTTGGTATTGTCAGTTCATTATCTGAGGCATCTATTACAATTGGTAGAATGTGGAGAATTCGTACATTACTCATACATCGTATTCTTGGACTCTCGGCAGTTCCTATGTTTTGGACAATAGTGAAAGGAAAACTTCCAGCTGAAAACTTCTCAATGATAGTCTGGTGGGAGAGCTCGATTTGCATTCTATTAGCATTACTAGCAATCAAAATCTCAGGCATTAGACTGGAGCCAATCTTTGGTACTAGATTTTCCAAATCTAGATTCGAACCGAGGATTTCTAGACGAATGGAATCTGCCACTGGCGGAGGAATGATTTCAGTAATGGAATCAATACTTGGCACTCTCATTTGTGCCGCGCCTATTTTTATTCCCTCGATTCCGATTATCTTTTCATCTTCATAATTGATGCCTACAAGTAATGAAAAGGATGGAGGCTCTTCCTGTGTGATTAATACTGGTCTGACTTGGAAACAAATGGAACATTGATATTTCTCATCTACACTTCCAAGCATCTTGGAAATAACTTCTAAAGATGCTTCATCAAATGTGATTTTTAGTGGTTCAGGATTGTTTCTCAGGGCATCGGCTATTTCTGTATCCCGTATTCGAGAGGGGTCAATATAGTTGATGTTTTGCAGTGTCCGGATTGCATTGCCTAAGTCATAATATGCTTTATAGTCCGCCCTCCCATCATAAGCTGTCAGAACATATTTCAGAACTAACCATATTGGTGGTGATTGATTTTTGTCCAATGGGACATTCTTTAGACCTGAATCAAATACAATTTCATAGAGTAATAGATACAAGTTGCTTTCTGGTTCAGTTCTTGGAAATCCCAAAACTACGTCGAGCTCAGTAACGCCATCCAATATTCCAACAAGAAACTTGGTTATTGCGCCAATGGCTTTACTCGATTCTTTTAGACTCATTCTCATTTTACCTCCTCAGATAGAATCTACTGAGTCGTGATAATGGTCTAGTTTCACGTTTCTTTCGAATAGGAACATCAGATATTTTCGTAAATTGATCTTCTGGACGAGGTTCTTCAATAGTCAGATTGATAGAACCGATAGAAATCCTAAGGGAATCATCTTTCTCGAAAGTAGGCTCATCTGCAGTTCTCAGTTTTGCTTCACTCTTATCTACACGAATTTCTGGTTGCAACAATGTTTCAGGTGGTCCTCTTTTTTCCTCCATTTGCTTGATTGAGTGTGCATGAATATCTGAAATTTCTTCATCAGTTTCAATCCATCTCAAGACTTGATTTATTGTCATCTCTTTGTGGGTGATACTATGTAATTCATCGTTTTCTTGGTCTTTCATTTGTGGAGCAGGTTGATCCGATTCGTCAACTGTATATTGAGGTTGAATCTCCTTTGGTGTAGAAGGCATAATTGGCCGTGTGACTTTGCTGATAGTATGAGGTGATTCTCGGATTTCACTATCTGATTCCATTTCCGAATCTATCTGGTCATCAAGAATTTCTATAGCATCTATTTGGTTCAAATCAGTAACTTCAAGCTTTTTAGGATTCTCTGTTTTATCAGGGGATTCAATAATATGTTCAGTATGCTCAGTTTCACTTTCTATCTCTCCCTTCGTTTCAATTGAATCGATGAATTCCGACTCTTCTTTGAAAGTGTCTTCTATTTCTTCAGGCTTGTGTTCTTCTTCTTTGTAGTCTATCAATACATCTGATATTGCGATATCTTCAGAATCTAAATCAACGGGGATCTCTGGTTCTTCTCCTTTGAAATCACTTTCTTCTTGTATATCTACTTCTCTTGTTTTTACCACTTCATCTTCTAACTTCTCTTGTTTTGCTACAATCCCAGTTCTCTCAATCACTTTGGAGAGATAATCACTCATCTGCTAGCCCCCCTCTCAATCATCGAGATATACTGTTTTCTTCTCCAACTAGGTAAGGAGAGAATCTCACTTTCATTCCAACCATATTCGCGTGCGAGGATGTGAATGCCTTCGAATAATTCTCTCTGTGTTTCTCGCAGTATTTCCAGTGAAATCGTTTCCAGATCCAAGAAGTAAACGCCCTCTTCTCCGCATGCTGGACAAATCAATTTCAGATTCAGGTTCATCAAAGGGTCAATGTTTTCTAACTGCTTTGAAATTGTAGCCAGCATAGATTTTGGTAAGTCATCGATATTCTCCTTAGCCAAAGTTCTGATTATCTCGAGCTTGGCAGAATCAATGTCCTTGAATTCTGATTGCAGCCACTTGCATTGATCCATTCCATTGGGTTTTCGTAATTCTATACTCCGATCATCAGTTTCTATATTGACGGTTTCATCATTTGCTATTTGATTCAGGTAGTTTTGGATCTGTTCATAGTTCAAATTAAGTCCAAGTTTCTCATTACATTCATCATTAGAGCATTGAAAAGAACACTCGAGAGAGCTATTTCTATTCAGAAATGCTAGGTGTAATAAGCCTTCAATTCTCGTAGTAATTGGAAGTTTCCAGATGAATTCTTCATTCAAAGTTGAACCGCTGTTGTCATTCATGCACCGATAAAGGATTTCAGTTATCAGAGCAGGTCTTGGAAAAATATCAAAGTCTATGCTCAAGTCCTCTATGCAGGTTCCATATCTTCTGAATTGGATTCCATTGATTTCGTATTGATTCCGTAGACTAGCAGGTATTCTTGGGAATCCGTACTCAAAATCTCTCCCATGCAAATACTCCAAGCCTCAGTCAGGTTGTTTCTTTCATCAGTCTATTTGCTAACCTCCCTCAAACTCCTCTACAAGATCAGCATCTCTATCCCATCCTTCGAGCTCGATCTTGATACTTTCAATTGCTAGAGCATTCGCGCTGGAGTCAAGTTCAGGCAGATTGAATTCGCTTACCCAGCATTTGTATAGTCTGTACCGAATTACTGGTTTCATTCTCTCGTTGAGTATCTCAAGTTGCAAGGTTCGTCGATAATTAACAAGATCTCTACTAGAATCTTCAAGTGGATGAATCCTCATGGCCCAATCTTGAAAATCTGGATCATGTGTTATCCCGCGCTCCAAGGTTATCGGTTCATACTTTGTTCGACCTGGAGTTTTATGGTCCTTGTCATTCTCTCCGCCAGATCTATGGGATATGACTTCCGTTGCTCTTTTTAGACCACTCACTTTTGTCACTCCAAGGACTGTCTTCCACTCGCCATCAACCTCCATCTTTACACGGAAGAGATAGTTCTTGTATGGATCGATTCTGTGTGGGTTTGCTGGAAAAACTGGTTGTGTTGACATCTCTTATCACCTCATTATGAAAATTGAGAAATTTGCTGTATCTGGATAACTACAAACTCTGCAGGTTTGAGTGGTGCAAATCCAATTATGATATTCAGAACTCCCAAATTACGGTCACGTTCAGTCGTGGTATCTTTGTCGCATTTTACAAAGAAAGCTTCTTTGGGGCTTGATCCTTGAAAGGCTCCCTTTCTGAAGAGGTCCATCATAAAATCTGTGACCGTAGCCCTTACTGCCGCCCAAGTTGGCTCATCATTTGGCTCAAATACAACCCATTGTGTTCCTCGATAAAGGGATTCTTCAATGTAAAGTGCAAGTCTGCGAATTGGTATGTATTTCCACTCACCTTCTTGAAAACCTGCAACCGTACGAGCACCCCAAACAACGGTACCCGCAGGAAATGTACGGAGACAGTTCACAGCCTGCAAGTTTAGTACTCCGTTGTGTTCATCGATAAGGGTGACAGAAACGCTTTCTACTCCTGTGATATCTGTGTTTATCCCAGCTGGCGCCTTCCAAACACCTCTACTTGCATCAACATCTGAGATGATCCCCGCAACTGCTGCCGCTGGACCAATCTTCTTATCAGAGCTCTTTTTCTCTACTGGATTATACTCTCTAATTACTATGTGGGGAAAATACAAAGCACAGTACTCATCTTCAACCTTATCCCGTATCTCAAGTAATTGAGCTGTCGTAATGTCTTTTGTAGTCCATGTGGATAATGGATCTATGAGTAAGAATGCTCTTCGTTGCTTGCAATAGGGGCTAGCCTTTTCCAGAATATCTCTATATGCTTGATCAGTCATTCCAACTGATGGGACTATCGCAGGTGGAAGAGAATCCCAGCCAGCTCCAACAAAGTCGGGCTGATCGCTAACGGTAAATGTAACTGATGCGGTACTTGTGTTACCTTTGGTGTCTATTGCAATGAGTTTTATTGTGTACCCCCCAACAGCTGCAACTTGATATGTATGCGTGACACTACCAGCGATAAGATCCACCCTATTTGCATCATTTAGATACAATTCAAACTTCGCGTTTGGATCATCACAGGTCCATACAACATCAATATCGATCGGGAGGTCAGATACTCCATCACCCGTTTGGTCCTCGTCAACTATGGCGTTATTCAGTGGTTGTCTGAATGAAATCACGGGGGCCGTTGCATCTTCAGGTGCTACTTCATCCAATCTTGTGATAATCATTAAGTTGAAAATGTCAATATCGCTTAGATTATCGATTGCATCTTTGTACTTCTGCGCGCAAACATCCACTGTTGGTAGAGAGTTATCTCTTCCGTCGACCAATTTCGCATACAGCTTTTCCGAATTTACTAGATTACTAGCAAAAGTATCAATGACCTTTGTAGCGTCCTTAGTTTCGCAACGAATGTACTCTGACTTTTCACATTTCTTTGTGAAAGATGCTGCATTATCCGATCCTAGTAGTTCACAATCTTTTATTGTTTCTACTTTAAGGTTGTCAAGAAACACATCAACATCATAGGTACCATTCTTCTTTGAGAGTTTAACTGAAAATAGATTTCCAATTCTTCCTCGTGCTACAGTTTTGAATTCCAATATTTCAGAACCGCCAGCACTCTTGACAGTGTTTGATGCAAACACTGCGTCATCAATAATATTGATGATGTAACATACAGATCCGCCATTCTGAAAGAACATTCTTACAGAAGATGCCAAATCCGAGTTTGGATGTGGCGGACCAAATTCCCGTTCGTATTCCTGATATGATACAATTCTTTTTGGTTTCAGAGGATTACTCGTTTCAGCGGATGCCAGTCCGATGAATACAGTAATTGAGGTTGAAACACCTGCAATTGTCCTCGCAACCGTTGGAACTTCCTGAATGTATACACCAGGATAACTAGTCTGCACTGGAGTCATGCTCTTCTTTGCCTCACTACATCTGGTATCGTTATGGATTCAGAACTGCAATGGATAACCCCATATAGTTCCCTCAACCATAACGACGAATAATTAGATAGAATGTATTTCTTAGGTATAATATAAGGATTCGTAAAATCTTGGTTTACAAATAGTCCTTTTTTGATGAAATTACGTCTGATTTGTAAAAGAATATTGGACTTCGGTATAGAAAGTGGTCAATTCTATTGTATTCATTAAGCAAAGGAATATTTTAATGGCCAAAAGTTTAGAAAAACCATTATTTGTTGTCAATTTTTTCTATTCAAAGGAAAATTACATCAAAATAATAATTCATAACAAACCGAGTTTTTCAAGGTAGCTGCCAAGGAGATTGTCAAATTCGAAGCACATTTCAAGAGGTAGTAACATCCTCGAGAGTATGGAAGGCGTCAGTCAAAGGAATGATATTGAGGCTATGTCATCCCTTGAAATGGGTGCAATAAGTGGATGCAAGACTCTTCGTTCTCCTCCTGATATTTGGTCAAGTTCCATTTCAAACACCTCTGTACAAAGCGTTTCAGGCATACATTGATTATTGGCCTAAAGATTCATGGAGAGTTTCCTCACTAGAAGAGCCGGATATGAATGTCCAGCGAATTGATTGCTTAACTGAGCGGCTTGAGGAAGACTCCTCAGTGACGTCTCTTCTCATCATCAAGAATGGCTAGCTGGTCTATGAAACTCATCGCCATTTGTAGTAATTCAACGGTAATTTCCATGTAGCTAATAGGTTAGCAATTCAACTATTCTAAAAGATAGCTTATGTTTTGATTCAATATGAACTTGATTTCCATAGTAATATAATAAGCAGAGATTCATCGGCTCATAATTCTCATATTTGGGTGGAAACGCTAGTGAAGCACGCGTATGTGGTTTTATTAGTCTATATTCTAATTCTTGCACCTTCTCTTTCTATTGGACTGAGCTTCACCTTCAATAATGAGGCTTCAGATTTAGAGGGAGGGACAGTAATTCAGGATGATGTAGTTATAGATGCCAGCAGTAGCGACGCCATTGATCTTGCAATGATGTTCTTTACTGAAACACCTTCCTCTGACAATGGATTTTACTTTGTCTGTAGACGAGGGACTGATGCAGTTGCCTACTTTGGGGCATCATCGGTACTGTACTTCTCTGAAGGTGCAGTAGTCAACTTGGAGTTTCCTGGCAGTCAAATGGTCATACCTGAGGGTGAGGAACCCGCTGGCTCTGTGACCAACTACCTGCTAGGCAATAACGAAACGAGTTGGAAGAGAAATATTGTGGACTGCTCGATTCTACGCTACTCCGAGATATATCCCGGAATAGATTTAGTCTACAGGATTCAGGATGGAAACTTGAAGTACGAGTTCGTGGTCAAGCCTTATGCAGATGCAAGCATCATTCGAATGAGCTATCCAGATGCAGACAACCTTGATGTTCAAACAGACTCACTCTCTGTGTCGTTGGCTGAGTTCTCCGTTAGTGATACAGGACTTTCCACATTCCAAGAAGTTGAGAGGTCTGAAGTGCCAAGCTCATTTTACCTCGTGGACACTCACACAATTGGGTTTGATGTTGGAGGCTATGACAATTCAAAGGAACTATTCATAGATCCACTTCTCGTATATAGCACGTATTTGGGTGGGATCGGCGACGATGTAGGAACGGATATCGCTGTGGAGAATGGATTCATCTACGTAACTGGCTATACTGAATCTTCTACATTTCCAATGCAGAATGCAAATGATTCCACTTGGGGTGGTGGATATGATTGCTTTGTGACAAAGATCTCACCTGATGGTCAATCCCTTATCTATAGCACCTATCTTGGGAGCACGTATGATGAGCAGGCTCTTGGCATCGCAGTCGAGGATGGCTATGTATATGTCACTGGATATACAATGACCGCTACCTTCCCTCTTGTCAATGCATATGATTCATCATTTGCTGGCAGCAATGAAGCTTTTGTCACAAAGCTTGCAACAGATGGACAAACCCTTGTCTATAGCACATTCTTAGGTGGGTCAAATTCGGAATTGGCAAATGGTATTGCTGTGGAAAATGGGTATGTAGCTATAACGGGCTATACTAATTCCCCTGACCTTCCAACATATAATGCCTACAACGCAACTTTTGCTGGTGGTTCTAGCTACGACTGCTTCGTAAGCCTCTTCGCACCAAACGGTTCGTCCGTGATCTATTGCACCTACCTTGGTGGAATAGGCACAGATATTGGGTATGGAGTTGACTTGGAAGAAGGAGTTATATTCGTTACTGGAGGCACAGAGTCCTCCAATTTCCCTAGAGAAAGCGCATTATATGACGTCTTTAGTGGAGGAACATCCGATTGCTTCGTGACCAAGTTCGCAGCAGATGGTCAATCTCTGGAGTACAGCACCTTTCTCGGAGGCACCAGTAGTGATACTGCCTATGAAATCGCGGCTGAGAATGGGATTGCCTATATCACTGGATGGACAGGCTCGAGCGGATTTCCAGTTGCCTATGCGTATCAGCAAAACATCGGTGGAGGGGCAGATGCCTTCTTGACCAAACTCTCTTCAGATGGTCAAACGCTTGTTTACAGTACTTATTATGGAGGTTCGAGTAATGAGTATCCACATGGGCTCGCGGTAGAAAACGGCTATGCGTACATAACAGGTTCCACAACATCATCCTTCCCTATGAAAAATGCGTATGACTCATCCTATAATGGCGCAGGTGACTGCTTTGTGGCCAAATTCGCGGTGGACGGTCAGGATTTGGTCTACAGTACGTACCTTGGCGGCGCAGGTGCTGATTGGACAGAAGCAGTTGCAGTAGAGAACAGTCGCGTGTATGTAACAGGTCAAACTACCTCATCTGACCTGCCTCTGGTCAATTCCTATGACATTACCTTTGGTGGCTTCTCTAATCCGGATTGCCTGGTTGCAGTTTTTATAGATGATAGCGACATGGATGGTTTATCTAATGAGGACGAAATCAGTTATGGAACCAATCCCTTCTGCATCGATACTGATAATGACAACTACAACGATGGATACGAGATCGCACATCATAGTGACCCCCTTGATGCTCATTCATACCCCGGTGCGACATCCCCCTCCGACTATGATATCGCCTACAGCTCGTATATAGGTGGATCCGGATCCGAGCAAGTCCAAGTTGTCCAAGTTGTTGATGACTACATCTACCTCGCAGGCTACACGACCTCTGCGAACTTTCCAATGGTGAATGCATGGAACTCCACCTACAGCTTGACATGTGATGCGTTCATCATCAAGCTAACTCCAGACGGGCAATCGATAGTCTACAGCACCTACATTGGAGGTATAAATGATGACACGCTCGAAACGTTGTCTGTACATGAGGGGTGTGTGTTCATCGGTGGCTATACGAACTCTCCAAATTTCCCGACCTATCTTGCATATGATGCTACGTTCAACGGAACCCAGGATGCCTTCCTAATGAAGCTGGCTTCTGACGGCTCTTCACCTGAGTTCAGTACGCTCCTAGGAGGAAGCTCGTATATCGATCGAATCTATGACCTGCGCGTTGAAAATGGATACATATACGTGACTGGAGAAACCTACAGCACCAACTTCCCTACTATGAATGCGTATGACAGTACCAGAGGCGCATCCACAGATGCGTTCCTCTCGAAGTTCACTCCTGACGGTCAATCACTTGTCTATAGTACCTATTTGGGTGGAAATGGACAGGATCAGGGCATCCAGATTGCAGTTGAGAATGGAGTAGTGTATATTAGCGGCATGACTGGGTCTTCTGATTTTCCGTTGGTTCAGGAGTTCGATGGTACTTTTGCTGGCGGCTCGGAAGGGTTCCTAACGAAGTTCGCGCCAGATGGTAAGAGTATCGTCCTTAGCAGCTACATCGGAGGCTCGAACTTGGAAAATGTGCAGGGCATGTGTGTTGAGAGAGGAATCGCCTTCCTGACGGGTGGAACATCGTCCACAGACTTCCCGGTGGTCAATGCTCTGTATCCTGCGTATATGGGCAGTGGAATGAATTCCGGATTTCTGGCCAAGGTCAATACAAATGTTTCTCGAGTTGTATACTGCACATATCTCACTGGATCAGGTCAGGTTAGTCCTTGGGCTATATCTGTCGAGGATAGCACTGTGTGCATTTCTGGATATACCGATTCAACTGATTTTCCAATTACAGCTGGACACACTATGCCATGCGATCCATCGTCAATCGATGTGTTTGTGACCAAGTTTGCTCCTGACGGTCAATCACTCCTCTTCAGTACATGTATCGGAGGCACAGGAATCGACAAGGTCTGGAGTATTGACTACATCTCTGGACGGCTGTATATTGCTGGATATACTCAATCGGCTGATTTCCCCTGCCAGCTCGCGTACAGTGTTACAGCGGCTGGAGCTGATGATGGATTCTTGGCTGTCTATGATATAGATTCTGATGGTGATTCATTACCCGATTTCTCCGAGAGTATTTTAGGCACAGATAGTCTTGCTATCGACAGTGACAATGACAACTTCTTGGATGCATACGAGGTTGCCTATGGTTCAGATCCTAATGATGCGCTGGACTACCCTGCGATTCCGCAGGCATGGTACGATGCGATCTACGCAGACCTTGATGGAAACGCTAGCCTCATTCAGAACCTCATCGATTGGTCGAATAGTAACTATAGTCTTCTCGTAGCTGTGATGCAGCAACTGGATGATAATGCGACGCTCTTGATACAGGTCATTGCATGGCTTGATGGCAATCATTCAGCTATAGAAACTCTCTTCACGCAACTCGATGGAAACGCGACCCTCCTCCTGAACACAGTGAATGCGTTGAATGAGAACAGTTCGCTCATCGAGAATCTCTTGAGCTGGTCTGCTGGTAATGAGACCCTGCTCCTAAATGTCATCGATCAGGTGAATGCACTCGAACCTACAGACCTCACTCAGATACTAGCATGGCTGGATGGCAATCATACTGCTATAGAGACCCTGTTCACCTACGTTGAAGGTAATGCAACGCTACTACTAAGTGTGATAGCATCCGTCAATGCCAATTCTGCGGAAATGGACGTACTAGCGGCTCTCATATCTGGAAATATCATTCTGTTGAATTCCATCAATGCGACTCATATCGAGGACTTTGATGAGCTCAGAGGACTTGTTGATGAGCTAGGTATCTCAGTTGGGGACACAGACTATGATGGTCTCGACGATCTGGATGAGCTGTACTATGGCACGGATCCCCTCTGCATCGATACCGATAATGACAATCTCAACGATGCTTTCGAGATCAAGCTTGGAACAGATCCTCTAGATGATGATAGCGACGCTGATACCTACCTTGACGGTATTGAGGTCATCGCTGGTTCAGATCCCCTCGACCCGCTCAGCTATCCGGGTTCGACTCAGGGAATAGATCCCTTGGTTATGATGCTTGTAATCGGTGGGATTGGCGGCATCGCGATTGTGCTGATTTTTGTCTTCTGGAGGAAGGTACGAAAAAGCTAAGAAGAAAGATCCGAGAACATGGTCGATGTGAGATTGAAATCCATCGACCACTTTCATTTTTATAAATCCTAATCAGAATCAGTGTATGCAATGATATATAGCATGTTATGTTTTGGGTTGATGATGAACATGAGGTCATCCCATGCGACAGCCTCGAACCATGGTGAGATTCTATCTCGTATCTCAAGCATCTCTTTAGGAATCCCAAATCCTGAACTTACATCCTCTCCCCGTGTATCATCCAGAACATAGCAAAAGATAAGCAATGAATCAGCATCTCTTTGGAGTGCTTTTCTGTGCTTCTCCTCTATTATGGCGGCCTCTTCTTCTGTATATGGCTCTCCTTCAGCAGAGGTATACGCACTTCCTGTCTTGAGAATTCTGAAAAGTCCCATGAGGGTGTGAGCTGATTCTCTAAAAGGGAATCTGATAAAGTCCCATTCATTGCTTGTATGTCCTTCCACCTAGAGTTCGCATAGATGGCGAATTCCTTGAAGAACTCTCGATAGTTTTCCTGAATATGAAATTCGTATGATGTTAGAGGGATTTGAGATTCAATTCTATACTGCGCGGCATCCACTCTAACAAATAGAATCTCGTTCATCAAATCAAGTAGTGCCTTATCAGGATCATACTCCTCGAATCTAAACACCATAGCTGACATCTGTAGATTCTTTGAACCAATAGAATTGCATATTCTCTGAGGAGTAACGAGATAGTAATCCTGACACGATTTCACCCCAACGCTCAGTCAGGAAATGGTATCAGTTAGTCTCAAGATAATAAAACTCGGAGAGATTCGTATTCTCTTTTGAAATCATTACTCATCCAATGAAACGATTGATGAGAGGTGTAGTTTGGGCATAGATTAATATCAAAGATATTTCTTGATTCTTGGCATATTCCTGGATGTGATTGCTTATTCTTTGAGATGGAGGTGTAGGTGTGCGAGAGAGAGGCATTTGGTCCAAGAAGATCTATGAGAAGATAAGGTCACTGAAATCACTTGGAACGACAATAGGCATCGACCTTCCCGTGGGGACCGTTGTCGATGCCACGTCTGATTCAATTCAAGAATTACGTGATTTCGCTCCTGATGTGAATGTGATAGGATTCCAGCAACGCTTCGAGCGAAGATATTTCGGTGGAGTTCTCTATCGTGCTGTAAGGAATACAGATGACACAGAACGTTGCCTACAATACATCTATGTCTATACGCGGCAGTTTGGAGCTATCAACATCCTCTGGATGGTCATCATACCCCTCATCATGGGTCTTTGGGCGTACCTGGCATCCACTATCTTTCAGTCTGAGAGTTCATTGATGTTGCAGGCAATTTCAGATGGTAATTTCTCATTGCTTCTTCCTCCTCACGTGGAATCGATTCCTTGGCTTATCACAGGAGCTGTATGGATTCCTATGTTGCTGGGAGGGATAGCGCCTCATCTGGGTGATATCTTGAACATGCCGAAGGGTCAGAAGTTCTATGTTCGAAGTACTACACTACTCATACCCTATGGAATCTTGATGTGGCTAGTCCCCTTCTTCAATTTTGTATATATCCTGCTAGTGTTGATTGCAGCTATCTGTTTCCTTGTAGCTATTCTTGAGTGGCGCAGAATCATGAAATCCGCTCATGACATGGATTATGCACCTGTATTCGTTTGGATACGAAGAGCTGAAGGATCGACTAAATGGCAGTTCGATAAGGCATGCTGGGACTACTATCATTATTTTGGTGTAATGAAAACCGTGAAGGAGCTGAAGGGCCGGTGGGGGCGTTATATTTCTCAGTATCTGCGACACGGAAAGAAGATACGACTTCTAATGGACAACTCATGGCACTCATTCTTTCTTGGTTCAAAGATTCGAAGTTTGTTCTTGGTCAGTGTCTTTCTCTTTCCTGCTTTGATTCTTGTAGGGATACTGTTTGCATTCTCGGATGCCTTTGGGGCTTTGTATCCAGTTTCAGTTTGGTGGTTGGTCATTCTCAGCTTCCTATCCGTTCTGTCTGGATGGACTATTGCTCGCCTTCCATTCAGATTGGTCAAATCTTGGGATGACTATATACCTCAAGAAGGAGAAGATCCAGAAAAGTCAAGAGTCTTTAAACAGCATCATCTAAGCTCTGAGAAATTACGTTGGCTATGGAATCTGCGTGAGAAGCAGGCCAGATTTGTGATCATCTCCAAGATGCAGAATCCCTTTCATCTACGAAGCGATTTCTTCCTAACCTTCAGGGATGAAACTGAGTACCTCCTATACGATTATGGATTTGCTGAACGGTTATGCGTCTTGGAATCAGAGGCTGCGAATGCTCGATATCTCTACGGGCTATCGTTGATGGATCAAAAGGAATACGAGTCTTCTGAAGTTTCGCTGAAAAGGGCTGTCGAACTGAAACCTGATTTCAGTGAGGCATATCGTGCATTGAGTGATCTATATTTGGAAACGGACCAGCCAGAAAAAGCTGAAGCTCTCTACAATGAGATGCGAACTAAGTTCCCCTATTTGGCACAGTCTTGGATTTGGTACGGAGTGACTCTGGAGAAGATGGGACGAAAGGAGGATGCCCAGCACATCTATACTCAAGCTATTGAGACTGAAAGAGAGAAGATGGATGCTGCACAGTCAATTCGGCAAATCATGAAATCGAATCCAGATATCTCTGAGGGTTGGGAAGCACTAGGAGATATCCTTGACAGTGAAGGGCAAAGCGACGAGGCTAGGGAAGCCCGAGAGAAAGCCAAGAAGAAGACGAAGAAATGAGCACTTCCATAATCTGGGCTATTGAAGATATCCGGTGGATTCGATCAAAGTTCAAGGTGTGAATGTAGCGGATCTTCCTCTTCTGCGATTCAGTACCACTGCTAGGACGACGATAAGAAGTCCAAATGAAATCATGATGGTCAGTGTCATTGTATCTGGAATCCATATTGGTGGTGTTGTCGGTGTTGTTGTGATAGTAGTCGTTGTCGTAGTTGGTGTAGAGATTCCAGAATCAGTGACAAAAACCATGACAGTATCTGACACAGTATTACCATTGACATCTGAAACAATGATGGTCATGTTGTGTACTCCTGCTGGGAGACCATCAACACTGACGGTTATCGAACCTCCATTCCATTCATCTGTTAGGGCAGGTGTTCCGTTATGCAATAGTGTCCAGTTGGATGGATTCACATCATTAGCTACCCAAGTGACAGAGTGTCCTCCAGTCCCTTCTTCATATTGGATATCTGCAGGATGATCTATCGTAGGAGGTGTAGTATCATCAAGTATTGCAGTTACGAAGACCGTGTCCGAGACCGAGTTGCCAGCGGCGTCTCTCGCGACAACTGTTACATTGTAGATACCAGAAACAGAGAAATCAGGAGTATACTCGATCGATGAGGTGAACCACGATCCGTTACAATTCCATGACCCGTCCACATAGATATCATACCATCCCTGCCACTCGTCATCAGGTAACCAAGTAAGGGTTGTAGTGTTTCGTCCAATGATATATGATGCATCAACTGGTTGATTGATGGTTGGAGCGATGTCATCGGTTATGAGCTGAGGATAGTGATCAACACAAGACTCTTCGATATAGTAGTTACCTGAGCCATCGTAATCACTCCAGAGATTACCTCGGCTAATGCCGTCGTCAAACGCACTGGGAATTGCCCAGATATCGCAATATGCATTATATTGATAGTTCCAAGCGACTATATTATCATAGTAGACACCTGAGCCACTATCAGATATACCATAAGCCAGATTGGCGTAAATCTTACAATCTCGAA
>JBHLQH010000011.1:0-95912 GCA_048884965.1 Candidatus Thorarchaeota archaeon | reverse complement strand
TACGCATTCATGATTTTATCTGCAACTGAGCTATCAAATGCATCTACATTTATGAACCCCTTCTTGTAAACGGATCCACAGCCAATGTTGATTTTCATTTTCCTGACCTGAAATCAGAGGGATGTATACTTCCATATCTAGTACCAGGAGTGTAAGTGGTTATCGGTTCTTCCGGCAATAGATCCCATAACACCCAACCCGAATCAGCCGCTAGAAAGCTTAGCAAGATGAGTGTAAAGAAACCGAGAACGAGAACGAGAAGCATACGCGAGCAGAATCGACTGAATGCACCACGATAATGTTCAGTTGCACTGTTAATCTCACCCTCACTCAAACCAACGAGCGATCCTATCTGTAAAAGCCGCTCATTCTCAATATTGCGGCCCTTTGCTGATCTTAAAGCTGGCTCAAGGTAACTACCAAGTCGCTTGCTCCTCATCGCCCTAATTCTATTCTGCGCAGTGCCTACCACATCAAACGGTTTCATTCGTATCACCAAGCATTATAGGAATTAATCCAAATAAGGATTGATTCCTAGGAATTGATTAGAAAGTCATTTGGCTTAATACTCGCATAGAGTGTGCCAGGGATATACATTACCTGTCTAGCAATATACAATGTTCCAACTATGGCAATACATGTTAAGACTATCTTTAGCCATAGCGGAAATGTGAATCCCGCTTTGGACGCAGCTGCCGCGGCTGTAGTTTCTGCGGCATTGAGACCGACTAATTTTCCAATCTCTACAAGCTTGGTCCTTTCCGATTTTGAACGTGTTTTTGCCCTAGCCATCCGAAGAATGAATCTGTACGCACGCTCGCCAAATCGATTTCGAGCAAACTCTAGTCCCCTGAAGGAGTAATCTCCAAACCACGACATAATAGAACATATGCATTATTTGGAGAATAATCTTTGCATTATGGAATGGGATATTCACAGAAGCTCCCGTTCGATTAGTCTCAAGCAATAAGGATCTTGATGCAATTCCCCATAGAGAGACAATGATACTGCAGAGCACCCTCCTTTGCATATGGTTCGATGATTGCATTTTCGACAATTGCCCCTGATATCTTCTTCTCCCACCTGACGGGAATAGGAACAAAACAAATCATCATACCAAATGTCCTTCAAGTGGCGATCTCTAATATTCCCTTCATTGAATGATTCAGGTAGCGATAGGCAACCTCGGATGCCTCCATCACTTTGAATCCCCAAGGTGGATATTCCTGCTTGACAGCCAGACCATGGTGCCAGTTGTACGGAGGGCAGAAATTCTGAGAAATATCCCATATCATGAGCACCTGCGACCATTAACTGCTCATGTGTAAACTCATTTTGAGATGATGCAACAAACATTGCAACAGAATAATACTCCTCCTTGGAGAGTACCTTGTCGCGAGAAAGACGACCGAAAGGAGTAGCTATCTGAACTTGCCAAGCTATGCCTTTTCCCATGAGAATCTGACGAATACCTTTGAGATCAGATAAGTTCAACTTGTGAACTGTAGTTATCGCTCCAGTTGGTAAACCCATTTCCGTGAATCGTTCCAGTGAGGAAACTGCATGACTGAAGGATCCGTTGACACCTCTAATCAAATCATGTGTTTTTGGAGAGGCACCATCCAAGCTAACAGTCACTAGCTCAGGTTTGATTTCTTCTATACTTTCAAATGTACTTTCAGGAATTCTGTAGCCATTTGTGATGAGAGAGAGGGACATCCCAAGTCTTTTGATTTCTTTTGCAATTGTTAGCCAATCAGAACGAACCAGAGGCTCTCCGCCCATCATTGCAATGCCGCCGCAATCAATTCCTTTCAACTGCTTGCATAGGTCAAGAGATTCTTCGGTTGACAATTCATCAGGTCGTGCTGTACCTGCCGCAGATCCACAGTGAATACATTGTAGATTACATCTAAGTGTGGTTTCCCATACCGCACACCCAGGACCAGCTCTTCGGTTCCTCATTTCCCTCAACCATGTAAGCAAATCATGCGATGACTTGAACCTTTCCAATCAAGAAGGGCGTGAAGAATTATGCGAATGTGATACAGAAGGTTTTTCTCGTTTTTTGACTTGACTCCTGCAAGAGGAGAAGAAAGTGAAGGCTATCAAGAATGCAACCATTCTTTGTCCAGTAAATGGGACTATCGAGAATGGCACAGTTATCTTCGATGAAACAAAGATACATGCAATTGGCAAAGATGCAAAAATCCCTCAGAATACAGAGATCATAGATGCTGCAGGAAAATATGTACTTCCTGGTTTTATTGATGCACATACACATCAAGGTCTCTTCGATGGCTCAATAGGATGGGCTGGCGCTGATGGGAATGAGATGACAACGCCCATCACTCCTGAACTACGAGGTATTGATTCCTTCAATCCCAACGAGCCATCTTTGAAGGAAGTTGTAATGGGTGGTGTGACCTGTATCAATACAGGACCAGGTTCAGGGAACGTGATTGGAGGACAAGCATTTGTTGTGAAGCCAATTGGTTCGGGGGTAGTTGATGATATGATAGTTCTATCACCTTCAGGTCTCAAGATAGCATTTGGAGAGAATCCTAAAAGAGTCCATGGAAATGAGAAACGTACTCCATCCACGCGAATGGGAGTTGCCTCACTGCTACGAAAGACCTTCACTGATGGACATAACTACCTTGAGGAATGGAAAGCCTTTGGAATAAAGACCAGACAAGCGAAAGAGAAAGGAGAGGCAGAGCCAAATCCGCCAAAGCGTGATTTAGGGATGGAGATGATCGCTAAAGTATTGAAGAGGGAGATTCCACTTCATGCTCATGCTCATCGAGCTGACGATATTGCTACTGCAATTCGGATAGCTCAGGAATTCAATCTTCGCCTAGTATTAATTCATTGTACTGAAGGGCATAAGATAGCAGAATTCATCGCAAAGGCGAATGTACCTGCAGTAGTAGGTCCAACGATATATTGGGTGAGTAAACCAGAAACAAGGGAGCGTGGTTTCAAGACTGCGATAGCATTGAATAATGCAGGGGTAAAAGTAGCACTTCAAACGGATTCGCTAACTCCAATGAATTACTTTCCATTGCTACCAATGAATGTCATAAAGGAAGGAATGAGCAGAGATGACGCATTGAAATGCGTGACTATTAATCCTGCAGAGATCCTCGGAATTGTCGATAGAGTTGGTTCCTTAGAACCAGGAAAGGATGCAGATATTGTCATTTGGACCGGACATCCATTTGATTTCTATAGCAAGGTAGAGAAGGTCTTTGTAAGTGGGAAAGAAATCCAATTAGAAGAGTGAGAAAAGTGGATGAGAAAGTAATCTCGCCAAATCAAGAGAATGAAAGACTGTTCACAATAATCGCTCTATGCATAATCTTCTTCATCTTTATCTTCCCCCCATTGGCAATCGTATTAGGATTCGCATTTATCTGCGTTTTATGTGGAAGAGATGTAACAGCTGCAAGTCAAAATGAAATAAGTCAGCCAGACGCGATAATAATCGAAGAAATACAGCCCATTGATGAGAGCTCTGATGCATATTCAATTCCTACCTTTTGTCCAACTTGTGGAAAGAGAATTGAGATGAACTCGATCAGATGGATAGATGCGACCACTGGGATATGTCCCAGCTGCGAATCGATTATCCAAGCTAATTAGTACGAGATTTGAGAATAGCAAGTGTTCATAAGGTTTGAAGAGAATATACACTTGGTGCAGGGAGTTGTCAGATGAAGATAAGGAGAGGGTAAATGACAAAACACTAGGGGCTGCAATTTGCATCTGTTTGATGTTGGCTCCCTTTACATTGGGTTTATCACTTTTCGTCCTCTTTGGAATCTTTTGTATCTCTGCAGCAAATAGTCAGGCGAATGAAAGACGCAGTGTTCTGAACGAAGCAATGATGCGATCATACAGAATAGAACAGGATGAGCAGGACATCATAGAAAAGATGCATTCCGCATATATCCTCCCAGAGTATTGCCAGAATTGTGGAAACAGAGTGATTCTATGTAAGCTGAAGTGGCTCAATGAGAGCACTGCACTTTGTCCCTCATGTGAAGCTGTGCTTCGCACCATAGTCATCTAGTCATAGTTCGATGCTGATGGCTTTGACTCATCATCCAATCTCCTATTCTGAAGAGCACGAGCCAATGGAATCAATGATACAGCTAGAGAACATGCTATGATGTTGAAGGTCATATTAATCCACGATATCGGTTGAACAGCAAAGAAGATGTATTCTGCAAAGATGCCGCCAATGACAGGACCCACCGCAGTTCCTGCATTTTGAGCACCATTTACTAATCCCATTGCGCCACCTCGCTCCTCATCACGAGATAAGAGCGCTGCAAACGCATATGCTGCCGTGTTCGATAATGGGTAGATAGGCAATGCATAAAGCAATGCTGCGGTAACAGGGTCTCGAGCCAATCCAAATCCAATGGCAAAGATGATGTAAGAGAGGTAAGCTAGTACAAGAACACGTCCAGGCCCACGTTTATCAATAACTCGTCCAATAAAGCCAGTAAAGAGAACTGCCAAGAATGTAGCACCAGCATTCGCGAGACCTACATAAACTGCGAGTCCACCCAGCTCATTGACGATCATTATGGCCATCATAGAAACAATCGAATTGATACCAAGTGCGCTAAGTGCAGCGGCGAGGGATAGCCTCTTCATTCCAGGTCTTCTAAGTAGAACTCTTACTGATGGACGCACTGCAATCTTATCTGGGTCGAATTCATAATCCCTTACAAAGAAGTAGCAAATCAATGTGGCGGAGATACATGAAATGGCAGCAATTCGGTAGAGTTCAAACATGCCTATGATATCATACAGAATACCACTACTGAATGCACCTACGAACCAGCCTGATGATTGTGCCACTAGTAGAAATCCTAGTCGTTCTCCTTTCTTCATAGTTGCTGTTGTCGCAAGGGCTTGACCAGAAGGAATTGCAGCGGATGAGAAAACTGCTCCAATCGCAGATACGATGAACCATTGTATACTACTCTGAACGAAGGAGAACATGAGGAATGTGAAAGAATATCCCATGAATCCAATGAGCATGAAGGGCTTACGACGACCTCGACGGTCAGAGAAAGACCCCCATGAGCTGACTGAAGCCATTGTGATGAAGTAAGGAACTGACCAGATAATGGTGAGAAGAACATAGCTCTCGACTAGCAATTCCTCTTGAAGAAAGTAGGTTCCAAATTGCCATGCAATTGCCTGTCCCAAACTCTGTAAGGCAAAAGCAAGATATATTGCCTGAATATTCCTGCCTTCATTGCTAACCCATTTGCTGCTCATTAGAAAATTGCTGTTTTGGCACCCTGTTTTAACCATGCTGGTCATGAGATGCGTTATCAGTAGAGTATTTGTACGATTTCTCATGGTGTTTAGATATGGCAGATCAGCAAACCGATTACTTTGTAGAAATCAAAAATCTCTATGCGTACTATACATCGACTAGAGGACTAGTCAAGGCTGTAAGAGGAGTGAATTTTGGAATCAAGGAGGGTGAGGCGGTTGGTCTGTTTGGAGAATCTGGATCAGGAAAGTCATCTATAGCGATGTCCATTCTTGGAATATTCGAAGACGTGGCTAAGTATGGTACAGGCTCAGGAGATGAGGAAAATAGAAAGCTCTGGGAAGAGCGTAAGGATGCCAGAAAAAAGGGTTTGACATCAAGGGATGTGGGAAAGGATCTTCCAGGCGTTGAAGGAGAAGTCTGGTACAGAGGTAAGAACCTTCTTGCATTATCGGATAAGGAGTTCAGAAGGATCAGAGGTGCTGAGATTACCTATGTTCCACAGAGCACGACACAGTCACTAAATCCCTATACCAATATTGAGTTGCAGACAGCTGAAGCGCTGTGGGTACATGACGATGACGATATCCTCTACGAAAGAGAAGTTCTTAGAAGGGTCCTTCAGACCCTAGACCTCGTGGAGTTAGGGGATGTTGATATTAGGAAGGTCTTGAAGCCAAAGGAGTTCAGTATGGGCGAAGACCAGCGAATTCTCATAGCAATGGCACTCATAATGAACCCGGTCTTTATGATTCTGGATGAGCCAACTACTGCACTTGATGTCGGAGTGCAACGAAGAATCATGGATGCCATCCAGCTGGTTCGAGAGAAGCTACACCTGACAATGCTGATAATCAGCAACGACCATGGACTATTAGCTGAATCAGTTGACCGAATAGGAGTACTGACTGGAGGAAAGATGGTAGAATTTGCTGATGTCGTCACAATCCTCAAGAGACCTAGCCACCCGTTCACACGAGCATTTCTCATCAGTAATCCCTCGATGGAGATGATGCGCCGCATTCGAGAGAAAGGATTGATTCTTAGAGGTATACCAGGAGCTCCACCTGATTTGACAAAGCCTCCATCCGGTTGCATCTTCCAAGGTAGATGCGAATACTGCATTGATCTATGCAAGCAGCAGGAACCTGAATACCGAGAGGTAGAACCTGAGCATTGGGTGGCCTGTCATAGATATGGTGAATTACCAGAGTTCGAACTTTAGAATTGGATGGCATCATGCAGAAGACCATGTATCAAATCAGAAACGGAATCGACCGCTTGACTCCAGCTGTCAACTTCTTCCTTTGGTAAATCTGGAGCTCCAATCATTCTACGTATCTTCGCTATTTGGCCTGTATGATAAATCCCGTGCATGAATGTTCTAAGCAATGCCCATGCAACAGAAGGACCACCTTCAGGAGAAGGAGGTACAATCCTTAATTGTTCGATACCACAGGTATTAATGACCTCTGCAATCCTCTCTGTGTTCTCGTCAAGTTTCTTGAGAACTACTGTAAGTTCGCCATCGTCATACCGTTGACCAATCGAATGCATACTTTTATGGAACCAATATGTTTCTGCACTACCAATATGCCAGACAAGTTTCTGAATACTGGAGAGGTTTTCCGTTGGTGAAACAGCCTTGATAATCTGCTCCTGTGAGAGACCGTCCAATATTCTCTTTAGATGGCGTCGTTGATTTTTATGCGCCTCGATCAACATCTGTCGAAACCACTCTTCATTCATGCTTTCACCTCAATCGAATTCATACTGTCGTAGATGTAGTTGCATCACTTTTGCATTCCATGGCTTCAATGCGATATAAGTAGCTGCTTAGATGGATGGATTGCTCTTTGTGAGTTTCACCAGTTCGAATTCACTTGAACCCAGTCCAATCGCCATTCCATGTTTGAAGAATTTCTGAGACCTGTGCAATAGTTCAGAAACATTCTCAGAGGCCGCTGCGGCACTATTTCTAGCTGCGGTTCCCATTATGGAAGCAGTTGCTGCATCTATCGCAACAGGATCACGAGAGCCAAAGACTCCCAAATCATGCATCAGAAGCGGTGCTCCATAGCACACGCAATCACACATATTTGAGATATCGATCGCCAGATTGATGAAGAAGAATTTCTCGGTCCCAATCGTTTGCATGATTCCATAAGTATTCTCAACTATTTTCTCAGCCATATTCTCTCCAGACCAAGTCAGCTTTAATGCACCAGCTTTCACCTCTCCAGAACATATCGATGAGCAGTGACCGCATTGAATGCATTTCTCCATGTCAATAACCACCGTTGTATCAACCTTAATGCATCTAACTGGACATGCAGAAATGCACTCTGAGCATTTGTGTCCTAAACATTTGTCAGGGTACACCTCAAGTCCTTTTGGAGAGTGTACAGCTGACTTTCCTTTCTTGGCCACAAGACCTACTCCCATGTTCTTCAGCGTGCTGGCGATACCAACGTGATGGAATTTCGCGTGGGAAAGGACAATAACAAGGTCACAATCAAATAATGCACTTGGGACTGGAACCGATTGGATATGTGTTCCATTTACAGGATATTCTAGGAAGTCTGAGCCCCAGTACCCATCTGCTATGATGATTGGTGCACCAACGGTGGCTTGTGTGTATCCATTCATTTCTGCACGAGAATAATAATCCGGAGCGATGGTTCTTCCGCCATATGGTCTAGCGGTTCCATAACCAAGACTGCATGTGTCAGAAACAAAGGGGATTCCTCCGGAGGCTTTTACGAGATCAACTAGCTTCCTTACATATGCAGGTCGTATATGATTCGTATTTCCGAATAATCCCATATGGGTTTTAATCATTACCTTACTATCCTTTTGAATAGCTTCACAAAGACCCATGGAATTGAAGACATGTTCCAGCTTGTCAAGCATATTATACCAAGAATCAGTGTTCCGATCGGAAAAGTATACCTTCGAGGCAGTCATAGAGAAACGCACCAAGCTTGTGGGTATTGATAGTGAGTAATAATAGTTGAGGAAACCATTTTTCTCAGACAGCAAGAGGATTGTGAAAAAACGCACTATTGAGTGCGCTTTTTGTCATTTCGAGCGCGATTTCTTTCAATTTCCCTCCTTGCGCGTTAACCTCAATTCATATGGAAATAGCACAATGCTTTGGATAGTTCAAAAAACTTCTACTCCCCCGATTCTCTCTAAAGGTGGTCCCAACTCCCTTTTTGCGTGATCCCCAGGGACCACCGACCTCCTCTCAAAAGATGCTCGCTTCAACACTGTTTAATAGCAACTGGCTGTCTGAAATCGTAGTGATGACAATGGACAATGACGAGATCATTCTCAGGGTTGAGAACTTGCATGCGTACTATCCATCAAAGAAGGGCATAATCAGAGCCGTGCAGGATGTTTCCTTCACCGTCAAAGCGGGAGAATGTTTGGGTGTATTAGGGGAAAGTGGATGCGGTAAGAGCTCAGTGGCATTGTCCATAATTGGTCTATTTGATAGAATGGCTAGATTTGCTGCAGGAACGTCAAATATCCCCGGGATTATGAAAGAGTTCGAGAAGGAAAATGAGAACAGAGCAGGCGCTAGAGGAAAGGTCATCTTCCGAGGCAATGATATCCTTTCGATGGACACTGAAGATTTGCTGAAAATTCGCGGCGCGCAGATTTCTATGATACCTCAAGGACTTACGCATGCACTGAATCCACAATACTCTGTGGGCATGCAAACAGGAGAGCCCATGGAGATACATGATGACAGCATCCGACTTCTTGAGATGAAGAAGAAGGTCTTAGAATACTTGAACTTGGTGAGACTTGCTGATTCAAGCACAAGATATGTACTTGATCCGGGTTCCTTCTCTGGCGGAGAAGCTCAAAGAATCCTGATCGCAATGGCTCTTGTTGCAGGACCCTACCTTGTAATTGCAGATGAGCCAACAAGTGCCCTTGATGTTACGATTCAACGACAGATTCTGAATGTCCTACAAATGATCAGGGATGAATTCGATGTTTCAATTATCTTGATCAGTCATGATGCAGGTGTAATAGCTGAGCTGGCAGATAGAGTAGCTGTAATGTATGCAGGTAGAATACTTGAAATTGGTAATTCAGTTCAGATGTTCCACAATCCGGGACATCCATACACCAAAGGCCTCATGCAATCATTCCCAACAATCATGATGATGAGGATGAAGGCAGGCGGCAAGAAACCTGTCCTAAGAGGAATTAGAGGAGAGCCACCGGATCCGTATAATGTTCCGATTGGATGCCCATTCCATCCTCGCTGTGACTATTGCCTCGATATATGTATGGAGCAGATTCCAGAGTACAGAGAGATTGAAACTGACCACTGGATACGATGTCATAGATGGGAAGACATACAAAAGAGTGAGGAGTGAGCGCAAAGTCGCGCTCACTATGGGGCAACCTCATCTGATGAGAACAAGAGAACAACGGAGCGAATAGGGACCGAAGAGTTGAGGATGAGAGTATCCGAAACTTGAGTGTCATATCCGAGTCTCGTTCTGTGTCCTACCCTCCCGGCAAGGACAATCAATGTTGTATTATTTACGTATATACATGTTTTGAGGAGATGTGAATTCTGAGAGAAAGTGGCGCCAAATATTAGTACTCTAATGAATAGGTCAACAGGAAATCTGTAGACATCTCAGAGAAACCACAGATATCATATGATGCTCTCTGTCGTAAGCCAATCTCAACCTCTGTATATGCAGTTCTAATTCCTTTAGAATGAAGTAGGCTAAGTGTAGATGAAAGGAATTCAGGAGTTGGAGGTTCGTGAGATTTATGATGAAATATCCAAGCATCTCTTCGTTGCTGATTGGATTGATAAACATCTATGAAGGAGGAACGATTTCCATTGCAACACGTACAAGTCCTCTGCCATTTTCCTCGAATGCTAATCATCAGTACAGATATTTTGAATGGTTCCACAAAAGGGAGATACACAGACTCATCCTCAGAGGACTGAGGATGCTCTATCAGGTCAATCTCAATCTCTGGTGCATGACCATCGAATGAGTTTCTCATTTGCACTAGTCCCTTCTCAGGGGAAAAGAGGTATTCACCGAGGACATCCAGAGATGTTGAAAGGCTCAAAGGAATCCACGATGTGACCCTTCGAGATTGATAAGTCCGCGACTCCAGCAGTACCCGATCTACAAGATCCACTCCCCCCTTTGGGAAAAGCGGGGACACACAGAAATCCAGCATTCGAGTAATTCTGTTTGTCTTATCGATTATATAGCTACCAATTGCTGATGGCTGTTTACTCTGATAGGCTATGAGGAAACGAGTACCGTGCTTCTCAAGTAGAGCACGCAATTGATCAAGTCTGCGAACGCTTATCGGTTCGAAGTTAGCAGATCTACTCATTTGTCTATTGTAGAGGTCAACCCACTCAGAAACGTTCTCCAGATCTATTGTATGCACAGAGCTCTTACTCACAGGAAATCAGATGAGAGGAATCCTTCCGACATTTCAAGATATCTAATCAACCAACATTCAATCCTCAAACCAAAAAACCTAATCGAGGAATCCCCATAGAGCATAACATGTCATCCCGATTCTCTTTCACAGGAGAAATGCTGAATCAATTTGAATCAGAATATGAGATTGAGATAATGGACCTGATTTCCGGACCGTCTATAGCAATGTCCGATGACGAAGCAACTCTAAAAGAGGAGCAAATGCAAGAAATCATCCATCGTCTAGGAGCTACCGGTAAATATCAGGACATCATTGTAAATCTTCAACCCCGCTCTCCGTCGATTTCAATGTCTCTATTCGTCCTTAATGATGCAACATGGAAGCTAATGGAGAAGAAAGAAGATGGTCAGGATCGCATGCTTCCAATGACGACAATCCCATGGTTCTACTGGAACGAAAAGGCCCAGAACAAATGGGGATCGATGAGATTCGGAGATGCAGAAAGCAAAGTCCAAGTCAGTACTGAGAAAAAACAGCTCATGATAACAGGCGAAGGTGGGGACTTTTGTGGTATTGTTGCTAAGAGTGCATTAGAAAACCGTTTCTCACCTTGGAGGATAGTGATCCCTGAGCTTCCAAGTTCTTCAAAGATGGTTACCAAGTATGAAAGTGCAAGGATCAAACTTCTACTAGACTACAGTGAAGCAGAATGTAGACTGTATCCGCATCCTCGCAAGAATCTAGACTACACCTTCTCAGAAAGTCCAAAGGTTTTCTATTATCATGGACTGGAACTTGTGGTGGATGGAAAGGACACGCTCTTGAAAGTTGGCAATAGACATGAAACTAAACTTCACGGAGAGGTTCACATCTTCATTGGAAGACCCTCAGAGAATATAGCTAACAAAGGGAGCATTCTTGGTTTTCATATTTGGCTCAATGCATTATTTTCGAAGTTAGTCTAAATCGACTACCTTTAAAGCATCGTTTCTTCGATGCCCAGATAACGAGCATCCAAGTTGATGTCCAGATGGAACTAACTATTTCATTACTAATCACAGGAATTATCATTCTAGTAGCTACATCTTGGAGAGCTCGAAATATTCGGTTGTACAAAAATCTTCAATCCAAGCTAGAGGAGGAGTTCGATACTAGAACCTTGGATATGACAGGTGCAGTTGAGTATACTAATTGCAGATCATACGAATGGGTCTACGAGAATGTCACAAAAAATAAACCGAACAAATTTGGAGGGTTTCTACAGAGGTACCTGATGGATAATACATTGTATGCTGGAGCTTTCCTTGCCCTATTAGTGGGTCTCGCAGGCATAATGATTGGATTCATATTCATCGTCTCAATCATCACTACGGGCACGGCAATTGCTATTCTTCTAATAGGAATCTTGGTAATAATTGGTCCAGGGAATCCAAAATCATCTGAAGACCTTTTGAACGAGCTCCGCTCCAACGATTTCTCAGCCTTGAATAGAGAGGATTATGTCTACGTGTCAATCGCGGTCAAGAGCATTGTTCAATGGATAGCAATCGCTTTTCTGATTGGATTTGTTTTCGTAAGCATTTCACCTTGGGGTGAGATGTTGCCTGAAACAGCAGCTCTCTTGGTAGCGTTGTTTTCTGAACAGGTCCTGTGGAATCCTGCTCTTTTTCTCTCAGAATTCTTTGTGCCTGCAGCTATCCTGTATCTCTTCTTTGTTCCAACCTTTATCTTAGTAATCATTCCGAGCATCATTTACAGGCGGCTGAAACAGAGAAGCAGATAGATGATTATAGCTTAGAGAATGAGATCAAGAGCAAAGAAGAGAAGGGAGAAAAGGAAGGCAAAAGCTCCACCTAATAGTATCTTTCGTCCTATCAACGTCATTCTCCAGCCTACAACAGGATTACCATCTGGAGCGAATTTCTTCTCATCCTCCAATGGCTCTCGTGCCATCATACATCCACCAACAATCAACATCAATGCAAACTCGATGAAAAGGAATGTTGACGTCGTTGAAAGCATGCCAAATGATGGGTTGATGAGATAACTGATGAATCCTATAATGATATCAACCAATGCAAGAAGAGAAGCTATGGTCATTGATTCAAAGACAAGTCTTGTCCTATAAGACAACAGAAACATCCTCCTATCCGAAGAAGGTAGAGAATATCAATCCCATTGCTACAAGAACAACTGCAAGGATGACCAGTGGGAGAAAAATGGTCTGAAGGGCAGCAATGAAGAGAGCTACATAGTCAGTAGCGTCTAGATGATACACCGGCTTCTCGCTCTCGAACATCACATCCTCCCAATCAGGTTCGTTGACACCCTGTTCACTAAGGTCATCATCTGAAGATTCTCGCATTTTCCTCGCTCCCTGATTCTCATATATTGTTACTTTAATTCATTGGTAGTAGCGAAATCAATCCTGATAGACCTACCTTCTTTTCCGTCATTCCTTTCCCTTCAAGTAGATGACTCTGGTGAACATTGGCTATGCATTAGCAGGAATATCAAATGAATCGGCGTATTCTTGCTGAGCGCTTGTACCAAAGTCGAGTGTACCAGCATAATGACAGGCTACAAGATGTCCATCACCCATATCGCGAAGCTCAGGAGCATCAGTCATGCATCTATCCTGTGCAAATGGACAGCGTGGATGGAATCGGCAGCCAGTAGGTGGATTAATTGGGCTAGGTACTTCTCCAGAAAGGATATGTGCTTTGCCAGCGAATTTCGGATCAGGTATAGGAACCGCTGAGACCAACGCAAATGTGTAAGGATGAAATGCATTTCTAAAGATATCGTGAGGTGTGAGTTCAACAATCTTTCCCAAGTACATGACTGCCACTCGGTCACTCATATGCTTGACAACGCTGAGGTCATGAGAAATGAACATGTAGGTAAGATTCAATTCATCCTGTAGATCCTTCATCAGGTTAAGGCTCTGAGCCTGAACTGAAACGTCAGTGCTAGATGTTGGCTCATCCATCACGATGAACTTGGGGTTGAGAGCCAATGCCCTAGCGATACATATTCTTTGCCTTTGACCTCCACTAAACTCATGTGGAAAACGATTGAGATGGTCCTCAGTTAGTCCGACTTTCTGAAGGAGTTCAAGTACCATATCTCTCATCTTTGGACCTCTTGCGATTCCATTCACGACAAGAGGTTCTCCGACCGAGTTCTTGATTGTCACTCGAGGGTTCAAAGAAGCCATAGGATCTTGGAATACTATCTGCATCTGCCTTCGTACATCTCGCAGGTCATGTCCACCCAGAGTTGTGATATCCTTACCATCGAACTCAATTGTCCCACCAGTAGGCTCAAGTAGGCGAAGAATAGTTCGACCCAAGGTAGTTTTTCCGCAACCGGATTCACCAACGACACCTACAGTTTCGCCTTCGTAGATGTCAAGATTGATACCATCCACTGCATGGACTCTTCCAACGACCTTTCGGAATACTCCTCCTGTGAGTGGAAAGTATTTCTTCAAATCGCGGACTTTTACTAATGTGTTCTTTGACATTCATTATTCCTCCTATAACAGCGGATTGTGACATGCAACCCAGTGTCCAGGTCTTAGTTCCTCTAGGAACGGTTTCTCGGTCTTGCACCTAGCAGTAGCATATTCACACCTTGGATGGAATCTGCATCCTGGCGGGGGAGTGATAAGGTTTGGAACGCTCCCAAGGATTTGTGGAAGACGGTCCTTATCCTCATGCAGTTTTGGCACTGCTGTAAGGAGCCCTGCGGTATAGGGATGCATGGGATTCGCAAAGAGCTCTCTAGTTGCACAGGATTCAGCGGTAGTGCCAGCATACATTACATTAACCCAATTACAAGTTTCAGCAACTACACCCATATCATGCGTAATAATAATGATCGAGGTGCCTATCTCTTCTTTGAGTTGGTTCAGTAATTTCAGTACTTGAGCCTGAACCGTTACATCAAGAGCAGTTGTGGCCTCATCACAGATTAGAATTCCAGGATCGCATGCTAGTGCCATAGCAATGAGTGCACGTTGACGCATACCTCCACTCAACTCATGGGGATACTGCTGAGCTATTGAGGCTGGTGATGGCATTCGCACCATCTCAAGCATCCTAACAGCTCGACGAAACGCTGCTGCTTTTGCATCCTTGTCGTCAGGTACAGGAGGATCGTTCATTAGGGATTCGTAGTAGGCTATTTTCTCCTGTAGCTGCGCCTTACGTTCTGCATTCTGTTCCATACGTATGGCTTCTTGAAGATCTTCAATCTTCATTTCAAGAACATCATAACGAAGGTCTTGATGTAGAAGAATGACTTCAGCGATTTGGTCACCAACTCGGAAAACAGGATTAGGATATGTTGCAGGGTCTTGGAACACGATAGCAATCTTCTCACCTCGAGCGTCCAAAAGCTCCTTTTCGCTCAATTTGAGAACATCAATCGCTTCAATCTCACCAGTTACCTTGTTTCGCTCGTTGTAGATAATCTCACCAGATTCGATCCGTCCGGGAGGTTCGACAAGTCTCAATATTGACCTGGCAGTGACTGATTTGCCACAACCTGTTTCGCCAACGAGACCCATCGTATCGCCTCGTCGCAGGAATAGTTCAACGCCATCAAGGGCTTTTACTACACCTTCATATGTGTAGAAGTTTGTAACCAAGTTTCGTACTCTAAGGACAATATTCTCTGCTTCAGTCATCTGTCTATCTCCTTCGTAACTTAGGATCCAATATGTCACGGACTCCATCACCTACAAGGTTGAAAGCTAATGCAACAAGTAGGATTGCCACACCAGGGAAGAAAACTGCCCATGGTGCAACTGTGAAGTAGAGTTGACCTATCGAGATCATCAGGCCCCATTCTGCAATTCCAGCAGGGGGACCAAATCCGATGAAGGAAAGGCCAGCTGCTACGAGGAGGACAGAGCCTGTGTCCATAGTTGCTTGGACAATGAGAGGTTGAATAGTGTTTGGCAGAATGTGAACTAGCAAGATTCTCCCATCACTTGCCCCAATGGATCGTGCAGCTTCAACATAGAGCTTCTCACGCTCAGCAAGCACTTGACCTCGAACAAGTCGTGCATAAGCTGGCCACCACGTCACCATTAGTGCGATAGAGATGTTATCGAGGCTTCTCTCGCCAAGCGCCATAACTATAGCCATAGCAAGTACAAGTCCGGGAAATGCGAAGAATACATCAGTGACTCGCATTACTAGCTCGTCGATCTTGCCACCGTAGTATCCAGCTATCGCACCAATAAGTGCGCCTACAGTAACGGCAACAAGTACAACTGTAACAGATATTCTAAGATCAATTTGGGCGCCATAAAGGATTCTGCTAAAGATATCTCCTCCAGTGTCATCAGTACCCCAAAGGTGATCAGGAAGTCCCTCAACTGTACTTGGGGAACCAGGAGGTAGGTTTGAATCAGCCCAAATTCGTTGTTCTGGACCGTAAGGTGAAAGAACTGGGGCTAAGAATGCAATTGCAATGAATGAAACCAAGATGACAATACCAACAACAACCAGAGGACTTCTGGTTATCAATCGCAAGCTAAATTTCAATTCCTTCCATCTTGGAGCAGTGTCCTCCTTAAAGCTTGGAAACCAGTATATTTTAACATCAGAGAGGAAAAGCACCATGATTGACAGTACTGGACCGAGGGCCAGCAATAGACCAGGGTATCCAAGAGAAAGGAATATGACAATGCTAAGGATATTGATATAGAGTCCTGTGGAAAATGCCCACATCTCGTGATCGTAGATAGCTATAGAAATTCGGAATAGAATATATCCGACTACAAGTGCAAGCAGAGATTGCAAGCCAACACCAAGCATGTAATTAGGTGCCGGTTCTGCTATGGAGAAGAAGTCTAGTATGCCACCAACAATGATGTTTAGAAAAATCACACCACCGAATAGTACAGACACCATTGCAGTGAGTAACGTGACACTGCCAGCTATATTGAACTGCTTTGGATTATAGTCTTCCTCATTTTCGATTGATATGAATTCTGTTTCCATTTTTATACCTCCTATCCAAATCTAATCCGTGGGTCGAGGACACCGTATATCAGATCGACAATCAGATTCGCTGTGACAAATATGATTGCGACCAGTAGGGTGAAACCATTGATCGCTGCCAGGTCAGAGAATAGGATTGACCGTACAGCCCACATTCCCAGTCCCGGCCAGTTGAAGATCGTTTCAGTTAGAACAGCACCTGTGATCAGCCCTCCGAAGGCAAGACCTATGACAGTCACAGTAGGTATCAACGCATTTCGAAGCGCATGTTTGTAGATCACAATCCGTTCTTTAAGACCCTTTGATCGGGCTAGAGTGATGTAGTCTTCCTTGAGGACCTCAAGCATACTTGACCGCATCATCCTTGTAATGATAGCCAGTGTAAGATATCCAAGGCAAAATCCGGGCATAACCAGGTGAAGCATGCCATCTATAAGTACAGGCATATTTCCTTGAACCAGCGCATCTATCAAAAGGAATCCAGTGATATACTCAAAACTGAGGTAATAGTCCGTATCGTATCTCTCTCCGCCGGGCAGGTGTGGAAGATGATTGATAGCCAATTGATAGTAAAGAACGTACTTGAGCATGAAGGCAAACCAGAATATGGGCATTGATACGCCTGCGAGAGAGAATATTCGTGTGAAGTGATCTATTTTCTGATCCTTTCGGGTTGCTGAAATAATCCCAAGTGGAATGCCTAGAATAATAGCGAAAATCATTGCAACAATGGCTAGCTCAATGGTTGCAGGGAACTTGTGAGCAATGATCTCTAGGACCGGACGGTTTGATGTAGAGCCACTCACACCCCAATCACCTTGAAACAGATTGGAGAGATATAGGAAATACTGCACATGTAAGGGTTCATCAAAACCATGAGCCGCACGAATTGCTGGAATTGCTTCTGCGGGTGTATTTTCATTGATATACATAGTCACAGGGTCGCCTACAATATAGGCCAAGAACCATGTGATTGTCAGAACTCCAAAAACGACTGGAATAGCTAGTATTATACGACGTAGGATGAAATCCCTGAGTTTCATCAAATTGCCTCCGATTATCTGGATTGAGCTGCCAATTATGCACCTAACAATATAGGGCGTCGAATTTTGCTTTTGCAGCGTATATTAAGGCTTCGGATTCAGTAGTATGTTTGTACAAGTTTGTGCAATTGCTAGTGTTCCTCGAGCATATGGATAGTACGTTTCGTAGAGATAGAACGTTATAAAACGGGAATTCTGGGTAAATTTGAAAGGTTTTTCATGTAGCTTTTGATGTTCTTCAATCCATTGTGGCACAATGTATATTAGCCTCGATTACTCCAAGTTAGATAATTCGCAGTTAGCGAACCGCTGCTGCGTTAGCTATAACCGCTTTCGCAGCTAGGAAACGAGATAGAAGGAGGAACAAAATGCAGAGAAACCAGATCATAGCGATCGTGGTTGTCGTAATTATAGTTGGTTCCGTAGGCGCCTATCTTTTATTGGCACCTCCTGTACCGACCGGCCAGACACTTGTCTGGGAAACGATCGGTAATCCCGACTATATGGATCCTCATAATAACTATGAATCATTTGGATCCTGGGTCCAGTACAATGTGTATGAAACATTATACACCTATGAATGGGACTCATTATCGACAGACCCGACAGTTCCATTGTTGGCAGAGGACTTAGAAGTTTCTGCCGATGGTTTGAACTATACTTTCTACTTACGAGAAGGTGTAACATTCCATGATGGAACACCCTTCAATGCATCATGTGTTCAGTATAACTTCGAGAGAATGCTTGGAACATTTGACCCAAGCGGCCCCGTTTGGATGATTGCAGAGCCAATCCTCGGCGGTGGAGCTATCGAAGGTGCTGTCTATGATGAGAATACAACACTCCATGAGGAGCTATGGGAAGCGTGGGTTGCTGACAATGCAGATGGCACAGGTGCAGTCATCGTTCTTGATGAATTCACCGTCCGTGTTAGACTTGCTTACGCATACACACCATTCCTAGCAGCACTCACCTATGAAGTAGGTGCCATGATGAGCCCGACTTGGGTCGAGGCAAATGGTGGTATCGTTGTTGGATCTCACAACACAGTGATCGATGAAGAAACATGTGGTACCGGTCCTTACATGGTCACCGAATGGACTGTTGACGAGAGAATTGTCCTCTCCAGATACACTAACTACTGGAGAACTGCACAAGCTCGTGTCGACTTCCCATTTGCAGGTGCACTAGATACCGTTATCATTAAGACCAACGAAGATGTGAACAGCAGAATTCTTAACATTGAAGCTGGAGATGCAGATGCCATTTACTGGCCAGAAACTCACGCATACCAGGTCTACAACAATGTTACACCCTCAGCTTTTGCTTCAAACGATGGTACGACTCAGAGCTTGAATCCAAACCTCAAAGTTTGGGCGAAGTATCCAAGCTTCAGCATTGCTTCAATTCACTTTACAATGACTGAAACATTGGATGAGCTGACACAAGGTGAGATTGTACAGAACCCATTCGCTTTGAAGAATGTCAGAAAGGCTCTTAGCTATGCCTTCGACTATGAAACAGCTATCAATCAGGTCCTGAATGGCTTTGGTGAGCAGGGTCAAGGTCCCATTCCAAAGGGAATGTTCGGCCATGACAATGATGCATTCGTATATCCATACGACCTTACTGAGGCACAGTCATACTGGAATGATGCTATGGCTGATGATGGTCTAGATGACATTCTTGAGAACAACTCCTACACCATTAACCTCTATTACAACAGTGGTAATGAAGCCCGACGAAAGGCTCAGCTCCTACTCAAGGACGGCATAACTGCTATGCTTGATTTGGCAGGAACTACTCAGCCTTCTGAGGAACTCACTATCAATGTACAGGGTGTAGAGTGGTCTACCTACCTCCACGCAGCCATTGATGGCCAAGTTGGATGTTGGATGATCGGATGGGCACCTGACTATGCTGACCCAGACAACTATGTTGGTCCCTATGTGAAGAGCACAGGTACCTATGCCTATTGGGCCCGCCTTGCTGACTCAGACGGGTGGGATGCAGAGGAAGTTGATGAATGGATCGATGATGCTGCTGTAAGCCAAGATGAAGCTGAACGTATTGCCCTCTATGAGGACGTACAGGCTGCAATCATTGAGCATGCTGCATACATTTGGGTCTGGCAATCCCAGACACTGACTGTTTGTGGTGCAAACGTCTACAACGTCCAGTACAATGCAAACCCAATGCATGGTGCATACTTCTTCCACATGTACAAGTCGGCGTAATCACACAAGCTGAATAGTTTAGAACGCAGAGAGATTTTCTCTCTGCCCACTCTCTTTTTTCAGAGCTCTCATTTCTTGATTCTTAGCGCACAACGTATAACTTAAAGACATCAAGAATTAGGATTTTATCCAATCATGTTTAGATGGTGAACATAGATGACGAAGACATATACAAAGACGACATTGTCCACAATGACACTCAGAGAGATGTTCTCACTTTGGTGGAAAGAAAGATGGGTTAGGGGACTTGTACTCGCGATTTCCCCAATTGGACTTGTTGATGCTATGTTCACACTACTATTATTTCAAGCACATGGTCCTGAATTCGAATACAATCCGTTAGTCCGACTTGCACTGATCAGCGACTGGTGGTTCATCTGGATAGTAATTGACATTGTTTCATTCGTTGTATTTGCTATGATTGCTGGATCATATTATATTCACACTAGATCGAGCATCTTTGGAAATCACATCGGCTGGCTTGCAGGATTAGTAGGGATTCGAGTGGGAATAGTATTCTATAACGTGCTACTTTACTATGGTGACCCATATCCAATGTTCTGGGGAGGGATAATGACATTCCTCTCGTTCGTAGCTGTAGCAAAGTTGCTCACAAGAGAAACGAATGTTAGCTGGAAGGGCTTCAAGTGGTTTTTCCTATCGAAGTATCACAGATTGCATGATAGACTTCTTACTAAAGGCACTGTAAAGACACCAGTGGAAGAAGAGCCTAAGACCACGAGCATGGCCCCAGTTGATATGGAGATGGATAATCTTGGACTGTGGCTTCAAAAGGCAGGATACCTATCCATGGCAATTCTGGTGTTTGTAAGTATTCCCTTTGTCCTTTCAACGGTGGGAGTGCTGACAGGAGGTATCTTCTGGACCGAGATTTACGGAGAGGGCTTTTACTGGAATGAGCTTTCCGCAGGAACCTTCGTGATAGGCTTCATCACCATCATCATTCTGATATCCATCATGATGTACTTCATCCTAAAGGCCTTCTCGACAAAGGGTGGAGCTTGGTAGACGTCTTTGCGAGATTACTCTGTTAGTAATAGACATAAGGACAACGTATAGGCATCATAGATGTGCGAGGAATATTCATGCAGCGTGATCGATCCTTTAATGAACTCAGCTTCAAACAGGCATGGCTAAGAAGAATCCTCTATCTTTTTCTGATCATTGTGGTGATTTTTCTCACTCCAATAATCCTCGATAATGTTGGTTATCTCGTAGCCGGTGGAGATTGGACAGAATTCAAAGAAACTCTATTCAGTCAAAGTGGAGCTGCTCAGACATTCCTTACCGGTTTTGCTGTCACCATCATCATCATCGCTGTGATGATGTATTTGGTTCTAAGTGCATTCGATACTACAGAAGGCGGATGGTAGAGGAGTTTCAACTTAGTAGAAGAAAGAAGGGGGATGGTTATCCCCTTCATCAGAATTTCTATTTCTTACCCATAGTCAAAGCCATGATCGCCTTCTGAACGTGTAATCGATTCTCAGCAACATCATAGACTATCGATCTGGGTCCATCACATACCTCATCAGTAACCTCAGCATTTCGATCAACGGGTCCACAATGAGTGAAGAAGGCTTCATCGGTCTTAGCCATCCATTCCTTAGTAGTAATCCAATCATCGTATTTGGCTGCAAGCGCAATCTCCTTCTTCTTGGCCTCATCAGCACCTTTGGTTTGCATGTTTTCATAGAAGCCAGAGGTCATCCAATTTCGGGAATAGACAAAGTGGGCTCCTTCATACGCCTCTTCTAGGTCATGTACTATCTCGAAGTTTCCTCCGGATGTTGCAGCATTATCTTCACACATCTTGATGACATTTGGATCGAGATCATATCCAGGTGGATGAGCTAGAGTCACGTCCATCCCAAAACGAGAATTAATCAAAATACTCTCTTGAACAGAACACCATGAACGGACTAGGGCTCCTTTGCCCCAGACTTGCACAAACTTCTTTCCTTTGAGATTTCTCCCTCCATGCATTCTATAGCCCATAACATCAGCAAGACCCTGGCATGGATGATATTTGTCATGTGCCATGCTAATGATAGGAACGCTGGCGTTTCTCGCATATTCCTCGAGGAGCTCATGACCCTGTCCATAATAATCCAGTGCAGTTTCAAGTGTTCTGATACCTATTCCAACAGCATACCTGCTCATGACTTGAGCAGCGTCAGCTACAGTTTCACCTGCTCCCTTCGAGCTTTTCAATCTCATTGAAGAAGGCTCGAGGAATTGTGCATGCCCTCCAAGCTCAGTTGCGGCAGCCTCAAACGATTGACGAGTACGTACTGAAGGATTGTAGAAGAACATGAAGAATGTCCGACGATCAAGACAATTATTCATTGGATGATCATATCGATTCGCCTTCATATCAAAAGCCAAATCAAGAGTCTTTTCAAGTTCTTCAATACTCCAATCCTGAGTACAGAGCAAATCACGACCGTGTAAATCGACCATTGTAATCAACACAATAGAATTACTCAACTAAGTTTTAGTTCTATCGGAAAGACACACGTTTGAATCAGGAAAAAGAAGGAAAAGGGAGCTTGTGAAAGCTCCACGCTGCCAGCGTCCTTCTAAAGCGATAGACCAGTATTCAAAGGAGAACTATCGTCTCCAGTTCGCCATGCGCGAAACGAAGCGACTGTCACTCCATACCTCTGCCTTTCGAGCCTTAGAATAATCATCTCGAGAAGTCCAGAAATGCTTGATTCCGTCTTGAACTCGGGATTTCCGAACGAGGACCCCGTCCTCATCGGTACAATTGCAGCAGTACCTATTGTCGGGATCACCACCACCGAAATCTTCAGGTTTGATTAAAGGAATACCGCATTCAAGACAGTAGGTCACACGCTGCATTTTTTGTATCACCTATGTAATAAGTGACATATTCTATATTAAGCATCGTCAACTGCGCAACTATAATTGCTGTCACCTCTATGCAGATTTGAGGGTAGCACATTTGCCGATGTACAAAGAGCAGAATGACGAAGAGGTTTGTCCGTGCTATGATGTGAGAATTAGAGATACAAGGACCTTGTATAAACACTCATTACAGATATCCTGCTCTGAAGTGAACATATCCCGTGGGAAATTGTCCAAGGCGTCCTCCAAGTCCTTTAACGATAACTCTCTATTTCTTATGATGATTTGCTTCTTCTGAGAAGCACATAGAACTTTACCATCGGTTCCTACAGACACACAACCATAGCAAACGGGTAGGCAGTTACTTTGGAAGTCTGAAGGATTTGGCCCAATTCTATTTACAAGATCAGGATGAATACTGAAGATATCAATCTCTTCAAGAGTATCACCGTTCAAACAGACAGCCACTCCATCAACATACCCTAGACAAGGGCATGTTCCTATCACGTTACTTGTTAATGAAGAGTTTTGTAAATCTCCACTCAACACAAATGAATCCTCATATAATATAATAGGAAGGAATAGTATTATCCTCATTTCTCGGAAAAGGCGAGTCATACCAGAAAGTTGGGCTGCAGAAACAGCCCAATGGATTCCATAGATTACCGGAGCTTTCTATACTGAAGAATTCCTGCCACAACTAGAGGAGCGATGATGATTGCAAGGATACTGAGATTCACTATAGGTTCAACAGGTATACCGTCATCCGAGTTAGACTCTTGTTGAACAGATGGAAGAACATAGGAGAGTAGGAACCTATCGGTTGGATGTGGCTTATCATCAGCAATATTGGCAGTGAAGACGACAACAAGATCCTCTTCAGGGATAACATAGATTTTTTGCTCATAGTGCCCTGTTGCAGAATAGAAGCCATATTCCGGAAATAGCCACCACTGGTAACCATAGTTTGTTTCTGAATCTATCTGTACATCCGAGTGGGTTGCATCATAAACCCAATCTGATGATACGATTTCAGTTCCATTCCAAGTGCCATTGTTTAGCATAAGATATCCTAGGCGAGCCATATCCCTTGAGGACAGATACAAACCACCATCAGTATGCAACACGTCGCTGTTTGGCATGGAGTACCACTGATAGTTGCCAATCCCAATTCTGTCGAACAGATACTGTTCAGCGAATTCTTCAACGCTTTGACCGGTGACCTGTTCAAGTACGGCACCCAGAAGAACTGACATTCCTGAATTATAATGCCACTCATCACCAGGGTTTCTCATCATTGGTTGATCCAAGATGTGCTGTATGGCATCTGTACTGTCCCACATCTGCTTCAGTGTATTCCTATCATCTGTATAAGGATA
The DNA here is from genome assembly GCA_048884965.1 of Candidatus Thorarchaeota archaeon. Classification (GTDB taxonomy): domain Archaea; phylum Asgardarchaeota; class Thorarchaeia; order Thorarchaeales; family Thorarchaeaceae; genus MP5-2226. Next base: position 71,585 of record JBHLQH010000011.1, on the reverse strand, counting down.
ATCCAACTCGGTCCAATACATTCCTTCAGACATTGTAAGCATATGGTATAGGGTTATGCTTTCTTTTCGCGAATCCAGATTGGCGATAGTACGATCTGGGAAGAAGTCAACCATTCTTTGACTCACATTATCTATGAAGCCTTCATGAAGTGCTATTCCTATGAGCGTTGAAGTGAAGCTCTTTGTGCAGGATTGAAGCATATGCAGACGAGTTGGATTGTATATAGATCTTGGATATTCTTCCCAGACGATGTATCCGCTCTTCACAATAAGTACAGAATGGACATTGTGTGGAGTGTCTTCAATCTCCTCCATCATGGCTTCAAGAAATGTAGTATCTATATCGTAGTTGAGAGGGTCAGAAGTCTGCCACTCCTCAGTAGGCCAATAGTCCCGTTCAAGAGATAGCGAGAGTACACCACCTCCATAATACCTAGCATATGCAGGGGAAACAGCGCTAAGGAGGAAGAGCATCGAAAGTACGAGAAAGACGAGAATTCGTGGTCTTTGAAACATCAGTGGATTCAACTCCTTCAGACAATAATCGTGAGAACCAGACTCAGCCAGTAAAGAACAGTGGTGTTCAGTATGAAAAGCACTCCAGATCTCTTCGAGTCAGGATAATGCACTTTCCCAAGCTTGTAGCTAATACCTAAGAATAGCAGGAAGATGACAAAGAGGATTGGCAAGATCGATGACACCATCGTTAAAGGCAACCCATTCAAATCAGACGCACTGACCTCATACAATCCAAAGACAAGGGTCTCCCCAAGGAATGCCAATCGGAAAGCCTGAGCAAAGCAGTTGAAGAGTCCACTTACCATAACTAGGAGCGAGATGTGAAGGTGGAGAATTGATGGTAGGAATGCATTGCGAACCGACCTTCGAGCTAAGGGAAGTAGCAGAATAACTCCAACGACTATTGGAATCAATATCAGGTCAATTGCCATCCCAGGGAAGAATGAAGGGTCGCCTGCCAAAGCAGCAGTATGATATACCCAGCTCCAAGGTTCATGGTAGATCGCCAGGTTTGAGGGAGGCCAAAGGCCATAGCCGTACCATGGAAACGTGCCCATCCATCCTCCAGAGAAAGGAGTCGTAAATACTACTGCGGACCAAGTTCTGAGCAGCCCTGTCGATCCCTGCCCAACATCATTCAGCACATCACCCATGATATGATAGAATGTGCCGAGGAGATTGCTAAGTAAGAATACACCAATGACAAGATAAATTGCAAGAAGCCGAAGCATCACTTCTCTCTTGATATAGATAGGTCTCTCCGTTTCGGGTAGCTCTTGAATAGCTTCATCTGACAGCGATCGTAAATTGATCGGTTGTCTGATTGCATTAAGCCACCTTTTCCATCTGCTACTCGAAGATTCATCTGAGAACCTGAGTGTGATGGCTGTAAGCAAGTAGAGGAGTATTGGAATTAGTAAGAATAGTAATGTTGCGATTGTATCAGGGATTATCATAATTTGTAACACCTGTCTTTGCCATAGCTACTTCTAGTCATCGTTTGATAAGGGTATCAAGCACGAAGACGTTTGATGTTTGACAAACGTTGAATCGTATTTAAAGTTCTGATTGGCGTAAGCTTGACTGTCAAAGAAAAGAATCCCTGACGAAGATATAATAACGGTCGGAGGTTATAAAATGCTAAATTGATTCACTTCAATGCGTATCCCAGGTATTTGCGATGGATGAGCATACACAATGAGTATTAGAAATGCAGAATGGGATGCTGAGTGAACAGAAAGCCATTTTCAGTAGCCTACAAGGAAGTGTCATCAATCCTGACAACACTGACGGGTACAAAGAAGCGAAGGATAGATTCGATGCCGCTGATAAGGCAATAAAGGCACTTGAGAAGCAAATTGCTGAATTGCTATTATTGTCGGAGGCTCCTGAAAAATCATTTCTTGATGAGATTGTTGACAAATTCAAGAAATCTTTGAAGAGTAATGACAGGCAGGGATCAATGGGATGGTCTGGGGTTCGAGGATAGATTTGAAAGAAAAAGAGTGATTGGGTAGAACTTGCATCCTACCCATTTTCTGATTATCTCATAGTGAGAGCCATGACAGCCTTCTGAGCATGCAATCTGTTCTCTGCCTGATCGAAAGCGATTGACTGTGGGCCATCGATGACAGAGTTGGTCACCTCAAAGCCACGGTCGCAAGGCAAGCAGTGCATGTACATTGACTTTGGACCAGCGATCTTCATCTTGTCATCATCGCAAATCCAATGCTTGTTCTTGTCGAATACCTCTTGTGATTTCTCAAGCTCAGGCTTACTGTTCCACGGAGGGATAAAGTCTCTACAAGTCCATGCTTTTGGATAGACGACATGAGCTCCTTCAAAGGCTTCATCCATGTCATATACTATATCAAAGCTTGAGTCATTCTCCTCTGCAAATACCTTGCAATGGTTGATTACCTCATCATCAAGCTCCATTCCTTTTGGATGAGCAAGAACGGTTTCGCAACCCATCTTGGTAGCTGCTATTACTGCGCTCTGTGGTACTGCCAAGGGCTTATGGACTGAAGGAGAATATGCCCAGCTCATAACGAATTTGACGTCTTTGAACTTGCCAAACTTCTCTTTGACTGTCATCATATCAGCAAGAGCCTGACACGGGTGGTACTTATCATCCTCCATGTTAATCACAGGAATATTTGCCCAATGAGCGAAATTATTGATGACCTCATTTGCACGACCATATATCCATCCAACAGGGTCTCCATAGCACCTGATTGCAATACCATCACCCATTCGTGCGAGAACACGCGCCACATCGGAAACGCGTTCGGTGGAATAGGCTTTCTCATCTCCCTCTAGAGCCGGAGCATAAATCTTGCCAGGATCGAGGAAGTGAGCATGGCCACCAAGCTGAGTCATACCAGCCTCAAACGAGTTACGTGTACGAAGTGACTGGTTGTAGAAAATCATGAACAGTGTCTGTGCATCAAGCAGCTTGTGTGGTTCTCTCAAAGCGTATTTCTTTTTGAGATCGATCGCCACATCAAGCATGGTCTCGATCTCTTCTTTTGAGTAATCGAGGAGGGTAATGAAATCCCTACCCCTGAAAGTCTCTGTTTTGACCATTGTACTCACGGACCTCAATAGTAAGCTCGCTTACTCAAAAAGGTAGCGAAGGTACCATAAATTTCAGTCCATCTCGTCCTTCAAGAAGCTTTAAGAGAAACCAGAATCAATGTTGAGCAGCTGTAGATGTTGGTGGTGCGGATGAAAAACAATGCAACCATGAAGTTCCTTTTTTCCCTGATTGGACCTATTGCGATGATCGTCATTCTTACTATGCCAATAGGACCTCTGACAGGAGGCTTAGGTATTCTCCAACCCATTGGTGGAATCTTCGATGTTGGAAGAGGAGTCGATCAACTATCAGACCAGACAATGGTGGTTCAAGGTATAGACTCTGAAATATATATCGTAATTGACGAATGGGGAATACCTCATATCTATGCAAGTTCACTTTATGATGCATTCACTGGTTTGGGTTATATGCAAGCGAAGGATAGATTGTTCCAAATGGTGATGCAGACTTATCTAGCAGCAGGTCGAATCAGTGAAGTTGTAGGAGACATGGCTATTGGGACAGACATGTTCCATAGAACACTTGGATTGAGAAAATCAGCAGTGGCTTCTTATGAGTGGTACCTCGCCAATGAGAATTCGAATGAGGATGTAGCATTCGCACTTGAAGCAAATAGAGGCATGACCAATGGCATTAATCAATTCATTAGATCAATGACTAGTGCAGATACGCCAATAGAATTCAAGATATTGGGTTATACACCGGACCTTTGGCAAGAGATCAATGCATTCATCTGGGCCAAGTACATGACATGGGGTCTGTCTGGTGGAATCATGGATCTGCAACGGCAACTTATGAGGACACAACTTGATAATGACACCCTCTATCATGACATGATTCAAGCAACCTGGCCTTACACTGTTGCGATAGTACAAGAGCAGTATAATCTAAGCATTGTTGAATATCCTATGGCACCAGGTGGTGGACCCGCAGCTATAGAGGTAGAATCCATCGTTACTGAAGAGAACTTTGAAGACCTCATTACACTTCCCGAGTATGAACCTCTTATGGAAGTATTCAATAATATGGTCAAAGCCTTTGGAGAAGAGGATTTCGTAGGGAGCAATAGTTGGGCAATCAATGGTTCCAAGTCAGCGACAGGAAGAGCAATCCTAGCCAACGATCCCCATCTTTCATTACAAGCGCCATCTCTTTGGTACGAAGCTCAAATTGTGATACCGGGAATAATGAATGTCCAAGGAGGAACCCTTCCTGGAACGCCAGGCGTTCTGATAGGACATACTGAAAATATGGCATGGGGAATGACAAATATGGGTGCGGACTTTGTTGATCTTTTTGTTGAAGATCTCAATCCATCAAATTCCTCCGAATATATGTATGGTGAGGATTGGGTGCCCTTTAGCATCGTAGAGGAACCAATTCAAACAAGCTCAGGCCAGATCATAGATTTCAGCGTCAGGTGGTCTGTACATGGCCCTTGCATAGATGAGATTCTTGGAGAAACATACGGACTGGCAAATATTGCTATGAACTGGACAGGAAATGGTATCACTCATGAAATTCTTGCACTTGGCTTGCTCAACCGAGCCAACAACCTGCAGGACTATTTCGATGCTTTATACTGGTGGGATGGACCACCGCATAACTTCATTTATGCAGATACTGAAGGGAACATTGCAGTCACGGTTGCTGGGAAGATGCCGCTTCGGTCAGGATATTCTGGAAAATATCCAGTTAGCGGAGCAGACCCTGATGTTGGTATAGTTGGCTTTGTTCCATATGCCTACAATCCCAGATCTGTTAATCCAACGTCTGGATATATTCAGACAGCAAACCAGCTTTCAATAGATCCTGATGATATTTGGTATAATATCCTTGGTCCTCAAGCAGAAGGATACAGAGGTCGAAGAATCAATGAGTGGCTATTCGCTCAAACAAGTATCGATGCACAGGATTTCATGTCCCTACAGGCGGATGTGCACGACATCTCAGCTAGACAAATGCTCCCATTTGTCCTTGATGCTTGGGAAGCAATGGGTGATGGAGATACCGAGATTCAGGAGATTGTAGACATCTTAGAAGATTGGAATTATTACATGGAAACTAACTTGACTGCTCCGACTATATGGGTCTACCTGCTAGATTCCATGAAGGTAGCAATCTTTGATGAATTGTCATCTGCAGGTGTAAGCCTCAGATATGCATTCACCCCTGTTCTTGAGTGGATCCTTCGCGAGAATATCACATACTATCTAGACGACCAGACAACGTCAGGTGTTGAGTCTATGTACGAAATTCTTAGAGATGCATTGGAACTCGCAAACGATGAAATCAGAGATGACTTGGGGAACAATGTGACCGAATGGGAATATGGTTTACATCACACTATTCTAATAGATCATCTTGCTGGTATGACCTTCATTGGGGGAGAGGGACATAGAGGTAGCAAATATACTGTCAACGTCGCCGGAGGTTGGACCGTACAGCATGGTCCATCAAGAAGGATGATAGCTGACTTCGATGCCACTCCCAAGTTCTATACCGTATATCCGGGGGGTCAAAGTCAGGTGATGTTCTCGAAACATTGGGAAGATTTGTTTGATCTGTGGTACACATACGATCCAATATCTAGAAGATATGGATATTGTGAAGAACACTATATCGCATCAGTAGAAGATTTCGATGAGGCGAATGAGGGGACAATAATCATTGAATATAGAATTACTCTCATCCCTGAGGTGGTGATATAGAATGCGTATCGATGATACATTCCCTTCATTGCCATTGTTCCCAACCATCATCGTAATCGCGGTTCTTGCGGCTGCATTACAACTCAGTGGTGTGTGGGCCACTATGCTGATTGCCGGTGTCTTTGCAGGTCTATTCACTCGAACACATCGTAAGGCTTTCATTGCAGGGTTCGCGGGAGTTGCTTTGGCCTGGACAGCCATCTTCATCCACAGGATTATCTCAGCACAAGCAATGGAGATTGCTACATTCTTTATCGGTCTTCTAGGTTTATCTATAGGATGGCTTGTGATTGTGATCAGTGTAATCTTGGGAGCGATGCTTGGTGGGTTTGGTGGATTCCTTGGTCGGGCACTCATCGAAATGGTTGATGAGATTATGATGAGTAGAAAGACTGCTCCTAATGCAGAACCTATAGCAAGCACAGAAGAGATTAGCGATTCCTGAAGAGAATTACAGGTCAGATTTGCAAATAAGGATGCCATAGGGCAGAGCTTTTATTGTCAAATACAAGCTCACAGAGTACAAACAGAGGGAAGGAAGCGACGATGCACCGCGAGATTGCAAAAGGAGTCTACTATGTAGGTGTAGATGACCATCATACAGAATTGTTTGAGAATCTATGGAAACTACCCTTTGGTGTAAGCTATAATAGCTATCTCATCGTGGATGATAAGATTGCAGTTGTAGAAACCGTCAAGGCACCATGGGCTGATGAGTGGTTGAATAACATTAGTGAGATTGTCGATCCATCGAAAATAGATTATATCATTTTGAACCACATGGAACCAGATCATACAGGTTCACTACCAGACCTGTCAAAGATAGTCCCAAATGCTACAATTATCTACACACCTTTTGCGTCCAAATTGAGATACTCTTTCTATGATGTGCCGAATCCTGAGAAACAGGTTGAAGACCTTGAGGAACTCTCACTTGGTTCAAAGACGCTGAAGTTCGTTCATGCGAAATTCTTGCATTGGCCTGAAACTATGATGACCTACATCGTCGAGGACGAAATCCTCCTCTCATGTGATGCATTTGGTGCATTTGGGGCACTGAATGGAAAACTCTTCGATGATGAAGCAAATATGGAGCTTGTAGAGAAAGAGAGCAAGCGCTACGTTTCATCTATCATCACAAGCTACTTCAAATTCGTGCAGCAAGGAATCCAGAAAGTCAAGGATCTCGGGATTGGAATCAAGTTCATCTGTCCTAGCCATGGTCCAATTTACCGAAAGAATCCCATGTGGGTTGTTCAAAAGTATGATGAATGGAGCAGTCCCAACTTGGAGAAGTACTGCACCATTGTGTATGGGACAATGTATGGATACACACATAGAGCAGCGATAATGCTGAAGAAAGAATTACTCAAGCTCGGTGTCGAGGTCAAGCTACACAATGTATCCTACAGCGATATGAGTCAGATTATCACAGATTCAGTCAGGGCGGGTGTGCTTGTGATTGGAACACCTACTTACGATGCCTTTCCATACCCGAAAGTATGGGGTTTCGTCAATGAAGTGCAAGGTAAGCGATTCCCAGAGAGACCTATCGCACTCTTTGGCACCTACGGTTGGGGAGGCGGAGGCGTCAAAAAAATTCGTGCCCAGCTGGAAGAAGCGAAATATGAAATCATGGAACCCGTCGTCAGAGTGAAGGGCAGACCTGAAGATCTGGAGATTCAGCAAATCAAAGACCTAGCTAGGGCAATAGCAGGGCATCTCAAAAGATGATTAATTGGGGAAGAAGGAATAATGGCAGCAGACTCCGAACCTATGAACAAAGACGACATGTTAGAGATGGAACCATACTCTTGGAGCAAGACAGACGAAATGAAAGAAGTACTTCATACGATGATATCACATCATCCTCCTTCGATGTACTCTCACTGTCTTCGAGTTTCATTCTTCGGACGCTCTTTGTATTTTTGCAGTAGATGCAGTGGAATATACGGTGGACTTGGCATCGGCATCATAGCAATTCTCATACTAGGCATACAATTAGAGCCAGGATGGCTATGGTTCATGATCGCTCTAGCTCTTGGCTTTGCAACCGTATCAGATTGGATGACGCAGCGATTATCCCCTAGAAAGACAAGGAATCTGGTACGAACATTTACTGGATTCCTTTCTGGCGTGGGTTTGGCGATTGTCTTTCTTCTTGCGGATTTACTATATATGTTACTAACACTTGGAGTAATGGTTGCCTCTGTTGGATTGGTTGGTCTTTTGGAGAATAGGATAAAGGCAGCTAGTTTTGATACAGTAACTCCTGAGGAATTTGAAGAGATTGATGAAGCCTGATGATGGTACGATGATTTCTCAAAACAAATAGTTTTAACCTATTGAGACTGTCACTTCTCCGTGAAACCCCATGATCCCATTTGCAAAGCCAGTAATAGACAAAGAAGAACATGAAGCTGTTGAGAGAGTTCTAGAGTCAGGTATGCTCGCTGAAGGTGGTGAGTCGCGAGAGCTCGAAAAGGAGTTCGCATCATATGTAGGTGCAAAACTTGCGACTGTGACATCCAATGGAACAACTGCTCTTAGTACTGCTTTAGAAGCCATGGAGATTAATCCCGGGGATGAAGTAATCACTTCGCCTTTCACCTTCATTGCATCGGCCAATACTATTTCCATGATTGGAGCGATTCCTATCTTTGTGGACATCGACCCAAACACATACAACATAGATCCTGATAGAATCAAGGATGCAATAACAGAAAGGACAAAGGCGATTATGCCTGTGCACATCTTCGGAATGCCATGTGACATGAAGCAAATCATGGAGATTGCAGAAGCGCATGATTTGATGGTCATCGAAGATGCATGTCAAGCACATGGAGCTACAGTCAATGGGAAAATGGTAGGTACAATAGGTCATGTGGGTGCTTTCTCTTTCTATGCCACAAAGAATATGATGAGTGGAGAAGGAGGCATGATCACCACAGATGACGAGGATATATACGAACGAGCACTGATGATTAAGAATCATGGCAGAGGCAAAGGCGGAGGATACAGCCACTTCCGGATTGGGTACAACAACAGGATGATGGATTTGGTTTCAGCAATAGGAAGAGTACAGCTTAAACGACTTCCTGAGGCAACAAGAATCAGAAGAAAAAATGCGGATCGCTATCAAACCATCTTCTCGGAATATAGTGAGATAATCCCCCAAGTGGAAATGGAGGGTTTGAAATCTTCGTATCATGTATATGCACCAAAGATCAAATCAGACAGACTCACTCGAGATGAGATGATTACAAGATTAAGAGAGCACAATGTTGGAGCAAGAACTGTCTATGCCTTACCATGTCACAAACAGGACACATATCTTAACATTCAGAAATGGAGATGGGCAAAATATGTTTCCTATCCAGATTATTCAAAGGTAAGCTTGCCAAATTCAGAAGATATCGGTGCTACTCACTTTGATATCCCGGTTCATCCAAGTCTGACTGATGATGACATGCGCACAATTGAGAAGGCAATTGGAGATATCTTGTCCTAGTCGACAGGTATGAAGTGTGGCAGAATCGATCGTAGGTCCTTGGAGTTTATCGTGAGTGACGCAGCCATACTTACACGTTCTGATTCAGGATTGAAAGCTATACTGAATTGAGAGACCGTGAAGATTGGAATGTCATTCTCTCCATCACCAATACTTGCAAGATTCTGTGATGTAAGACCGATGCTCTCAAGGTACTTGAGAGCGGTTTCAGCTTTCTGAGCAGCTCCCATGATGTAATGGACCGTACCATCATGCGTCCCATTTGTTTCACCAAGTTGGTTGGAGAATGCGAAATCCAAATCGAGACGTTTCGTTAGGGGCTTAAGAAAGAATTGACTCACACCACTAGAGATGCAGCCAATCTTATAGTCCCATTCTTTCAAGAGAGCAAGTGTCTCTTCGACTCCATTCATTAAGGGCATAGTTTCAATGATATGATCCAGAGTACCATCGACAGGTACTCCAGCCCATATTTTACACCCTTCACGAATTGATTCCTTTAGCGATAACTGCTTCTCAGCATTCAGCCTCAAAACAGAAAGGAATTGCTCCTCCAAGCCCAGTGCCTTAGCAACAGGGTAGGTAGCACTCCTACCATCAAAAAGAACGCCATCCAAATCGAATGATATGACCTTAATGTCGAGATTCATAGCTTTGCCTCAGAGGAGAACATTGTAAATGTGAATGAATTGCCCTATTCAAGTTTTTTCAAATAGGACGAATACATAAGCAAGAAGCTTATCAGAGGAAATGTGCTTGTGCAGGCTCCTTAAAGTGATAGGGTGATCCCATTGAATAAGTTTTCAAATGTGAAAATTGGAGCGGAAAGAGATACTAGTGGAAAGCCTACCTTTAGAAAGAAATGGGAGAAGGACTTCAATATCGGAAGAACTCGAAGAGATGTTCTAGATAAACTACTAGTTGTCTGTGGCCGAGTGGGTCCAGAACACAGGAAGATTTACGAAACGAAAGCAAAGGGAATAAATGCTGATTTCATTACAGAGGATAGAAACTCATGGGTATTCACCCTTCAATCTATTCAGAAGCATTATGACCCAAGCTTTCACAAGGGCATTCTCCTCATAGGTACCAACAAGGAGCTACCTGGAACACAGATTAGCTATCAGGGAAGCTATGCATACACTGATTGGTTCATGCAAGATGTGGACGGCGATGGAATCCCTGATGTACCAATTGGTAGGATATATGGTGCACCAGAAACTGTCTTGTATCATATGGATCCCAATGTTATTGACAGCGATCTGGCAGTAATTTTCGATAGTCAACCAGGGAGGTCAAATAGACACGTTGAAGCTTTAGTTCAATTGGGTTTTGAGGTCGAGGTGCTGGAGAGATATAGAACAGAGGATAAGGAACTTTTGGGATCTTGTGAGTTCATACTTCAATTCTCAGATGGTGTATTTAGCTCAAGAATCCATGGCACTCCAGAACAATGGGCTTCACACAATGCTGTAATTCTCTCAAGCTCTCAAGCATCGGAGATTATGTTCAAAGGATATCCGGTAATCTTCTCCGAAGCCTGCAGCACAGCCCAGGAAGGACCGTTGCTCAATGCATTTCTACGTCAAGGTGCAGCATATATCGGGTCTACCCTTGATACGTTAAATAATATCGAACCATTTGAGGATTGGAAGCAGTGCGCTTATGCAGACGGATTCAAGTTTGGATTCATGGACCTACTTGATAGTTACTCGCAGATCGGTCAAGTGAAACTTGCTGTTGATAGAGGCATTACAGAGAACTTGCCTGAAGAGGTCATGAAGGAAATTGAGAATATTAGAACTGGCGAAAGCTCCGTCATGCAGTCGGATCAAGCATTATCAACATTGGAATGGGTTTTCTTTGGAAATCCATTAAGAAGAACTACAGTGGGACCAAATGCGGATTATAGTCCAGGACGTCTGATTGTTGACACCTAATTGCGATGTGTTCTCGCACCAATGAGAGATCCAATTACACCTGCTACCAAACCAATGAAACTGAGAATTAAACTGTAAAGTAGCAAGGCTAGATAAAAGGAACCCAGGTCAGAAACCGGGTTTAATGAAAGCAATAGAGGTGCTATAAAAAGAAGCAAAGGTAAGAAAGATATCAGAGATGAAGTAAAGCCCGCGATTGCGCCTTCCCTTGTCCGGCTTAGTAGAAAACCCACAACTATTCCTGAGAGAACTGGTGTAGCGATAAAGAGGATAAAATAGAATCCAATATTCAATAACGCACCTGCGGTTACAATTGCTATTAATCTGAAAACAGGGATATTCAGCCGTAGAGAAGGGGTTTCAGTCATCTTGAGAACCTGTTACAGACAAGACTGTTACAGTTTTAACAATGCCGTTCCAATAGGATGCCATGCTCCAATATAGAGAAGTAATGAGTATCAAAAGTCCAAAAAACTACGACTTACTTTCGTCTGTACACGCATGGATATTCCCAGATATCCAGCCTGTCCCAGAACAGACCTCTCACACATCACTATGGAGAATGTTCTCATTCGAAGACAAATCGATACCACTAAGAATCTCACAAAACCAACCTGGTGAAGATTTGAGAGTTGAGTGGGATGATAGCTCAATAAGCGATAATGAAGTGCATTCGAAGCTAGAAAGAATTCTCAATCTAGATATGAATATGAATCCCGCATTATCAAAGATCAAAAAGCTAGAGTCATTTCCTTTCCTGTTCAACAAGATCAAAGGTCTTAGGCCGTATCTTGCAGATACACTATTTGAAGCATTGACTAAGACTGTAATTCAACAGCAGATATCGTACCGAGCTGCGAATGTAATAACGCAGAGATTGATACTGGAAACCTCCAATCTAATCAATAGTAAAGAGCATGTTTTTGGATTTCCATCCCCCGAGGAAATTCTTACTCTAGGAGTAGATGGCTTGAGAGCGATAGGATTTGGATACAAAACTGAGTATGTGGATAGTATTTGTAGGATGGTTGTGAACGATAATCTGCAATTGGATGCATTGAATGACATGGAATATGTAGAATGGAGTAAGATTCTCACATCAGTAAGAGGAATTGGACAGTGGACAGCTGATGTTGTAGCGATTGCAGGAATCGGAGATTACTCGATTTATCCCTTCGGAGATTTGGGAATTCAGAATTTACTTGGAAAAATGTTCGCTCACGGGCGTCGACTTAGAGCAAGCGAGGTGAAGGACTACTCAGACTCATGGGGACCTGAAGGACCACTCGTTCTCTATTTATTGATGTGCTCTGACGTTCTAGGATATATGGAAGAACATGGTCGTTCTGGAAAGCCATAAAAGGCGTGATTTGTTTGTCTGCTATGTCTACATGGTGAGCTGATTTGTCGAAGGAAGCAATCAAGACAAAAAATACGAAGATTTGGAGAATCAGGTCGATGTTCATGAAGGAGGTACGACTGATTCAAAAAGACAAATTTGCCATGCTTCTTGTATTTGCATTGCCACTGATGATCATGGGAACCATGTATGCGACAATAAATGAGGGGTCTATCGGGTCCGCAGTTGACTCCTCCGGCAAGAATGAGGGAGCGCTTGTATTAGGAGTCGTTGACGTTGACCCTACTAACACGTACCCAAATCAAGATCTGTCTGCCAACTTCACTTGGTACCTCTCACAAAGCCCCGATTTTATTGTCTTAATCTATGAAACGGAAGATGATGCCCTGAATGCGCTTTACCAAGATCTAGTAAAGGCGTATTGTATCATTCCCTATGGATTTGAAGGGAATATAACTGGAGACATTCCTGCATTTGTTGATATCCATATGAGTAGTACAGAGTTTGAGATTCAAGCTACTATTTTTGGCACCTTCACTACTGTGGTCAATGAATTCAGATCTGACCATGGATGGGTAAAAGGTGAGATCGCTCTGCAGAGAGTCAGGGAGTTTGCGCCTGTGGGAAACAACACAGCAGCAACATTTGGAGTTTTTCTTCTTGTATTTGCAGTGTTCATAGCTGTTTCTGCAACTGCCGCTCAGGCAATAGTAGGCGACGTACCCTTGAATAGAATGCTACTAACTCCTGCAACAAAGATGGAAGCCATAATAGCGAAGACATTGGCATATTTTGCGATTGGTGTCATACAAGGTGCAATTCTAATATTTCTGTGGCTTTCACTCTTCCAGATAGAGCCCAACACAGATGTCCTCACATTGAATTTTATCCTATGGCTAATGTCAATTGCGGGATCAGCCTTAGGAGTTCTTATTTCAACGGTGGTCACAACACGGCTACAAGCAAACCAATCGTTCCTATTCCTGTTGTTTGGTTCCTTAATAGTAGGAACAGGTTTCATGGATGTTGGAATCATAGATGAGGTGTTTCCACTGAATCTTGGTAGAGTCATGATCATTGATACTGCATTCAAAGGAATATCGATCTTTGAGTTCGTGAATGAAATCATTCTCATTCTGATTGTATCATTGGCATTCATGCTGATTGCTTGGGGTATATTTGCCAAGCGAACGACGCTCGCATAGGAATTATGCGGTTTAACAACACCAATAAGCATAGAATCATAGTAACGATTTCCTAAAAGGAGGAAAACCATTTGAGCGTTGTAAAAGTAATAGAATTGATTGGTGAAAGCCCTAACAGTTGGGAAGAAGCGACCAAGAATGCATTGGAAGTTGCTGCAAAGAGTGTTCGCGGCATTGTTGGTATCGATGTTGACCATTTCACAGCAAAGGTCAAAGAAAACAAGGTTGTGGCATTCCGCGCAAATATTCGAGTCGCATTCAAGTATGAAGCGTGATTCTACGCAATCTAGATAATGAGAGCGGGTTTTCACTCGCTCCCCATTTCTTTTTAGAATCCTAAGAAAGCAAAGACAACAACAGCTGAGTTATTGAATCCATGAGCGATGGTAGGCCCAAGGATGGAATTCTTCCGTCTTTGACAGAGGTAGCCCAAGAAAAGACCCAATACAAATCTAGTTGGCAATCCGATAAGATCAAGATGGAATGCGGAGAACAATGCTGATGTGATAATGAGGGCAAGGAGCTTGTAGCCTGTTGTCTTTGGTCTTAAGTAAATCTCCATTCTTCTTTGCAGATAGCCTCGGAAGATTAGCTCCTCGCTGAATCCAACGATAACGAACATCACTAAGACCCATGCAATTACCTCACCCCAGTTCTCAGCAATCAACAGTGAATCGGATTCGTCGTAAGTGATATTGGCAGCTTCAGCAATGATCCAAGTGATGGCTATATTTGCTGCGAGCATTATAGCTCCAAAAATCAACCCCAAAACGATCTCCTTCACCGGTTCATACTTCTTGATACCAATAGAACGCAGGGAGAAACCTTTGTTCTTCACATACCATATTGGAGGTATTATAAAGCCAATTTCAGCAATCGTGAGAAAAATGAAAACCCATGGGTCATAGTAGATATTCCCATAGAAGTCCATATAGATGAAACCGAGTAGAAACAACGGAAGCATGAGAAGAATAGTGATTCCTATTGTAAGGCCAAATGAACCTAAAGTCAGAAGCAGTGCCCTAAACATTCCAGCACCATCAATCTCACGTTCGATGTCATCACCCGGAATGAAGAGATCTATTCCATCATACTCGTCAAGTTCATAGATATCTGGATCATCCATCACCATTGGCGGGGAACCTCGTTTTGAACAAATCTAGTGAAGTGATAAGGATTTACATTTAGGTGACTTGCTGGTTCCACAGATGATTTATCTCTTTGATGCTAAGATTTTAGTAGAGATTCTCTGGGATTGGGGTATATGGACGATGGACTGGATGAATTTACTCCTCAAAGGGGTACAGCACTTCTAGTCATCGCTATGATAGTCGTTGCATTCACCTTTGCGTTCCTCATTCTACCAAGAGCATTTGGTCCGCCAGAAATCACTGTGAAGGTTGCAGTTATCGATTCGGGTGTGACTCCCGACAATCAGCTGTCAGTTCATCTCATCGCAGAGATGAGTTTCATAAACAGTACATATGGGTTTACAGCTCCAGATATGGAAACTATAGACTCAGAACCTGGGGGCAATCAACATGGTTCGTCGGTAGCGAAGATAATTGTAAAGGAAGCGCCAAATGTAGGCATAATTAATGCAAAAGTAATCAATCATGGAGATTTCGCCACGGCAAAAGCAATCATTGCAGCGTTTAGATGGGTGATAGAAGAACAGGATTGTGACATAATTAACCTGAGTCTTGGTTCCGCTCCTACTGATACCGATGGCATAAAAGAAATCGTTCAGTGGGCATTTCATCAGGGAGTCACGATTGTATCAGCCAGTGGCAATAATGGTCAGGATGGGATTACTGGAAGTTCTGTAGAATCTCCTGCAGTCTATCCAGAAGTGATCGCTGTAGCTGCAATCAATGATCTTGGACAACCATATTCATTCTCAGGTTATGGACCTACCATAGGGAGAGGATTGAAACCAGATATCTCTGCATCTGGTTATTATTATGACAATACAGTAACCCTACTAGGAACAAGCGCGGCGGCTCCAATTGTAACAGCCGCGGCAGCCAATTTGGTTCGATTCTGTCAAGAGAATGACTGGAGTTGGACACCAGGGATGATAAAAGCTACATTGCTAGCCAGCGCAGGACACCTAAGTAGTGAGCCATGGCAAATTGGAGCAGGAGAAGTCGATGTCGAACTAGCAAAGAAATATCTTGAGAGTTCGGAAAAACTTAATGGATTGCCTCTTATGGCATGGATGTCTCCGGACCAAGGCATCTTCAGTTTTGAGAGGTGGTTTCTGAATACAACCAATCAGATTCGGGTAAATGTATTTACGAGTACGAATGCCACATTTGTGATAAGAGTGACTGGAATCGCTGCCCCCTGGGTCAATTCACCTGATATTATCTTTGTGAACCAGAGTGCCGAGTTCTTGGTGGATGTGAAGATAGTATCACGACTGAATTGGCCAGATATTTCTGCAACGATATCCTTGATATCAGAAGTCTATAGAGTCATATCGACACGGGTCGGATTTGATGCGACACCATATAGTCGGAAGATAGCATTTGATTTCACTCATACCTCATGGTGGATGGATTCCATTTTTGGTCAGTTTCGCACATTTTACTCTAAACTTGCGTATGCTGGGATTGCAGTGGAAGAAATAAGAGACCCTTCAGATATTACCTATGAGTATCTACGTCAGTATGATGCAATCGCGATACTAGATCCAGGAGCTTGGGAGTTTGAGGAGCGCGGGGTAGCAGTAATTCAAACTTCTTCAATCCCATATACAAGCGTTGAGCTGGATGCCTATAGGACATATTGGGAAAAAGGAGGGCATCTGCTAATCACAGGTGGTGACAACACAAGTCTGGATATATCTAATACGAATAATCTTCTTGCAATCTTCAATATTAGCATAAATAATGATAAAGTTCCACTAGCCACTATCATACATAATGGTGTTGCTAATTCAGTACAAGTTGAGAACATCAATAGAAATCATGTAGTCACAGAAAGAGTTTCTACCTTTGATTACCATGGAGCATCTCTAACTGTCGGAGGTAATTCAACAATATTGGCGTACGAGATCTTTCAATGGTTTGATGACCTTGGAGTTATTCATACTGCATTGAAACCAGTGCTTGTTGCTGTAGAAGGCAGATTATCAGCGAGAGCCATAATAACTGGCACAAATTTCTTTCTTGACAATTGGGGGCTAAATAAGATATACGGAGCTGATGATGATTGGCGATTGCTGTTAGGATGTATGTATTGGATAATGGGTATCTTCGACACCTAGAGCAGTGGAGCGATTTTCTCGGTAGCTGTTTTTGCGGCGTAAACTAAAAGACCCGTTTTCATGTCTTTTCTCGCTGCAAGTACTAGAATTGCTTTTTCTCCAGCACCTTTCATAATGATGAGCCCTTGCTCATTGGTAATCAGTATCTCCTCTAGTGATCCTTGTTCTAGGCGTTCAGCTGCAAGATCAGCTACGCCTAGAATTGAAGCTGACATCGCAGCAATTTCAGCTTCCTCAAGACCTTGGGGAACAGCTGAAGAGATCGGCAAACCTTCTTTCGAGAGTAAGAGCCAGGCACGAACGCCTGTGGAGAGCGCTAAAGCCTCTTCCATGATTTCTCTAAATTTCCCCTGCAGCTCTTCGAACCCGGGATCAAACATTATTCATACTCTCGCTTTTCGTACTCTTGTTACTATGTCTGGTATAGTGCGTGTTAATAAACTTACGTTGAACATTCGTCATTAAACAGCTTGTATAACATCAGCATATCATAGTAAAAAGAATTATTGAGATACATAGCACACTCATATTTTCGAGGTTAGTAAATGATGAACTCAATCTTTACATTTCCCAATGATGATTTCGAGGAACGCAGTAGGCAATGGAAGGGAGGTGTGAGAGTATTAGGTGTTGCTGAGAGCTTTGAAAAGAAGGACCATATCAGCTATGTCGTGGGTATCATTATGAGAGGGGATTTGAGGATAGATGGATTTGGGTTCTGTAACCCTACTGTTGGTGGATTGGATGCGACTGAGCATCTCTTCATGATGTATGAGAGGATGGAACGAAAAGACATACATGCCTGGATGCTAGGAGGTTGTATCATCTCGTGGTTCAATTCAGTTGACATTCATCAATTAGCTGCAAAGACTGGGATTCCTGTTATCTGTGTGTCCTACGAGGCGTCAGAAGGTTTGGATAGATATGTGAAAGAGTACTTCCCCGACAACTGGGAAATGCGTCTTGAAGCTATTAATGCAATCGGACAAAGAGAGAGATTCACTCTTGACTCAGGGTTAGAGGCTTTCATTGCTTGTGCTGGAATCAGTAGTGGACCAGCAAAGAAGCTAGTGAACCAGTTCACAAGTGAAGGTAGAATCCCTGAACCAGTCCGTGTAGCAAGACAACTCGCAGCAGAAGTACGAAAGCAATTCGCTCAATGAAGACAATCATTTGCCTATTCCTTTATGTTCGTCCAAGAGGAGATTCGCAATATTGATTGCTATGGGAATTCTGTAGTGATAGATACGTTGCATACTCGAATCGAAGAATGAATCCAAGAGGTGAGAATCAACTCCATTTCGTTCCAATCCAATAGCATGTAGAAGCATATCAAGAATATCCGCTGATAATACAATTCTGCTTTCTGTGGTCTTAGCCTCTTCAAGCTCTTTCAGGAATTCTTTTGCAATTGGAAATATTTGCTCTAGATTACCAAGAAGCTTCGTCACTGCATTCTCCTCAGCCTTCATTTTTCCCATTTTGAGAGCCGTCGCGCCGAGTTGGATTGCAGAATGTGGGATATCAGAGGTAACGGACTCAGCCAGATCATGAATAGTCGCCATGGAGAGAATCTTGTATGAATCTAGATTTTCACCTTCTAGCATAATATGATTGCAGAGGAGCCAAGATAGAAAAGTGGTACCCCATGAATGTTCTGCAACTGATTCTTGTCGTCCGATGAGTATTCCTGCTATGTCCCATCCTGTTCGTCCCAATCGCTTGAGTGATGCAGCCTGAAGAAAAGTTGCTATAATATTCTCAGCATTCATTTAATTTCGCATCCAAAAAGAGAAATCGTAGGAAGGGGGTAATAAACCCCCTTCTAATTGTAGTTGCATGGAGAAAGTTACAGATCTCTGGTCACAATAATAGTACCGTCAGAAATCTGCTCTCTGTACAAATCGAGTGCATCCTCGAGTTCTTCAGGAATGTATGTTGAGCTGTACAGGAAGTCCGTTATATTGCTGCCACCATTTGCCAAGTTATATTCAAGCAATTCACCACCAGGGAACAGGTCCCAGAGAGTTTGATTGATGATGTCATAAATTGCCCAATCCATACGATCGTAGGCACTAGTAGTTATGAAACTCGGGGCAATCGGAATTTCGGGATTCGCTGCACCGTACCAATCGAGATTTCCTTCTGCGGCGATTACAAGAGGCTGCCTTGATGAGAATCCAAAGGCTTGATCAGCACGGAACATTCCAGTACGAACTCCTTCATAGCTTGCACGAACGGGCGCAAAGATTACTGAGATGTCATCAACCACAAACATGGTGTATATCATTCCTTCTGCAACGTCAGAGTTATTCCAGTACCCAACATATTGAGTGTCCACGAGAGTCACGTTCAGGTCATAGGTTTCGTTTGCAGATATCACACCTTGGATAAAACCATTAATCAAAACGTTGATTTCATTATCATCTACCGCGCCAAGAATACCTATCTGGGCATTGTATGGTGCATCAATTGAGTCGCGCTGTTCATCAGCCATAAAAGCTGCAACGACACCAGCTAGAAATGCTGCTTCTTGGCTCTCAAAGGTTGCTGAGGCAACATTATCTAAACTAACATCGCCACCAATAATTGCAAACTTCTGATTGGGGAAATCAGTAGCAACAGATTGCAGAGCAGGTATCATGTCCTCGCCTATTGCGATAATCAAATCATAGAAATTCGCTCTGGAAGCATATTCCTCTAAATCGTCTTGTGCTTCAGCGACAGTTGTTGGCAAGGGATCTGGGTATACATATTGTACAGAAACGTCATGTGCAAGAGTATCCATTCCTTCGTATACATTATCTGCTTTGCTCATATCACCAAATCCGGGTGCCATCATTACAACAGCAACACGGGAGGGCTCATATGGAGCGGCAAAATAGATTGCAAAACCGACTCCACCAAAAATGATGGCGATAATAACCAAAGATATTACCATGTTGGACCTTGAGCTCACTTTGCTTCCTCCAGGGTCAATGAACCCACCTCGCAACGGCTCTGATTTAAACTTGTTGGCATCGGTATTGTCATTATTTTCCAATGGAATTGATTGAAATCATATTCGGCTCCCAAGAATACAGCATGGTGACGTATAAATAAGACGGATGTACTGTAGAAAATAGATTTACGTAGGTTGTGATGATGGCCGGAGAAATATTGGCAGAGGTTGCGAATCTAATAGAGGATGCGCTTCAATTGCATTCATCCCTACGCGGGGTTGTATTATCAACACGAGAAGGAGTGGTGGTAGCATCAGTTTCTCGTGATGAATCAATGAACCCTACCCTACTATCTACAGTTTCTGCCGCATTAGTATGGGCAAGTACAACTACGTTGGATAATATCTCTGGTAATAAGCCAACACATTTGATTCATAATGCAGGTGTAAATAGAGTACTTATCGTTCTTCTTCATCAATATCAGCTGGTAACAGTGATTTCAAGAGCCGATGACGCAGGTCTCCAAATGAGAGATCTTATTGAATCACTTCAATCCATTGGAACTCGAATTGAGATACTCATGAGATCAACAAAGAGCTTTGGCTCTGGAACGATTCTCGGGATGATTGTTGAGGCAATACCCTCTGTCAGCCGAGGCATGGTACTAACTCTGGAAGGACTGCCGATTGGTTCGATTGGGTTTGCGAATGATATTGAGGTTGCAGCTCTAGCAGGGTCAATTTTCGCAAACGGGCTTACCTATTCAGAGGCAACTGACACAATCGTCATTGGCTCGAAGGATATCAATGTGATAATTCAAAAGCTTGATGAAAAGAGGCTGTTAGCTGTTGTAGTTAATGTTGAGGATTCTGAGGCGATTGCTGATAGAATCAAAGAGATTATTCAGGCCGGGATTTAGTCTTCTGCGTCATCTTCCTCATAATCTTCTTCAATAAGATCGAATTGCCACTCTCGCAGATTCACTCTAACATAGCAATCCTTACCCTTGTCAGGACAGTCAATTCTAATCAGAATCTGATCTGATGAGGACTCTCGAATCTCTGGATTCAAACAACCATCTTCCAGCTTCTCCATGAGGAACATGATATAAGCTTCCGAGATTGTGTTCAGAGAACCTTCTAGCAAGTGCTCCCCTAGCTCAGCTAAATGATGCTTCTTTTTTCGGCCCACTCTTTCTACTCTAACCAGACCCACATCAGCCATTCTAGAAATGTGCCATCTTATAGTATCATGGTGGACCCCAAGGCTTTCAGCCATTTCTTCCTGATAGCACCCAGGGTTATTTACAACATAAGTGAATACCTTCTGTGCTGTATCACTTCTCATGGTAAGATATGCCATCTCAGCTTCCTGAGATCTAAGCATCTTCGGATAGTATAGCCGCTTTCCAGCAAATTTGATTGAATTGACAAGTCCTTCACGTTCTAGGATTCTCAGATGCCAAGTAAGTGTTCCAAGAGGACTTTCAAGAATGTCAACAAGTTCCAAAAGGTAGGTACCGGGATTCTCACATAGGACCTGATAGAGCTCCCGTCTAAACGGATGAAGCAGCAATGTAAGTCTTTTCTGCCTACCCATAATCCAATCCTCTTCTTCTGGTTCAGAATGTATTCCAGTGATAAAAGCGCTTTGGAAGAGAAGATTTCATTTTTCGAGAGGAGTATTCATACAGAATCCTTAATACCGAATCAAAATGAGCATTGGGCTGTAAAACAGCTATCTGAGAGAACAACCTTGTGCGGGATAACGGGCATTGTCAGTAAATCTAGAACTAATATTGGTGAGATTCTAGTTACATGCAGTAGTAAACTGACATACAGGGGATATGATTCAGTCGGTGTTGCAGCCGTTCACAACGGTAAAGTTGATCTCAGGAAAAATGTCGGTACAATTGAAATCGTTGACAAAGAGCTTAATCTCTCACAGATGCAAGGAGATAGAGGAATTGCACAGCTTCGCTGGGCAACATATGGAGCTCCAACCAAGCTGAATGCTCAGCCACATTTCGGTTGTACAGAAGTGTTCTATGGAGCACACAATGGCAATCTTCACAATTACTACGAGTACAGGCAGCATCTAATTGACATAGGGCATACCGTGAGATCTGAGAATGATGGAGAGCTCTGTGTTCACGCTGTGGACAAGTACTATGAAGAAACAGGAGATATGTTCGAAGCAGTCCGGAAGTCCACACAAGATCTGAAAGGCGCATTTGCATATGCAGTAGGCAGATCAGATGAACCTGAGATCTATGCAGTCAAGATGGGCTCTTCGCTAGTTGCAGGTATTGGTAGTGGTGATACGATAGTATCGAGCGACTTGCCTTCGATACTACCTTTGACGAATCGTGTGATCTATCTTCAAGATGGAGAGATGCTGATTCTCACACCAGAGGAAATCAAAGTTTTTAGGGTTGAAGATGGAAAGCAATTAGATCGGAGTCCTGAAATATCGAATGTTGATGCTCGCGCAGCAGAGAAGGGCGGATTTCCCCATTTCATGCTGAAGGAGATAAGCGAGCAGCCGCAAGTTGTCAGAGATGTAATGGGAGTGCTAAGGGATGCTAAATCTGAAACTTGGTTGCAAATGCTTGAGGAAGCAGACACACGATATCTTGTTGCTTGTGGTTCCTCACATAACGCAGGTATTGTAGGCACTTATTACTTCAACCAGCTGGCTGGAATCCCAATCCTACCTGCAATTGGTGGACAATTCGAACCGATGTATGCAAATACACTAAATGAGGAGAGCCTATGTATCCTTGTTTCACAAAGTGGTGAAACGAAGGATATACTGAATGTTCTGAACCATGTTCGCGAGAACAATTTAGGAAAGACCCTTGGCGTTCTGAATGTGAACGGTAGTACTCTCATGTTCAATGCAGATTCATACATACCTATGGCTTGTGGCTATGAAGTGAGTGTACCTGCCACAAAGACATACTATGCCCAAACAATTATTTTTGCATATTTAGCCGCAAAGCTTGGAGAACGGAATGGAAATCTAGATCCGAAGGAAGCAAAATCATTCGTTACAATGTTGGAGAAGGATTTGCCAAGACTAACACAACAAACCATAGATAAAACTGGCATCCTTGCCAAGAATCTTGCTGCAACGCTGATAGATGTACCAGATCTCTACTGTCTTGGTTATGGTCTAACAGATGGAGTAGCGAGAGAAGGTGCATTGAAAATCAAGGAGATCTGCTATAATCACTGTGAGGGAATGTACAGCTCTGAGTTCAAACATGGTCCACTAAGCATTGTAACAGAGGGATACCCTGTTATCTTTGTGACAACTACTGAAGATTCATGGATGATCATTAATCACATAAATGAAGTTGCTTGCCGAGGCGGTCGTACAATAATAGTTGGAGAGAAAGAAGAGAAGCTCCTCCCCTATATCCAGAATGAGATTGACTACCTTACAGTACCTGAAACAAGTCCAATACTGAATCCGCTTATCGATGTCATTCCACTCCAGCTGCTAAGTTATTACCTTTCAATAGACAAGGGAATCAATCCCGATCTTCCACGGAATCTATCCAAGACACTGACAGTGGATTGAAGGAATCTACTCAAGCTCTCCGCCACTCTCTCCTATTCGCATTGCACGCATTGCGGGATCAGTTACACTTTGTGCATCATATCCGGCGCGGATATTGACCAAATCCTCATCATCTATCTCAAAGATGCCTATCATAGATGTGGAATCATGAAGCATCCATTGTCCATAGATATTGATGCCAGTAGCCGACTCACATTCAAGAAGACCTGTTGTGCTTGAACCAGACCACCAGCTCACACAAGGCTTCTGAATATCTAGGGTCCGAAGGAGCTCGTCCCATTTCTCCTTTAGTTCTGTCGGACCAAAACTTTGACGGAAGGTTATTATGACATTCTTCTTGGCTTTAGTGATTATATCTCGAATTCTTTCAATTTCATCAACAGAAAATAGGGTCATTGTTAACATGATGGAACATGCTTTGATGAATAAAAGCAACTCGTTATGGATAAAAGCGGAAAGTGGATAGTGCAGGCAGAGTCGTTCCAACAATGAAACAAGTATCTCAAGTCGGACTATTCTCCTCTGATCCATGGTCCTCAAGAGTTGATAAATTAGAGTCAGCCTTTCAGAACCTAGGAGTGGAAGCTATTCGAGTTATCCCATGGAAGGTTGCTAGAGAAGGAGCGACAAGCTACCATAGAATCTCCATAAACGGGAGAGATTTACGGGAGCTTGACATTCTTCTAGTTCTAGATCTTGGTGCGAATGATATTGGTGCGTTCTTCAATAGAGTTGGCCTTCTATCAGCACTAGCTGAGATGGGAGTAGAGGTAATCAATTCGGTCAACTCAATATTGCAAATGAGAAATAAGGCAGAAACAATGCGCAAACTCGTATCATCATCTTTACCTGTGCCAAAGACGCTAATCACCGAATCAATAGAGGATGCAGCAAAATTCATACAGGATAATTTTCCGTGTATCCTGAAACCTATTACTGGCTTTGGAGGAGAAGGAGTGCAGCTCATCAACAAGGAGTTCGATTTGGAAAATGTTTATGATTATCTAAAGTTCCACAGCCAGATATTTGGGAAGGGAGCATACCTACTTCAGGAATTTGTCAGGAATCCTGGATATGACATTAGAGCTTTGGTCCTCAAGGGGGAGGTGATATCTACTATGCAACGGGTTAGTACGGATGGCGTCCTAAGTAATATCCACGCAGGCGGGATCCCTCGAAAGAACAGGATAGATGTAACTGATCTGGCGAAGAAGGCAGCATCAGCAGTCAATGGAAAACTAGTCGGAGTTGATCTTATCCCAGACATGGATGGCAAGATATGGGTATTAGAAGTCAATGCAACTCCAGGATGGACAGGTCTTCAAAAAGTAACTGATTTTGACATATCTGAGCGGATAGCAACCGTTTTGGTAGAAAAATAGGCAGAAATTTATACGTCGAATGAGAATATTTTTAAGACTGACACGAAGGCAAAGGATAGTCGATGGACGTAATACGTCCATGACATATTCGCATACGGAATCCGTCCTGTAACCCAGGGCTCGTAAAACGAAATTCTGAGGTCGTAAGATTTTGACAGAGGCGACTGAAACAACAGTGGAGAATGTAGAGTTCCTTCGCACCAAGCTAAGAGAACTCAAGACACAGGCCAGAAATGATCTGGAAGTATTGAGACGAGATCGCGATCAAATGCGTGAGTACAAACGAATTAGAGACGAACATAACAAAGAAGTTCGTGCTTTAATCGAGTCTGTGAAGGCAGAAAGAGAAGCTCGTGACGTGATCAATAAAGACATCACTGACGCAAAGGACAGGCGTGCAGCAATTCACGCTCAACTCAAGAGCGTCTATGATGAAATTCGTGACCTTCGAGGAACGGTTGTTGGAAGTCCTTCTAGTGACCAACGACGGATGTTGCGGCGAGTTGAAGAGCTTGAATGGCGTCAACAAACGGAGCAATTGTCAATCGATGAGGAAAGAAGTATTGTTGAAGAGATTGCGAAGATAGAGGAAAAGCTAGTCAAAATAGGTCAAGAGAAAGAAAAACAAGACCGCATCATGGAACTAAGGAGATTGGCACGCAAGCTCAAATCGGAAGCAACTGATATTCACCAGAAAGTTCTCGAACTATCCGAACAGTCACAAGTACATCATCAAGAAGTTGTGCGAATAAGACCTCAGCTAGAAGAGTACAAAAAGAGCGCAGATACAGCTCATCAGAATTTTGTTGAATGGCTGAAGAAAGTAAAGGACGGAGAAGGAAGTCTCAAGACGATTAGAACTCAGATCGATGATATTCAAGGCAAAATTAGAAAGCATGTTTCTGAGAACAAGGATCTAGAGCGTACTGAGAAGCGATACCGACAGAAGGAGCATGAGCAGGAGCGTGTTGATGCAGCTGTTGACAAGCTCAAGTCTGGAAAGCGTTTGACTTTCGATGAGTTCATTCTTGCTAGAAGAAATATCTCAGATGATGAGAAAGAACCTCGCAAGAAAGAAGCTCAGGATGAATCTGAAGAAGACACAATTATGGATTCGGATTCAGAAGAATGAATTCTAGGATGATAAGTTTTAGAGAGGGGGAACAATCCCTCTCTAGCATATCCCTGCTAAGGGGGAAGTTTGAGAATGAGTAGTCAGAATCAGAGACCCGTAAGTAAACGGGGAGCAGCTACAATCTTCTATCTCCTTGCTCTTGGTTCAGGGATGTTTCGAACCTTCTCTGTGGGATTCGATCTAGTAGCATTGAACACCATTGCGAATGAACCAATAATATACGGATTCCTCTCTCAATGGGTCAGTTTTGCTGTTACATTCACAGTTGTTGTTCTCTTGAGTGTACGAGTTTCAAGAAATGGTACGAAGAAGCAAGCACTTGGGTATAGTCTTGACCCTGATTTCGGACGAATTAGCCTGTTACCAAAGAAACCTATGATGTACTTGGTTGTTGCGGGTATCTTTGCGGGAATTTCTACTTTCTTCTACTACTTCATCGTAGGATATACAGATGCTTCAGCTGTTCTTCCTTACGGGCAGCTTGTGATAATCTATCTTCTAATAGGAGACCTCTGGTCGGAGAAAGACACTCCCACGATAATAGAGTTGCAATGTATCATCTCCATCCTCATTGGTGTGCTTCTTGTAGGTGTTGAGCCGGGTGGATTTGATATTCCAACACTCATTATTGTGCTGGTGCCAATGAACATCTCATCATCATTAGTGACATACTATCAGAGAAAAACCAAGCGATACGAAATAAAGCCGGGGCTGAAAGTCGACTCATTGAATATGCGTATTTGGACTCTTCTCGTGCTTAATACAATAATGAGTGTCATGATGATTCCCCTGCTACCAGCAAATGCAATAGAGTTGATGATGATCTTTATTGGCCCATTCTTCTGGTTCATGGTGGGATCGTCACTGGCAACATTCCTAGCTCTCGTATTCTATGTTAGAGCACTGGGGAAAGGAGCGATGTCAATTGTGAACTCACTATCAGCAATTTCAGTAGTCCTAGGAATCCCAATGACATTGATAGGGAATGCTATCGTACCGGGAGCTTTTGGAACAATAAGCACGGATATGTTCCTTTGGATTTTGAAGATATTTGGAGTTATCCTCGTGATGATTGGAGTGATCTCACTACAAGCTTCTGATGTCAGATCAATTGTTATCATCAACGTAAAGCAACTGACAGGGGATTTGCTGCCTGTGTTCTTCGACATCAAGGGTGTTGAATCAGCAGCAGCTCTTGCAGGGAGCCATGATTACTTGCTATCAATTAAGAGCCGGAGTCTGGGGAAGACCAGGGAAAATATCTTGAAGAAGATACAGGCTATTCCGGAAGTGAAAAGTATTGAAACTATGGTAGTGTTGAGAGACTATGTGTAAATAAGAGGTGCAGTGAATGAGTGAAAGAGTTATGGCATATATCCTGATGCGAATTCAAATGGGACATACTGATCAAGTATTAGATGAACTAAGAAAGATTGACGAGCTCATAAGAGTCGCCGTGACAACTGGTGAGTTTGATGTCGTTGCCTTAGTTGAAGTCGAAAGCTTGGAGGCATTGTACGATATCACAGTGAGACGTGTTCATAAAATAGTTGGAATCGAAGAAACAACAACTGCAGTTGTCGAGAAGATGATCTCAACATAGCCACCAGACTTGTGCAATTTCCGTCTACCTTTTTAGACAGATACGCATATGTAGGCACAACTTCTCCACACTACACGAATAGTGAATTCAGTTTGAAAGAAGGTGGCAAAATTGGAAGACGTTAAAATTCAGAATCTTACTAAGAATTTTGGAGAGCTTGTTGCGGTAAATGATATGTCCTTGGAGATACCTGAAGGCACAATCTTTGGGCTACTCGGACCGAACGGAGCTGGGAAGAGCACTACTACCAGATTGTTGAGCACCCTCCTGAAGCCAACAAAGGGAACAGCTATAGTTGCAGGTCATGATATTCGTGAGGAGCCTGTAGCAGTTCGGGAAACAACAGGAGTGCTTCCAGAGGAATCCAATCATACATTATATCCATCAATGACTGCTTATGATAATTTAGTCTATTTTGCTAGACTCTACGGAGTTCCGGAAGAAGAGATAGAAAAGCGAGTGAAAGAACTTCTGGAGTTCATGGATTTATGGGACCGGAAAGATGACAAGGCGGGAGAGCTTAGCACAGGCAATCGTCAGCGTTTGGCATTGTGTAGAGCGCTCCTTCACAGGCCATCCATCCTATTATTGGATGAGCCTACTAGCGCACTGGACCCAATCGCTTCTAAAAGGGTTCGTGAGCTAATCCTGAACCTATCGAAGGAGTATAAGCAAACGGTCTTCATTAATTCACACAATCTACCTGAGGTGCAACGGATGTGTGATAGAATTGCGATTATCGATGAAGGAAGGATCCTCATGTACGGAAAGACTGAGGAATTGCGTACGAAGCTACATGCACAACAGCAGTATCGAATACTCGTCATTGGAGATATCTCTGCTGCTGAGACAATAGTGAAAACCCAGAATTTCATCAAGAAATGTGAGGTTGATGTGGATACAATTCTTATCGAGATTGAGAACCCCACTAAAAACAATGTCAAACTTCTGAAATCACTTATCGATGGAGGAGTGAATGTCATCGAATTTGCTGAAGAAGAAGCCACATTGGAAGACCTCTATTTAGAGGTCATTAAGGGAGGTGCAAAGGCATGAATAAATCAATGATCGTTGCCCTCTGGGACATCAAGAATGCCCTGACGGTTAGACTAGTCAAGTATGGGTTGGCTATGGCTGCGGCATTTGGACCAGCATTGAATATTATCATGGTTCTGGGTTTGGCATTGGTCACTCCAGTCGATGTCATGACCGAGCTGATGGGCTTCCTATTTCCCATGGTTGCATCAATGCTAGCTATCTTTGCCCTCATTCCAACAACGATGATTTCAGCAAACGCGTTAGTAGGAGAACGAGAGCAGAACACTTTGGAACCCCTACTTTGCACACCTCTCACAGACAAGCAACTGCTCTGGGGTAAGACATTGAGCTCAGCTATTCCAAGTCTAATCGTTCTTGTGGCTAGTGTTGCGATAACCATGATAGGTGTAAACATTGGTCTGCTTGCTATAGGCTATCCATTGATGCTAATTCCTGACATCCCAGGCCTCTTTCTTCTATTTACAGCAGTCCCAATAACCATCTTCGCTTTAGTCGCCGTCATGATATTGATAAGCGGTAGAGTAACGAGGGTCTATGAAGCATATCAAACGACAAGTGCGGTCGTCATCGTGTTCATCCTTCCGATGATGATGCCATTGTTTAGCATTGACGAAACAGGGATGACAGATCAGTCACTAGTTTGGCTTACAAACATAATTACTCTTCTGATTGCTGTCGCCATTTTCGCAGTAGCATGGGCTCTGGCTCTATCTAGATTCAACAGAGACAAACTTGTTTCTCTGGTTTAGAAGCAGAAGGGACTCCGGTCCCTTCATCCACTTTTTTCAATCCAATATTTTGGTCAGTCCTTTCGGATAGCGTCGGGCTAGGTCTTGGTAGATTCTTTTAAAATTTGCAAGCTCTTCCTTGTGGTAATCTTGAACTTCACCAATTATTTTCGCAGGAATTCCAACTACAATCCGTTCCTCAGGTACTTCGAATTTTGACCTTACAACAGCACCTTCTCCTACAATCGCCCATCTTCTTACTATTGAATAATCAGACACGATTGCACCCATCCCAATCACAGCTTCATCCTCAATAGTGGCATTATGAACAATGCAACCATGCCCTAATGTAACATTGCTGCCAATATCAGTACGTTCACCGGGTCTTGCATGGATAATCACGTTATCTTGGATACTGGTACCATTCCCAACGATGATTTCGCCATAATCACCTTTTACGACGGCACCCGGAGCTATGTAACATTCATCTCCAATTATCACTTTGCCGATTACAGAAGCAGTGTGACTTACGTATGTATTCTTCCCGATAATTGGAACTCGACCTTCAAACTCATATACTGCCATGATAATCACGAGTACATTGCAGAAGGAATCAATATTAGCATGTCCTTAGATGAAAATTCTGCTCAAATCGAACATCCCCCGAAATATTAAAGGCAGGAAAATGCATTAAGACAGTAGGACCAAGTAACCTAGAGGTGTTTCGAGTGTCGCCTGATGATACAAATCTACCTAACGAATCTCCAGTATTCCCAATATTAAGGGGAGAATCTGTAGGAGAAGCAGGTGAATTCACTGGAAGGGTGTTTCTGGTATGTGATATAGGCGATTTGAGTCGGGATTGGGAATCTGATGAAATTCCGATTCTTCACCAGGATCTAGAGAGTCATTTCATGAATAATCCAGGAGACCTCGACTTGTTAATGAGCAAAGTTTCAGCAATCGTAGCTGAATTTGGAGACTCCGTTAGCGAGCTTGCAGCAGCCGCTTATCACAGAATGACAATAGCAATTGTGAAGGTCAGTGACGCAATTCATGTGCTTGAAAATGGCATGCACATCAGGATATTTGCTCATGAGAATCAGGGAGATATCTTCTTTATCGATTGACATCCAATGAGAATATCGTAAAAGGGTTTCACAAGATTAATTATCAGGAGTTAGCTCGCAAATTAGCAAGTTTTCAATTGGTCCGAGGGCTAACGTTGGCTACATCCAAGCAACTTGTAATTGACTGGTCAGACGTACACGAATACGACCAGAAAGTGCTTGTGTCAAGCCTCCCTCTTTTTGTGGCATATGGATTCCTGTTGTCACTTATCTGTGCTCTGGGAGATGATATCATTACGGGACTTGTATTTGTAGTGACGCAGCTAGCCATCGGCCTACCTGCATCAAGGTATGCAAACAACCTTGGGCGACGTGCGAAAGCAAAGCTAACTTTGC
Organism: Candidatus Thorarchaeota archaeon; assembly: GCA_048884965.1. GTDB lineage: Archaea > Asgardarchaeota > Thorarchaeia > Thorarchaeales > Thorarchaeaceae > MP5-2226. The sequence goes on along the minus strand of JBHLQH010000011.1, from coordinate 40,560 downwards.
AGGACCCTTCAATGTTAAAGAACGGATGGCGTATCGAAGAAAAGGAAACGCATAATTCAGATATGAAACGTATCTTTGAGGGATTCAGCAAATCAATCAAAGAAGCTGACACGAAAACTGCTGATGACGTGAATGATGTTGCTTGGTTTATCATCACTGTTTGGACTATGATCAGTGCATTGATATCGCTCACATTTGGGTGGAATTCGGTTTTCTGTATACCCTCCGCAATCGTGTTGGGAGGAGTTTGCTTCCTGACATACTATTATGGTCATAGGGGTTTGGTCAACGGATATTTCGAGGATGACCTCGCTCACTTGGAGTATTATGTGCAATCAAGAATCTCTTTCCTAGCATCCTACGAGAAGGATGCTATACAGAAAGTCATTTGGAAGACAAAGAACAGCAAGATGGTGCTGTACGATTTTGTCATCTATCTAAATACTTCAGATACACTCACATTTGCGTATTATGTTGGAATTCCTTCAGCGGAGAAGGAAAGGTTCTCAATTCGTGCGAAGAAGCGAGATCTTGAATCCATTTATCAGAGAATTCAAGATTTGAATCTTACCGATTGGCATCTTGATATGGAAGATGAGAATCACATTGCGCTGTCATTTCTTGGCGCCCAGATAAATCTTAGAGAGAGAAAGACTTTCATTCAGTCTCCTGAAGAGCCAGCATATCTTCGTGATACTGCGCAGAGATTGCTTACTATTATATCAGAGAGCATGATATAGACGTTCTACGAGCGATATCCATAAGTGGTTCCAAATGAAGTGAGTCACAGGGATGATAGCACTCCTCCATGAATATTCATAGTTACGAATGTGATTATCGTATGAAGGTCAAATTGAAAGTTGAGTCGAAATGGCTCGAACTGGAAAAAAAAAGCATGTTCAAAATGAGAAAGGACTATGAGAAGTGGGAATCAGAAACACTACGAAAAGCGAAAGAGGCTCAAGATCTCAGATCCCTGCGAGACGTGTTCTATCAACTGGGCGACAGATGGGAATGGGATCAAACTACTGGAGCTTGGCTTGCAGATGGGGAGCCACTTGACACCGTTGGCATTATTTTGAAGATGCCAGGATTCTCACAAACAAAGGAGAGGTATGTCCTTTACGGAATCATGGCGTATAGCAAAGGATTCACCAACAAGTTTGACCATCTCGGAGATAAGGAACGGATCATTATTGAAAGGGATACTGCAACTGGTAGGATGCTCAGTTGGTCTACGACAGGACATGGTGCCATGGACCTTCTGCCAACAGAGCTTACCATGTTCGAGTCAGTCGAGGATATTCTAGCACATTGTTGTCTAGTCGCACAACCCGGAGACCATGCGATGCGATTGGAGATACCGCGAGAATGCAGACATCCACTTGATATGAATCAGCGTCTTTGGGAAATGGCTTCAGGGGGACTCTCATACAATACAAACGAGATTGTTGTTTTGACAGCGGAGGACCTTGAAGGTGCGCTTGACTTCAAGTTCAGCAGATATGCAAAGTCAGTTGTTGAGCTGGAAAGAAAATGGAAAGAGCTTCAAATGAGCTCTATCTCTAAGGCGAAGGAAGCAATTGTAAACAAGATACCGGATCACCTAGAAGAGAGAAGGAAACATCTCCTGAAGAAGATCGAAGGATTACTTCACATCTTGTGGTTTGTACCTCCGGTCAGGGGACTAGAGCCAGCAAAGATCATCTACAATGAATTCTTCGCAGAGCCAACGCCCACAATTGTTGAGAGAACTCTGTTACCATATCTTGGCGAACTAGTTTATGCACTCTCAGATATCATTGAAAAAGCGAAATATATCAAATGGAAGAGTGTCATGGATAAGCAAGAATATAGTGAGAGTGATGTGTTCCAAGGCTTGGGACTCTCCGACGTGGTGAAAGAAGCTTTTGCTGTTGCTCTTCAGGACATTCTACAGGAGCATACTCTATCCTACATCGGATACCCTGAACGTGGGACAATGAAGAGCAAGACACTTCGTATTCTGTTTGGATTCGGTGTACTTCCTGTGAGATTGCTCTCTACATTCTTGAAATCAATCAAGTCCAGAATTCCATTCCTCAAAGCGGTTGATATTCCTAATCCTGAGCATCAAATCCCTGATGCCCTAGAAGATTCACCCTGATTCTGAATCCATTTCACTAAATCAAAGGGCTTATCGAGTACTATGCAACTATCAGGAGCCTTTTCAGCCTCATCTGGATTAGCCCATGTCAGAAGAACAGGTTGCATCTCGCATCTGATCGCAGCTTCAACATCAGCATTCACGTAGTTGCCAACAAAGAAACAATGATGGGGATTGATCTCTAGTTCTCTTGCAGCCTGTAATAATGTATATGGGCTTGGTTTTGCATACCCAGGAACTCCAGACCATTGAATTGACCCAAAAATATGATCGAGGTTGTTACGCTCTAGCAAGCCAATAGGATTGTCCGATCGCCTAGTGCATATGCCCATTTTGAATCCCATAGCATTCAAGGTCCTAAGGGCGTACAATGCATCTTCAGTAAAGAATTCCCAGTCCGTGTCACGTGTTATATGTTTGAAATCACGTTCGATACTAAGAATTGTTGCATCCGTCAGGTCATTAATATCAAGTTCCTCAAACATTATCCTATCAAACGGCAACCAACTCTCTTCGCTCTCGCCCCATGAAGGTAGTACATTGTTTGCAACTACATATTCCATCATAACGGCATTAGATCGCTGAAAAGCCTGTTCAAGCTGTTCGTCCGAGTAACAGTTCAAGTCTACCCCATTACTATAGCAGATTTTACGAATAGTGTTTAGCACAGAATCCTTCGTAGTAGTAAGCGTATCATTTAGGTCAAAGAGAATCGCACTGATGTTCATAAAACGGACGCACCCAGCAATATTGTACTAAGGCGATACCTTCAAGAATGTTTACCCTTCGAGGAAGGTCATAGGTAGTGCTTGCTCATGAAGAAGGTCGCGATCATTGGTAATGGAGTGTCTGCTGTGACAGCGGTTCGAGAATTCAGGAATGCAGATACCAATCTTACAATAGATGTTTTTTCCGAGGAAGGAGTTCATTACTATCCACGACCAAAACTCATAGATTTCATTCGAGGAGATATTGAGAAGGATGATGTCATTCAATATGATGCATCTTGGTATGCTAAACAGAATGTCAACCTTCGACTTTCAGAACCAGTACTTGATATCATTCCGAAATCTGGAAGCGTACTCACTAAGAATGACACATACTTCGGGTATGATTCGATCCTTCTAGCAGTTGGCAGCAATCCATTCGTGCCCCCGATTCATGGAACAGAGAAAGGGAATGTTTACACTCTTAGAACATTGACTGATGCAATATCCATTAAGGAAGCCACAAAGGGGTCGGGAAGAGAAATCATTGTAGGTGGGGGAATACTTGGCATTGAGCTAGCTGCAGCCATTAGGAAAGCAGGCGGAGAACCAATCGTCATTTCAAATATTGGGACATTACTTCCAACCCAGCTCGATCAAGGTGCAAGTCAGATACTAATGGAGCGACTACAGGGAATGGGCATCTCAGTTCTGCTTGGCTTTTCTTGCTCACAGGTTCTTGGTCATGAAGTTACCACAGGAGTCATGTCAGGAGACGGTGATAAGGTAAAAGGGGATTTGGTGGTTGTCGCTACAGGCATTCGTCCTAATACTGCCATTGCCAAGAGTGCAGGCCTTGAGATAGGCAAAGGGAGGGGAGTTCTTGTAAATGAGTACATGCAGACTTCTGAACCTAACGTGTTTGCTGCAGGAGATTGCACCGAGTGGAAAGGAATCTGCTGGGGCATAATCCCAGTTGCTATGGATACTGCAAAGGTCGCTGCTGCCAACATGCTTGAACTGGGTAGTGCAGAGTATGGGGGAACAATCCCAAGCAATACTCTACAAGTAGCTGGTATCGATTTAACATCGGTTGGAATAATTAATCCACAATCAGTAGAATATGAATCGATAGTGATGGCAGACCATGAGGAGGGCACCTACTACAAAGCTGTCATGAAAGATCATGTGGTTGTTGGAGGCATAGCGTTAGGAAATCGGAAAGTAGCAATGAAGCTCAGAAAGCTCATTCGCGATGGCATTGATGTTTCCGATCAAAGAAAGGAAATCTTTGAAGTCTAATCGATTGTTTCAATGATAGGTTGACGACCTTTTCCTTGAGGAGTCAATGAAATTATTCGTTCAGCGGATTCTCGAAGTTCCTCCATATGAGTTACTACTAGTACTTGATCAACAGAACTCAAACCGGCAATAGCAGTAGGTAGCCACATCCTTCGCTGTGTATCAAGACCTGCTCCGGGTTCATCTAGTATTATCAAACCGGGAGGAGGTCCAGTCTTCGAGTACTTCTGTAGGGCAGTATTCACCGCAACTCGTAGCGCGAAGTTCACGCATACATCCTCGCCACCTGAGGCAGCACTTAGACTGATTCGATTTCCTCTGAGATCATATAATGCGACCTCGTAATCATCGTCAATGAGAAGATCACTATATCGGTCCCCAAAAATACTGCAAAATATTTCTCTAGCCTCAGCTCTAATGTGAGGTTTCAACTGACTCTCAGCAATTCCAGGAATGACTTCTAAAACCTGCTTCAGATATTCTGCAGTTTCAGATTCCTGTTTGATTTCTTCAAACTCTTCATTCATTTCTGGTGAGTTAAGATGATCAATAACCTCAGATAGTGAAGCATCGACTTTTTCAATCACCAATCTGATTTGGACTAAATCATCACTCGTACCAAGGGATTCCTCAAGTCGCTTTAAGGAATCAATAGATGCCAACACCTCTTCATTGGTAGGCAAATGGTGCCTGATCGATTCAAACTTTGCTCTAGTTTCATTAATTGAGGAGATTTGCTTCTTGAGATCACGAATTCTTTTTTGTACTCGCTCTCCCGTCTTATCATAGATGCCAAGTCCCATCATGCTGTAGAGATCACTACGTCGACTTTTCGGAGTTAGTCGGGATAATCGATCGATTTCTCCTTGGCGAACATAGGTCAAGGTAGAAAATGCATGTCTATCCATTCCGACCAGCCGCACAATCTCATCATCAACAGTTGATGGACCAGATGCTATAGGCTCTCTTCCATTCTCCTCATACAAATCTGCATTTGTCTTTCCAGGGTGAATTGATCTGATAACTCTATACGATCTTCTGTTAATTGGAGCTTTGAATTCAAGTTCCACAATCGCCCGTTTGCGACTGTGTCTAATGAAATCTTCAACTTGCGGAACTTTCTTCTCTTTACGAGTCACATGGCGAAATAATGCAAACTCAATAGCTTCTAGAATTGCAGTTTTTCCTGAGCCATTTGGTCCAACAATTGCCGTGATGCCTGGACTAAATTGTATCTCAATATCACTGAAGACTTTGAAATCTGTTAAATGAAGAGTGTTTAGTATCGTCATTTCCCTCCCTTGATCTTCTTCAGCTCTCCAAGAACTTGCTCGGAATCAACCTTCATAGACTGCTTCAAATATTCTTCTAGAGAAAGCTCAATATTCAGGGGCTCACTCAAGGTAACCTCGGGAGGACCCACAACTTGCCAATTCGGTTCAATATGCAGGAACAATGGATTGAGCGTACTTTCTCCGAAATCAATTAATTCGCCTCTATTGATACCATTCTCGGTTTCGGGTGTGACAAGGCCATTCACATTCATAATGATTATTGGCTTTCCTTTCTTCTTCGGGGACAACTTAGCTAACCAATCCTTGATAGCATCATTTGCATCCGATGCGCCCATACCTGAAATATCAAGTCCTGGGTGAAACTTGAACTCTCTAACATCATTCAAAGTCTCGGTTTCAAATTCAACGCCTTCGCTGTCAATATCGACTACAATGAGCTTGCTCTTTCCGCCAATTTCCTTTTTCCAATCTACAATACAAGTAGCCCCCGGACAACCGATAGATGAGTCCTCATCAAGACGAAAATTGTGCGAATGCCCATGTCCCACATAATCGTAGTGAGAGGGAATCTCATCATGATCAATCGGGAGAAAATGTGAGAAGAGCACAGCAGCATCAGAAGACGGGGAAAAATCGCGTATATATTTTCGAAAGGTTAGTGGTCGTGTCCATGAAACAAGGTGAATGTCTATCACTTTGCCATCAACTTCGTGTCTAAGAACGTTATGGTCCTTCTCACCTGTCGAAACTAAAAAGCCAGCATTCTCAAGCATCCAGATAGGGCTGTGCATGTATCTGTACCCGTAGGGAACATCATGGTTGCCATGAAGGACAATGACCTTCGTTTCAGAAATGCCTTTCAAGAGATTCACGACAAAGTTGGTATCCTCAGGGTGTGGTGTAGGACTATGGAAGACATCTCCTGTATGAACAAGGATATCAGGAGATTTCCTGAGTGCCATCTCAATTGCTTTCTTTAGACAAATACGAGCATCCTCTCTGCGTTCGATTAGCTGAAAGAGAGAAGAACCAAGATGTGAATCGGATATATGAGCGATACGAACCATCTTTTCCCACTTCCTACATCAGAGAGTGTAGTACCATCAATCCATTCTGTAACAGACTGTATTGGTCAAGGGCTCTATTTGAATTGTCTTATCAAAAAAATACTACCATGTCGTATCCTTTAATAGCAAAGAGCCGATTCCTATGGTAAATTGTGATGAGGTGTTTGTGTATACAACTCATTACAAAGGAGAAATACACAATGGATTTGAGAGGATCAAAAACCGAAAAAAATCTCTTGACTTCTTTTGCCGGCGAATCTCAGGCAAGAAACAGATATACAATGGCTGCCAAGACAGCTAAGAATGAAGGATATGCCCACATATCTGCTATTTTTCTAGAAACTGCAGGACATGAATTGGAGCATGCAAAGAGATTCTTCAAGCTCTTAAAGGAAGGTGGAGCAACCGAAACCATCAAGGTTGAATGGGACTTCCCCACGTCTGGGGCATATGAGAGTACCGAGGACATACTCAGACATGCTGCAGCTGGAGAGAAATTTGAATATACGGAAATGTATCCAGGGTATGCTAAAATTGCTGAAGAGGAAGGCTTTACCAAAATAGCTCATGCTTGGAAATCCATCGCTCATGCGGAATCTTGGCATCACGAACGCTATCTTGCACTAGCGGATGCTATAGCGGATGGTTCCATATTCAAGAAGACCGAAAAGGTTCAGTGGCGCTGTGATAATTGTGGCTATATTCACGATGGTGAACATCCACCCGAAAAGTGCCCTGCATGTCAGCATGAGAAAGGCTACTTCATGCTTCACTTCAGAGAATACTAAGCATGTAATAGAAGTGCCTTGGTTCGAAATAGAACCAAGGTCCTGCTTATTTTTTGAATAAACGATGGTACGGAGCAGCAGGCAAAACAGCATTCTCGGAAGGGGGTGTTTGTGTTGAGTTTTGGGGTTATTAGAAATAAGGTGCTGTTTTGCCTCTGTCCATGGAATTGTCAGTGAACACTGGGATAAAGAGATGTGTATTACTCGGTAGGATAATGAAATACTCACATCGACAAAAGTCGATGGAAGCTCTAGAGAAAAGGAAACGTCTAAATGGGAGAAGAAAGGCTCTTCCCCGTTCAGGTGATATCTAATGAGTGAACAACCACTGCTCGAGCTCATGAGAGAAAGGATTGCTATTGGGCTGGAACGAGAGAAGACCATGGAAGCAATCGATGGCTGGGAAAGAACTGCTCTTTTATCTTTGAAAGAAGGCGGAGAATACCATTTCATTGTAAAGGATAACAACATCACTGTACATGAGGGAAGCATTGATGAGCCAGACATGAGAATACAAAGTGATGAGGATACAATCAGGAAGTTGTTCCTTGAAGAGATGAACGCTGCATCTGCATTGTTAAAAAGAAAGCTCAAAGTTAAAGGCTCTGCAAGCGATTTGATGAAAATCCGCCACATATTCTAGGTACATTGACCTGGAGGTCGTTGAGTGGATCAATCAGTAATCCAAAAGCTAGAAGCAATTGTTGGAAAGGAATATGTGTCCACTCGTAATGATGTACTTCTAACATACTCTGCTTCAGCTTCAACTGGATATGATAGGGTGATACCTGCCTTGGTTATTCGGCCAAGCAATAGAGAAGAAGTTAGTGCAATTCTCAAACTCGCAAATGAATTCGGTATACCTATTACACCAAGATCGGGAGGGTCCTCACTCCAAGGTGAGGTGATACCGAAAGAAGGGGGAATAGTAATTGACATGCTCAGGTTCACAGATATCACGCTTTTTGAGGACCTTAGATCAGTACGAGTCGGCGCTGGCGTTACTTACGGCATGCTAGATAAATATCTGAATGGAAAGGGTCTTTGGGTCCCTATCTATCCAGATTCCTCACTGGTCTGCACCGTTGCAGGAAACGTATCTGTCAACGGAGCAGGACCAGGCTCTGGAGTTCATGGTTGTATGGGAGATCTCGTGCTAGGACTAGAAGTCGTTCTCCCTACGGGAGAGATCATTCAAACCGGTTCAGAGGCGAACCCTAATTCACCAGGACCCTTCTTGCGATATGCATTTGGCCCAGACATCTCAGGTCTTTTCATTGGAGCCCTCGGGGGATTAGGTATCATCACATCAGTATCAATCAAGACCTTCAAGCGAATGAGGCATTTTCATTACGAAACATATGGATTTGAGGACGCAGCATCAGCTGAGAAATTCCTACTAGAATCACGACACAATGATGTGAATTTGATCATGGCTGCCATCTATGAGGGACGAATCTTGGAATTCTTCTTGGATATGCTCGGAGAAGAATATGGAGTGCCCCAAACAGAGTGGCCTCCGTTTACGGTTTCGGCGACAATAGGTAGAGTACGGGAGGACCAACTAACCTCCGACATCGCACAGGCAGGTAGAATCTGTTCAGATCTTGGTGGAATGGTCATAGGTGTGAAGGAGCTTCCCGAAGGAGAATGGGAGGATAGGATGTGGACATTCGCACGCTCCTCATACGTTCATGGCTGGTGGTGGATGATGTTGTATCATCATCAGACACCTTCAAACTGGCATCGTACAATAGAAGAGATATGGGAAGTCATGGACAAGTATGGCATTCTTGGACACACTGCGGGTTTCTTGACTGGGAATTCAAGTTACAACTACTACCCCCAGCTGTACTTTGATCCAGAGGATGAGGAAGAGGAGCAGCGAGTAAGAGAAGCTCATAGGGAGCTCTCTCAACGACTCTTCAAGACAGGTGCAGTCCCATTCAAGCTAGCGCCATACTGGGTACAAGGCGTGTCAGAAATGGAGCAGTACTTAGAGTTCGTTAGGACTCTGAAGAGAACGATAGACCCGAATGGCATCATGAACCCGGGAGTTCTTGGAGGTATATAGGGGGTGGCTTCGTGAACTCGGACATTGTCGACAAGCTTACCACAATCGTGGGGATAGAGAACATTTCCACAAGAGAGGATGTCTTACTAACTTACGCATCATCAGCTTCTATGGCAAAGATGCCAATCAAACCAGGAGCAGTCATCAGACCAAAGAATGTTGACGAAGTCAAAGAGATTCTAAGAATCGCCAATGCCTACAAGATCAATGTGACAGTACGATCGGGGGGGACGAGTCTTCAAGGAGAAGTCATTCCGCACCCAGATGGCTTAGTAATAGAGATGTTGCGGTTCAATGAAATAACATTATTTGAAGACCTACGCAGTGTTAGGGTCGGGGCAGGTGTTACATATGGAGAATTAGACAAGTTCCTTAGTCAACATGGCCTCTGGGTTCCAGTAACACCTGAGTCTGCACTTGGATGTACTATTGCAGGGAATACAGCAGTGAATGGAGCAGGACCAGGGTCAAGCCTTTTTGGTTGCACAGGAGACCTGATTCTAGGTCTTGAAGTTGTGCTTCCAATCTCTGAAGTAATTCAAACTGGTACCGAGGCAAGCCCATATGCTCCAGGACCTTTCCTTCGATACGCATTTGGTGTCGACCTCACAGGATTATTCATCGGTTCACTAGGGTCTCTTGGTGTGATAACAAGTGTATCTCTTAAAGTATTCAAACGGATGGAGTATTTCTACTACAATACCTATGGATTCGAAACTCATGAAGCTGCTGAAAGGTTCCTTATCGAGTTAAAGAACTGGGATGTCAATGCTGTTTTCGCTTCAATCTACGAGGGTCCAGTTCTTGAGCTATTCATGGAAATGCTTGGTGACGAGTATGGAATACCACCAATGGAGTGGCCACATCGGACTGTTTCTATGACCATTGGCAGAACTAGAGAGGACATGATGCAGAGTGATGCAGTAAAGGCCAATGAATTGTGTGAAGAGCTGGGTGGGAAGATACTTGGTATCGAAGAGCTTCCGAAAGGAGAATGGGATGGGAGGCTCTGGACATTCGTAAGAGCCTGTTATGCTCATGGATGGCACTGGCGGACGCTCTATCATCACCAAACCCCAATGAATTCCCATAGGTCTGTGGAAGAGATATCAAAGGTGATGGATAAGTATGGATTTCTTGGACACACAGCAGGTTTCCTCACGGATCATAGTTCCACGAACATGTATCCGCACCTCTATTTCGATCCAGTCGATTCTGAAGACGAGCGGAAAATAGTCGATGCTCATGATGAGCTTGCAGTAACGTTATTCAAGACTGGTGCTGTACCATTCAAGCTCGCGCCTTTCTGGAAAGACAAAATGGATGGAACTGAAACCTACATGGCATTACTTGAGAAACTAAAGAACGCAATCGACCCTAATGATATCATGAACAAGGGAGTGCTTGGAGGAATCTAAGATGACAGATATTGATCTTGAAGACTTGCGAGAGGAACTGCTGCAATGCCGCAGGTGTGGGATCTGTAGGAACGCTGTGTATGAGGCAAAAGGATTCGACGGTATATGTCCCATTTGGCGTAATACGAGCGGTTTCGAACCAAGCTTCATGAGAGGGAAGATTCAGATCGCCCTCGCGCTACTTGATGGCACTCTGGAAAGGACATCAGAGAACGCAGAAGCTATCTACCAGTGCACCTTATGCGGCAATTGTACTCAAATCTGTGGAGCTGAATTCCACCCAGCTCATGTTCTTGAAACTGTAAGAGCAGTACTAGAGGACATCCCGAACGAATCAAGGGATAGGATCGCCCAAGGGATTCAGAATATGGATAATCCTTACAATGAGCAGCTCGCTATGAAACGGGCATGGACCGCAGACCTCGAATTCGAGGTGCCTTCAGCAGGAAGAACCCTCTACTTCGCTGGATGCACGGCGGATCTTAGATCACAAGAGATTGCCATGAATACAGCAAGAATACTCAAGGCAGCAGGAGAAAACTTCTTTGTGATGGAGAACGAACCATGCTGTGGTTCGGTTCTTCTTCGTACTGGTAAGTATGATGATGCCGAAACCAATGCATCAAAAGTAGCTAAGATAATTGAGAGTACAGGAGCAGAGCGAATCGTAGTTTCCTGTGCAGGCTGCATGAAGACCCTGAAGAACGATTTCTCAGAGAAGTTTGACATTGAGATTCCTGAGATAGTACATATCGTTGAATATGCTGCTAAGTTGATAAAAGAAGGAAGATTGAACATTAAAGGGTATAGCGAACCTGTCATTGTAACATATCATGATCCTTGTCATATCGGCAGAGAGCTGGACATTTATGAAGCCCCTAGAGAAATCTTGAAGGCAATACCTGGTGTAGTCTTTGTGGAAATGACACCAAATCGGGACGCAGCGATTTGCTGTGGTGCGGGAGGTGGTCTGAGATCCTATGCCCCAGAATTGTCCAAGAAGATTGCAGCTGATAGACTCTCCGCTGTAACAAGAACTGGAGCTAAGTACCTAGTCAGTGCGTGTCCTTTCTGCGAAACAAACTTCAAGTCAGGATTGGATCTTGTCGATAGTGACATCATGACACTTGACATCGTGGACCTACTCGCAAGCACAAAGAAAGAGTGACAATCATATTAAGTTGCCATTTCGTGTGTGTCATGGGACATGTTATTGCTAAGGAGAATCGTATCGAAATGCTCATCAATCTCTTGAAGGAAACCAAACCTTCCGATGCTAAGACGTAGATGCTTTTGATACAGATTTGTGAATCCATTCGTTACTTTGTAGTGCTTCCCAACCTTGAATCGGTCAATCATCTCATCCCATACAGGAATGATAATTGTCCCGGTGTGATCGCCAACAATAACGTCGGATACATTATGAGTGGATTTATCATACCTTGAAACGACTTCGCGTATCTCTCCTATCTCAAGAACCTTGAATATCAAATTGAAGTGCTTCATCTGAGGTTTCAATTCGCCAATGGTAACATCAGTCATTTCTTCTTCAAGAATCATCGTTATCACGTGTATGCATATTCTTTGAATTGAGAATGTCAATAGGGAATCTATGCCCATTGGCTGTACGGAGATTCCGTGTTGATACATCTAGATAATTCTCGATGTGACCCTCTTTTAACTCATGCCATCAGCACAATGAAAGAAATGGAGGACGAAGGTCAACACAACCTATTTTCGCCAGGAACGGCATCAAGGTCCACCCCATTTTTGATGAACATAATCGCTCTTCATCTTTCATACTCAGTCTCCCTCTGAACATCATGTGAGGCTGAAATCTTCAAATTTTGAACATTCCATTCAACTATTGTATGAAGACACGTCTTCCTGTAAAGCCAGGAATACGTTGTGAGCACCAGTATTGACCTTACGTCCATACTATAGTGTCATCATACCCAATTAAGTCTACGCATCCCCATTAACGATGTTTCAGTGAATTTATAACTATTCTATGGTCATAAAACTTTAAAAGTAGTGAAATCAGTTTTTAGTAATCGGGACACTACTGAGGCGAAAACGATGAATGGAATAAAGGTGGCCCTTGTAGGCATTGGTAATGTTGCAAGTGCTTTTGTTCAAGGCCTTGAATACTATAAGGAAGTTAAGAATGACGACGAAAAACTCGTTGGATTGGGATACGCGGATTTTGCAGGTTTTCACGTTAGAGACATCAAAGTCGTTGCTGCATTCGATGTCGTCGATAGCAAAGTCGGTATGGACCTAGCGGATGCCATTTTTGCAAATCCGAATAATGTGATGCGATTTGCAAAGGTACCAGCAACTGGCATTAAGGTTGAGAAAGGGTTCCTCCATGATGGTGTAGACGATATGCTTAAGGCTCTCGTCACTGTTTCAGATAAGCCCGAAGCTGATGTTGTCAAAGTGCTGAAAGATACTGGTACAGAAATCGTAGTGAACCTATTACCTGGATCAGCAGAGGCAGCAACTCGATTCTATGCACAGGCGGCATTGGATGCTGGATGTGCATTCATCAATGGCACTCCAATTCCAATCGCCTCTGACAGCGAATGGAGTAAGAAGTTCGAGGAGAAAGGTGTGCCTTTGGTAGGCGATGATATTCAGGATCAGCTAGGTTCTACTGTTCTCCATAGAAGTATCTTGCAGCTACTGGTAGCACGAGGAGTGCGTGTTGATAAGAGCTATCAGCTTGACGTTGGTGGTGGTGCTGAGTCACTTGATTCGCACTACAGAGGTAGAATGCGAAAGAGAGGTGTGAAAAGCGCAGCAATAAGCCAAGACCTGCCATACCATGCACCCCTAGTCGCAGGTTCATCCGATTATGTGAGTTTCATGGATAACGGGAGAGACTCGTACTTCTACATTCATGGAAGGCAATTCGGAGGAGCTCCTATCAAGATCGATATCAGAATGGAAGTCACAGACGGTCCCAATGCAGGACCAATTCTCTTTGATGCGATCAGAGGCACAAAGCTCGCATTGCGAAGAGGGATAGGTGGAGCGCTGGAATCACTATCAGCCTATGGTTTTAAGATGCCTCCGACTCCGACTACGATGTATAGAGCTGAACGATGGGTCGAGGAATTCCTCTTAGGGAAAAGAAGACTTTAGTCAGATTAGAGATACATCTTTGAATAGTCATCAATGAGCTTCTTTAAGGCGGAGAGATCGCTTACTACTTGGAATTCGGTCTCTTCTGCCAGCTCAGTTAATGTTTCATTGAACGCAATCACATCTTCGAATTCCTTCCTATGCTCATCCTTCTTTGCTTTGCTCTTCGCTTTTGGATCGTAGACAACAATCATACTTTGTGGTTCGAAATTAATGACCATACTTCGATCCAAGTACATGACTTTCTTGCATTTCGGGCACTGAGCACGATTTGCCTTACCAGCCTTTAGATTTTTTATTAGATCTTGATCCTCTGACAAATCGATATGCTCGATGGTTTCAGTTTCATATACAGTCTTGCATTTTACACACTTGATCTCTATTGTGCTGGTTCCGGGCATTTTTTCACCATCATATTGGCATCGAATGTACAGACTCTTAAGAGTTGTGAACTGCGATGTTCTGATACCTACGGTTCTTGAGACTCCTTCAATCTAGTTGTCAATTCGCTCTGTCCACTCTCACGAGTGAAGAGATAGGCAGTAATGAGAAGCGTTAATGCGATAGATCCAATGAGCAATGGAACGGAATCGAAGAGTTCACTGAATGCTCCGCCGATGATTGCACCAGCTATGGTCACAATGACCTTGCCCGAAAAATAGCTGAGGAATGCCTTCACCACATTATATTTCGTGAATGCTACATATACGATAATTGGGTCATCAGGAAATGGCGACGCTGCAGAGAAGAACATTGCGAACGGGCCCCACTTTTCCACACGCCTATGTTCCCGATCTAGTTTGGCAATATTCTCCTCGGAGAGAATCAATCGGGAAGAACGAACGATGTAGTAATGGATGATCTTGGCCAGTGTTGCGGCAACAGCCACAATGACGCCAATTTCCAGCCAATTCATAAAAGGTAATAGGAGTTGTGCAATCCCAGCAAGGACCATATTTGATGGACCAAAAGGAAGCATATTGATGACAAAGCACGCAATAAAGAGACCTAGATATCCTTGGATAATCAAGTCTGTTAGGAATTGTGCTATATCCTGCATTTGAAACTGCTCCCCGATATTGCGGTTAGCCTTGTGATCCTTCACTCATAGGGGAATCAATCTAAGTAATTACTTTTTCAACAATGACTTTCTTTACACCATCCAAGGAGGACAGTGATGATGAAAGCTCATCAACGGGTGTATTTAGTTGGCTGGGATTGAAATAACATTCATAGAAGCAGCGGGTACCACGAAGACATACTCCTGTCGAAAAGAGTAGGTCAACAAGTCCACACTTCTTGAAGATTTGGGAAAGCTTTGTCAAGAAGTCATTAGTCAGCTTGCTAATCTCAAGACTGAGATAAACGACATCATCGTTATCTAATGGAAAAATCTTGATGAGTCGGTCTTTGTGAACGAGTACCATTAAACCGCGATTTGTTCCCATCGCTTCCTTGAAGGATTTTGGGAATGAAACAGATTCACTATCATCAAATATTAAAACGCGTCCAGCAGTAGCTCCATCGTAATCATCATTTCCAGACATTGGATCACCCGATCTTAGATATCCCCATGGGTTCCTTTCGAAAGCCCATTGCTTTACGTCATGTTGATTGTAGAATATAAATAAACCTCTCTCGTTTGAACCCCAACATACATGGGCTTTTGTGTGCCCTTTTTCAAGGTGAATATTGACTATTATTCGTGAAGTTAATGCCTTCAACTGAAATGCGTTCACCAAAGCGATATCGTTCCGTTTCGGATCTAAGAACTCAATATTTGTGTGAATACAGACTCTATCTAAAGAATATTCACGGGGATCAAGACTCTGAATGGACTAGCCGTGGCAATATGTTACATAGTCTTGCAACTTCTAGTGAATCCGAGAAGAAGAGTTCAATGCCATTTTTGAAGGCGATTCTTCTAATTGTCATTGTTATGTCAGCAGTGGTTTGGATCTTGGGGTGATAAGATGGACCCGCTGTTGAGTTCCTTTCTTTTCGGCATATTTCTAATAGCACTCCTTCTTTTCTTGTATCTCTATGGTGGGGATACGCGATTTGCCAATGTAGGCACACTTCAATCAGCTGAACGATTGGATTATGACTTGACCACATATCTCAGACGGGAGGGCAAAGGCACTAAATCAAGGAAGAGGTATATCTTCTCTGAGGAGCCTTTGGTGTCCATGACCTATAGATACAATGGCAGATTTGATAGCATAGTTGTAAAGTGGGTCGAGGGTCCGATCCTAGATGCAGTGATTGAGAGGAAATTTCCGAGGAGCTACCTGCCAGACAAGCCTGTCATTGAGGATGTCTTCCAGGCATCCCTCTATGCACTCGCTCTCAAAGAGAAAGGTCTCTCCATCTCATCTACTATAATCGTCACAATTTATTGTCTCCAAGACGAGGCTGAAAGGTGCCTTAGAAAAAACAGTATCCAGTGTATTGGCTGTAGCAAGGGTGCAATCTTCACTGAGAGATTCAATGAGAAAAAGTCTGTGAAAGCACTGGAGAAGTTGGATGAGATATGGTATCGAGGAAGAAGTCCAGCTCCCAAACCATCAGAGAGAAGCTGTCGTATCTGTCCTTATGGAAAAGATGGCATTTGCAACTTCTCAGCAGTTTAGCAAAAGAGTAATCTTGCTTCATGTTATCGCCTAACTATGCAAGAGCTACGGGATTTTGAAGCGCAGGTAAGAATAGCCAAACGAGAGCTAAAAGAGGTCTATTATACAACTCGGAATGAGGAAACAAAGACAGATGCCAAAATGCTCGTAGCTACTCTGATTGTAATTCAGAAATCGATTGAGAGAATCATTGAGCTATGGAGAACAACCAAAGAGGCTAGTATTGTTCTTACAGACCGCAAGGCACAGATGAACTTGAGAAGGTGGTCAACAGGTCTTACTCGGAGAGTTACGGAATTCAGGAAGAAGAAAGGAAAACTCCGTCAAGAGCATCTGGAGAGATTCAAAGATGTACTTGTTAAGTACATTGAGGAAATAGCTTCAGCACTCAATGATTGGATAATTGATATTGAAACTATGGCGGACTTGCCTAAGCCACCTGGATAGCACTTAGTATCGCAATTTCGCAGCAACGCCACCAAATGATCTGAGCTGAGCACCTGATTCCGTCTGGCTTGAAAAGACAAGTAGTTCGGTACCATAATTGGAGATTTCATCATAGAGATCGTCTATCATCTCAGTTTCATCTTCGACTATCATTAGGGTGTCGACTCTGCCTTGCGTCAGGGCTTCCAGTACTTCCTTTTTACCATAGGCAATAGTATTGAGTCCCTTCATCAAATCTTGCATGAAATTCTCCCAAGCGAGTCGTTCGGCATAGATCTCTGTTTCTTTGAGTACACGAGATGCCTCTTTCATTGCTTGGTAGAGACCTGTTTCGTCGATTATGCTGACAGCAATAATGGTGTCAGCGACCTTTTCGCGTAGACGATAATCAAGGTCACCCTTGTCAAGGAATTCCAGACAGCGGATGGTATTACCTCCTAAGACGATGGCATCCACATTGTCAAGATTGTCTATGAGAAGTTCGTGAAGCTTCATAGAAACATACTTGAAGAATTCCTGCATCTTTTCCTCTCGTATTCTAAGATACCGCTTTGCACTCTGTCCACCTGCACGTGTCTTTCCAATAATGTAGAAGTCCTCATCTAGCACCATTTCGAGATGCTTTCCTCGTAGGTATCCAACAGTGACTTTTCCTCCCTCTATTAATACAATGACCACGAGACTCTTTGGAAGGGTCATGTTCTCGAGTTCTTCAGTTACAAACTCTCTACCGCAAAGATAGATGAATTGTGAAATCGGAGCAGGAGGAACTATGATCTCACGAATGTCACTTGTCGTGCCGCCCTCCTCTTCAATTCCAAAAAAGAAAGCTATTCCATTCTCAGGCAGCACATTGATCAATGTTAATTCATTGAGAATTGCAGAGAGATTGTCTTGTACATTCTTTCGATTGGTTTTACTCTTGATGTTATCAGCACCCGCGAGCTCAGTTTTTACAAAGCTTGTAACTTCAGTCAAGTTCTTTGTTGGTGGAATATACAATGTAGTGAAAGAGCTGTGTCTACCTTTGTAATCCTTTAGCTGTTGGACTTTCTTTTTCAGCTTTTGTCGTTCAGCAGACATGTGTATTCACCTTTGTATGCATAGTCTAACGGATGTCACCAAGAACAAGTGGTTGTTTGGCAACTGCCTTGATGTTTAGCTTATTTGAGCGTATTTGAACATTGCGACATACACAAATATTAGGGGTCCAGTTCCAAAGGACAAGCTTAAAATGTAATAGCGAATAACACGAAATCTAGGTGTATTGGAATGTGGTCGTGCCAATTTCATCACGCCCGATAAGGGCCTTATTTTGTTGCGGAACTAGTCCGTACTATGCAAACCAATCCAAGCATCATCCAAACAAAAAAGGAGTTCTGATGTAAAGATGAGCGAACAACAGTTGACCGCAGGAGAAAGAACAGTCCTGAAAACATTGGTCGACGTAGAGAAGAGAATATCGGCGGACGAACTTTCGGATAATCTTAACGAGAACACCGAAAGAGTAGTGTCGATATTGAATGCCCTGTCAGAAAGAGGACTTGTTGATTTGAAGATTCTGGAATCTGCTTCATTTCGCCTCACACCTGAGGGGGAAGACTACGCAGTAAATTGGCTTCCAGAGGTCAGGTTGTTCGGAGCAGTAAAAGAGCTAGGAGGAAAGGCGGCAGTTGATGATGCAGTTTCTAAATCAGGACTTGATCCTAAGGAAAAAGGAATTGCAATCAATTGGTCAATGAAGAATGGATGGCTTGGTATTATTAAAGAAGATGGACTAACATTCCTTGAAGCAAGAGAAGCAGAAGCTGATTCTCCAGTCATGAGAGTGCTAAAGAAACTGAGTGAAGGAGCAGATAATATTCCAGATCATCTGCATGACGGATTGAAATCTGCGACTCAACGGAATCTTGTCGAAGAGGTCATTACGAAGACATTCACAGCGCAAATCATTCACGAGAAAAGAAGCTCCATACAAGAGTTGCTCTCTGCGTCTATAGAGGGGATTGTGAACCTTACTCCTGAGATGATAATCTCAGGCTCATGGAAGGAGTCTTCATTCAGGCCATTCAATGTGGCTGCAGATCCTCCATTCGTGAATTATGGACGAAAGCATCCATATGCAGAATTCAATGATTGGCTAAAGGAGATACTTGTGGGACTTGGATTCACTGAATGGTTCGGACCGTATGTAGAAACAGAGTTCTGGAATAATGATGCGCTCTTTGTTCCTCAAGACCATGTTGCTAGAGAAGTTCAGGATCAATTCAGAGTAGTCAAGCCGTATGATCATGGCGATATACCCGATAAGAAATATTACAAGAAAGTGAAAGATATCCATGAACACGGTGGAGAGACAGGGTCATTAGGATGGGAGGCTCCTTTCTCCAAGGAGATTACCCAGCGTCTAGTGCTTCGTGCACATACAACTCCTGTTTCTATGCGCTATCTATGGAAGCACAAAGACTCACCTCAGAAGATGTTCATCATTGATAGGAATTTCAGGTCAGAGAGTCTGAGTGCTCGACATGCGATGGAATTCAACCAATGTGAGGGCATCATTATGGACAAAGGACTGACTTTGAGAGACCTGATGGGATACCTCTCAGAGATAGTGCGGAGAGTAGGGATAAAGAAGATGAAGTTCAAACCGGGTCAATTCCCATTCACGGAACCAAGCGTTGAGTGTTTTGCGAAACATGATGTCCTAGGATGGATTGAAGTCGCTCCTGGAGGTATCTTTCGACCCGAGGTCACCTATCCTCATGGAATCAAGGATTCTGTCCTCGCATGGGGCATAGGGTCGGGACGATTGTATATGGCATCAATGGGTATCAATGATATTCGAGAGTTGTACTCTCGAGATCTGACATGGATACGGAAGAAGTACTTCTTGAGGTGATATTGATGATAGTATCTTGCTTAGTGGATTCATTGATGAAGTTGATTGGAAAGAAACTCTCACCTGAGGAACTTGAAGACACCCTATTCCTCTTGAAGGCAGAGATAGAGAAGATTGAAGGAAACGAGATTGAGATAGAAATCAATCCAGATAGACAGGATATGCTATCCGCTGAAGGTATTGCTCGCGCAATTAGGGCATTTCTTGGCATCAAGCCGGGTCTGCCAAGTTTTCCGGTGAAGAAGTCTGGAAAGAAGATCATTGTTGAGAAGGGACTTGAGAGGGTCAGGAGGTATATCTCCTGTGGCATCGTGAAGGGTGTAGAAATCAATGAGGATCTCCTCATCCAATATATGCATCTCCAGGAGGCTCTTACCTCAACTCATGGCAGGAATAGGAATAAGGCTAGCATAGGTCTCTATGTACACAAGGATATCGCCTATCCAGTCCGATACTATACAGAAGTACCTACGAAGATCATCTTTTCTCCACTCGGTCATGAGGAGGAAATGGATGGACCAAGAATCCTGAGTACTCACGAGAAAGGTATCGAATACGGCCCAATTATTTCCTCATTCAAAAGGTGGCCTCTGCTTGCCGATGCAGATGGTAAGGTCTTGAGCTTACCTCCAATCATTAACAGCAATAATCTTGGACGTTTGACAGTTGAAACAAGAGATATCTTTGTCGAAGTGACTGGCACACATTTACCAACAGTAAATCAAGCACTGAATATTATGGTTACCTCCCTTGCAGAAAGAGGAGGTAAAATCGAATCCGTTACTGTAGAATATCCAGATGGTACAGTAATGGAAACCCCTGATCTTAAACCGAAGATTATGAAGGTCTCCAGAGAGGAGGTCACACAACTCACTGGAATTGAGATGAGTGACAAGGAGATGCTTGAATGTCTCGAGAAGATGTGCTATTCAGCAACGATGTCAGCCAAGGGAATCCTTAGTGTTCAGGTTCCTCAATATCGAACGGATATCTTGCATTCTGTGGATATAATCGAGGATATCGCCATTGGATATGGATTTGATAGAATCGTGCCAACGATGCCCTCAACAATGACAGCAGGCAAGGTTCTACCCATAACAAGACTAAGGAACAAGGTCCGCGAACTACTCGTTGGTATGGGCTATCAAGAGATAATGAGCTACATATTAAGCTCTCCAGAGATGATGAACACCAAAATGCTGAGGAGCGACGCTCTTGTAGAAACAGGCAATCCGAAGAGCCGTGACTATTCAATTGTAAGGAACGCACTGCTACCAATCCTTTTGGATTTCACTGCACAAAACCAGCATGTCGATCTACCTCAAAGAGTCTTCGAGGTTGGAGATATCGTTCGTCCTAACGAATCCGCAGAAACAAGAGTTGCACAACTCCCATCAGTAAGTGGGTTAACTACGGACATCAAAGTAAATCTTACCGGTTTGATGAATGAGTTAGGATTCCTCCTACGAGGTCTAGGTCTTGAAGGTCGATTCAGGTTCATTTCGACCAAGGACCCAACCTACATTGAAGGCAGATCTGCAGTCATTGAGATTGATGGAGATCTGGTGGGTCATTTTGGGGAGATCAATCCCGAAGTCCTGAACAACTTCCAGATTGGAACTCCAGTCATAGCCTTTGAACTTCACATTCCTCGCAAGGGTGAGTGGTGAAAGAGAAAATCGAGCAGCCCCAGAGTGGGCTGCTCTCTATTATTCTCAGAGCATTGCCCCGCAGAAAACATATAAGAAATGTAATGGCTTTCATCATACGTTCCGGCTAGCGGGGTATCTCATAAATGACAGAAAGGACAAGTCAACCCATTGATTCTTCAATCAGAGCAGATGCAGAAGGGTTTGATGGCTTCAAATTTCGAATAGTCCTTCTAGGAGAAGCAACTGTCGGAAAGACCTCCTTACTAAGAAGGTTTGCGGAGAATACCTTCGATGAGGAGTACAAGCAAACTATTGGAACTACGTTTTCGACGAAAGATGTAGAATTCACTGATGATGAGGGCGATAAACGCCTCGTTCGTCTCGTCATCTGGGACATGGGCGGACAAGCCACCTATAAAGAACTTCGACGTCAATATATGAAAGGCGCTTCTGCAGCTATTATTGTATATGATGTCACTCAGCCTGAAACCTTTATGGCAATGAATTCTTGGTATGAGTCATTTCGAGAAGTAAGTCCGAATGCTTTGGTTGTAATCTGTGCGAATAAGGTTGATCTCGAGGGTAAGCGTATGGTGCCAATTCAGCCTGGTGAAATGCTCCGAGATTGGTATCAGGCAGCATATTTCGAAACCTCTGCAAAGACAGGGACAAAGGTTTCAGATGTTTTTGCAGAAGTTGCTCAAGGAGTTTTTAGGAATCGATCTGATGACTCTCAACATCAAATGTAATCATGATTGTCCATTTCAAGTTGCATAGGAGTGTAAACAAACATGCTAGTGAAGGATTTCATGACCTCGATGATTATAACGGCTGATGTTGAGGCTTTAGTGACGGATGCTGCAAAACTAATGGCTGTCGAGAGTGTTGGAAGTCTCATTGTCACTAGAGATGATGTTCTCGCTGGGATGGTCACCAGGAGAGAGATTGTTGCAGCACAGCTTCTTTCAGAGGAATCGTATCATACCTTGACCTTGGGAGATATAATGGAAACACCTGTTGTAACGATAAGCCCCCATGCAGAACTAGGCCAAGCTCTATCTCTTATGAATCAAACAGAGAGATCGCATATACCAGTGATGGAAGGCGATGAGATTACTGGAGTCATCTCAGCTTCGGACGTGATACGTGCATTAGCTACATTGAAATTGCTTGCAACCGGAGCAGAGGAGTAGCATCTTAGGCAGGACGATACTTCGGAATCTCATCCTTCAGGTCCTTCTTTAGCTTCAAAATGTCTTTTGCTTGGAGTTCATGTCGTGAGGAATAGGTGTTAACGAGTCCAGCCCATTTGTCAATCTTCACCATGATGGGATCAGACGGAACGATCTTCATAATCTCAGTTTTTGATTCAGTCATCACATCAAGCACATCGCCAGCTTTGCAGCCCATCTTTAGTGATGACAGAATATTATCAAGCTGATCAGCGACCTTCATTCCCTTATCAGCGGATAGAGGTCCGCCAGGATGGACAGGTACACTGGGTTCATTCATGGCATGTAAAGGAGCTTCTGTAGTCACAATAACAGGCTCAGGTACCTCAATCTCATCAATCTTAGAATGTATTCCTTCTTGGAGTTCTTGAATAGATTCGAGAATTGGCTCTAATATCGCTGCGAGTTCTCCTTTCACAATTTGAGAAACCTCTTCGGAGGTGAGACCAGAACCTGAGCTTTCAGCTTTGGGTAACTTGCTAATGATTTCTGAGATCTCTTCCTTTGTAACACCCGGTTGCGCAGTAACAGGTTTAGGCATCTTCTTGAATTCCTCAAGTATCTCCTCTTTCGCAATTCGCACATCGCTCTTCACCTCAGTGACGTTCCCGAGGATTGTGATCATACGCATCAAAGTTTCACCGAGACCATCAATCTTCTCTTCCAGCTTGTTCAAACGATTAAGGAATTCTTCAGCCATCTCTTCACGCTCCAAATATCTAACAAGAGAGATACAAACACTGCAAAAAAGGATTTGGCTGATACATGCGTGCAAGGAAAGAATAAAACTACTCTTTTCTATGTCAGGTACATCACACAGAAGTATATCAATGAGGAATATTCCAGATTCCTTAAATTCACAAAAAGGCCAGACTCTGTTGAGTTTGATGTAAGGGGTTAGAATAGTGTCCACAGAAGCTATCTCTCATATGTTCAAACTGGTCGCCCTAGGAGATGGGGCTGTAGGAAAGACCAGTTGCATAAAGAGATACACCGAAGGAAGCTTCAGTGAGCGCTATATCATGACTATTGGTACTACTTTTGCCCTGAAGACCATCCAGATTCCCAGGCCAGATGCAGAACCAATGGTAGCTCGAGTCGTACTATGGGATCTTGCAGGACAGCCAACCTATAATGAGCTAAGAAGACGATACATGGCGGGAGCATCTATGGCGATAATAGTCTATGATGTGACTAGGCCGCAGACATTTCTTGACGTAGGAGAATGGTATACAAAATTCATCACAGTTTGTCCCAATGCAGTGGTCGCAGTAGTTGCAAATAAGATAGATCGAGGAGACAGACTTGTTCCGCCGGAAGCCGGTGAAATGATCAAACAGTGGCTAAATGTCGATCATTATGAAACATCAGCGAAGACTGGAGAGAATGTCGATGATTTATTCACTACACTTGTGAAGAAAGCCATGGATAAACAGAAAGAAATCGGACCTTTGGATGCAACTACGCAGGGCGTACAACCGCACAAGATAATGTGATGCATTGCATCCTACAGAATCCTTTATACGATTGTCAATGACAAGAAAGAACGATTCTGATGGAACGCAGCAAGAAAGTTCTCCAAGGTGCAATTGGACATATTGTCTTACTTGTTCTAAACTTCTTTGTCCTTGTTGGTGTAATTGAGAGCTTTCAGATTTTCTCAGATGCCCTACCTATTCTGAACGGACTTCTACTAGGATATATGTTGATTCACACCATGCTCCTGTTATCAGTTCAACTTGCTTTGCAGATTCTCGAACTGATACGCATTAGAATGCCCACCTTTCTCATCAGCTATTACTTTCAGTTCGATGACTCGCAAACAATACCGATCCGCTTGCTTGATCCAACCAAGAGCAAACTTGCGGTACTGGTACTATTGCTGGTAATTAGCGGAGGACCGATCCTTTATCCAATATTTGCAATCTATGGATTTCTGCTATCCTATGCATTCCTTCTTGCAGTTCCAGTAGATCTGGTCACCTATTTCGAGGCGTTTCTGAACTTCATGCCTCCAATAATGGCATTGGTTGTCGGAATACTGATCATCTCGATTGTTGCTGTTGAATTCAAGCACCTCTGAAATGACTACCAAGGATGTCAATCGTATCACTTCTCTCAGGACCAATAGATAATATGGTAGCTTTAGCATTTACGTATCGCTCGATGTATGCGATGTATTCCCTTACTGAGCTAGGTAGCTCATCAAAGATCTCTCCAGTTATCCGATCCCAACCATCCATCTCCTCATATACCGGTATAGCCTTCTCGTACTCTTGTGCACTAGCTGGAAGTGTATGAAACTCTTCTCCTTCTATTTCGTAAGCTACGCAGAGTTTGATAGGATTTATTTCATTCAACACGTCGAGTTTTGTGACTGCCAAAAAATCAGCTCCATTTATTCGAACAGCGTATCGTAGGGCGACCAAGTCCAACCAACCACAACGTCTTGGTCTACCAGTGACAGTGCCAAACTCCTTGCCTTGAACCCGAATTCTCTCCCCGATATCATCAAAGAGCTCGGTCGGAAAGGGACCAGTACCAACTCTGGTAGTATATGCTTTTGTTATACCGAGTACAGAATCCAATCGCTTGAATGATATTCCAGTACCTGTTGCAGCGGCACTAGAAATGCAATTTGAGCTTGTAACAAACGGATATGTCCCGTGGTCAATGTCTAGAAGCGCACCTTGTGCACCCTCGAAAAGAATTCTTTTCCCGGAGGAAATCATCGTTTCTAAGTATTGACCCGAGTCACCAATATATTTCTTGAGATTCTCTATCATCTCATAGATATTGCTACGTATTTCTTCTTTGGACGTTCCAATCTGGGTCGAATACAATTTCTCGATCTTGGAGAGAGAGGTAGCCTCCATCTGGTTCCATTGTGAAGTTGGTTCCTCGGATATAAGATCGCATACTCGTATTCCGACTCGTGTCATCTTATCTTCATAAGCTGGACCTATTCCCCGCTTTGTCGTTCCGACTTTTCTGCTTGCTCTCTCTTCCTCCTGCAAACCATCAATTAGAATTTGATAGGGAGTAATTACATGAGCCCGGTCACTTATTAGGAGGTCAACAGAAACACTAGCATTCTCCAAGCTTTTTATTTCATCGAGCAAGACCATCGGATCGATGACAACGCCATTACCTATCACAACTTTCTTTCCGCGTACAGCACCAGTTGGCATAATCCGAAATTTGAAGGTCTTATCTTCAACAATCACGGTATGTCCAGCATTACTGCCCCCTTGGAATCGCACTACAATATCAAATTGCTCAGAGAGATAATCAACTAATTTCCCTTTGCCTTCATCGCCCCATTGGAGCCCTACAACAACCAAGTTCTGCATTTGTGTCCACAATGGGAGCTGAAAAACATTACTTGATAACCGTTACGTCTGAAATCCAACAAACCCTAGGCTCGGATTTATATCTTCCAAGGTCATTGCTACCTCGACCAATCTTGAAAAGAGCAGATGTAGTAGTTGTCGGAGCCGGTTCTGCGGGATGTGTTACTGCCCGAAGATGCGCAGAGCTAGGTCTGAAGACTTTATTGATTGACAGGAAAGACAGGGCAGCGATTGGAGATAAAATCTGCGGAGATGAAATCAGTAAATCTCATTTTGAAGCAACAGGGATAGATCATCCAGCTGAAAACGAGGTGTCCAGTGTTATTGCAGGTGCAGATGTGTATCCTCCTAACCTGAACAACGAACTGAAGGTTCGGGGTTGGAGTGATTTCGATGGCTGGACAGTGGACAGGATAAGTTTTGGTCAAAGGCTATTGGACGAAGCTATCGAGGCAGGGGTGCAGTTCAGACCTAATATCCATGTCGGAGGACCCACCCTACGAGGCTCCAGTGTTATCGGGATTCATTACAAAGATATGGAGTCTGGAGATAAGAACACAGTCGCTGCAAAGATTGTTGTGGATGCAAGTGGATTTGCATCAGTTATTAGAAAGAAGTTAGAGAGCCCATATGTTGAAATTGAGATTGAGAAAAGTGACATCGCTCTGTGCTACCGAGAAATCCTAGAACTTAAAATGCCTATGGCCGAGCCTGAGGTTGCAAGGGTTTTCCTTGGCGGTAAATTCGCTCCAAAAGGATATGCATGGATTTTTCCGAAAGGACCGCAGACTGTGAATGTGGGAGTTGGCATAACAGGGGGCGATGGTAAAGGCTCACCCAAAGGGCTTTACAACACATTCAAGGAGGAATACCCACTACTCTTTAGAAGCAAAGTCATACATTCAGGAGGTGGAGCTGTACCAGTACGGAGACCTATCTGGAGTCTTGTTGCAGATGGGGTAGCTTTTGTTGGAGACTCTGCTTTCATGGTTAATCCAATCCATGGAGGTGGAATCGGAGCGGGCATGCGAGCTGGTACCATTCTTGGCGAGGTGATAAAGGAAGCCATTGCAAGAAGGGATACAAGCGCCAAGGGATTGTGGTCGTTCAACACAAGATTCCTTAGCAATTTTGGAAGAAGGTTGGCGTCATTGGAGATTTTCAAGCGATTATTGGCAGATGTATCTGATGAGGAGATGAACTTTGGATTTGAGAAACGAATCCTTGAAGCTGGAGACCTCATGGCTGCCAATCGAGGGGAGGGTCTCTCAATGGGAATCGGAACCAAGCTTATCCGTGCAAAACGAGGGGTGAGCAAAGTCAGTCTTCTCAGGAAGCTTCAACGAGCCTCATCACTCATGAAGAAGATTGACAAAGAATATAGGAACTATCCACATTCTCCTGAGGGTCTGGAGCATTGGAAGGGTTCAATAAAGGAACTAATCGATGCTGCGGTGTTTACAAATGAATGAGGTGGTCACGAAGACCACACTCATGTCGATTATCAATTATACGTCGCGTATTCCTTCTTTGAGAACAGAGAATACAGCTTCCCCTTCGGGTAAATTGGGAGAGTCCACAAGTCTGCAGATTCGGCGTTCGCCTTTTGATTTTCGTAGATAGCACCTTGTTTGGGGTACATGGGCAAGTACGTGTCCACCGACCGGAGCTGTGGGATCACCAAAGAAGGCATCAGGTCGTGACATAACTTGATTTGTAATATAAACAGACATGTTGTTGATCTCAGCACCTCGTTGCAAGTGGTGGAGATGTTTGTTTAATTTCTGCTGGCGAGCTGCAAGTGTTCCTCTTCCAGTATATTCTGCTCTAAAGTGACTCGTTACTGAGTCAACTACTAGAAGCTTTGCGTTCTTATCTGGAGCCATTTCCATAGCTTGATCACAAAGAAGTATTTGATGATCTGAATTATAGGCTCGTGCCCAAACGACATTCTTCAATACTTTACTAGTATCAAGACCTACTGCCTCAGCCATATCGACTAGTCGTTCTGGTCTGAAGGTTCCTTCAGTATCTACATAGATTGCAGTTGCACCAAGACCTCCTTCATCAGGAGGTAGCTGAACATTGACAGCCAGTTGATGTGCCATCTGAGTTTTTCCAGACCTGAAAGAGCCATACATTTCAGTAATGCTCTGGGTTTCGATGCCTCCGCCAAAGAGTTCATCAAGTGCTGTTGAGCCAGTCTTGATTCTTCCTGCTGTTCGTCTTCGCTCCAGCAGTAAGTCTGCAGTTTCAAAACCGATATCAAGCATCTCGCGTGCGGCCTTGATAATTTTCGTTGCTGTTGTTTCACCAATGGATCCTGCAGCGGCTAGTTCACTTGGTGATGCTACAGCGATTGCTTCAACGCTTTTGTATCCTGCTTCAGCTAAACGCTTTCCAATAGCTGGACCAACACCAGGCAGATCGGTTACTTCTAGTCCAGTGACACCTTCTCCTGAGTCGATTTCGCCATCTTCATTTTCTTCTTCTTCATCGAATTCTTCGTAATCGATATCTTCGTCCATATTAGTCATAGACCTCCCTTGAATGTTTGACTGACTCATTGATATACAATTTCAAACATCCTGCCACCTTCTAGTTCACAGTAGAGAGTATAAAAATAGCACTAGTCACCTCTCCGAGTGATAATCTGATATGTTATTGATGATTCACTCCACATTGTCCCTGCGATATCGCATCTAGTACATAATAGACGAATCAACTTTTCGTCAGTGTGACTAGAATAAACTCCTCTTGAGGAGCTACACGAATTCCGCCTTTGTTGGTTTGAATCTGAATGAATTGAAGATCGGCACCTTCTTCAACTTGACAAATGACTTCCTTTGTCTTCCCAATGAGGGCACTAAGAAGTGCAGATATCTCCTCGGCACGTTCGAGAGTAACTCCCCAAGTGTTGATTGGAAATCCTTCAGGACTGATAAATAATGCAGCATAAACATCCGGAAATTTGCTGGTGATGTTTTGGATGATTCGTTCAAATATCTCACGTTTAGGCATTGCAGGCATTTCTTGCACTTCCATAGGGGTTTCTCGTTTGTTCCTTGACTCTGTAGATGAGGAAAAATCCAACATAAGGCTTTTCGTGGTGGATTGTTCACCATAATTCGAGAAGAAAGAAAGATTGAAGACAGCGGTTTTTCTTGCTTTCCATGATTACTTTGAAGTTTGCAGATGAATATCTGGAGCTATCAGGAACGAAGGTAAAATTAGCGAGACTAATTTCAAGACTTTCACCAGCACCATTATTCAACCTCTATGTTGGCATAGTGATTTCAGTTTCTTCACCAATTGGATTGGGTCCAATACTTACACCAATCTCTGCTCTGTTGGTCTGCATTATCTTTATGGTCATCCTACCTATCGCACCAATAGTCTTTGAGGCGTGGCGTGGGAGTGTTGATCTTGACGTTTCGGATCAATCGATGCGTGCGAGATTTTTTCTCTATGCTATTCTATTCTATTCAATTTCTTCTGCATTCTATTGGATATTTGAATGTCACATCATGGCTGTGCTCTCATTTGCATATATCACAGTTACAACTGGAATCATGATTGTGACTCACTGGACAAAAGTATCAGTTCACTGTGCGGGGGTTGGAGGTCCGGGTACAGCGATTATCATAGTTTATGGATTCATTGGACTACTAGTCATCCCAATCTGGTTAGGTGTTGTGTGGTCCAGACCGATTCTGAAACAACATACCCTCTTACAGTCTATTGGCGGATTAGCACTCGCCATACTGATTACAATTTGCACATATTTTGCATTCTGGTAGGGAATAATACAGGTTTTATTCATATGCACTCCTTCTTTATCTGAGGTTGTGGATACTCATCGAAGTCGTCCCTAAGAATTGATTATCGGGTTTCCTAAAATGTCCGGAACAATCAGCTGCCCAAAGTGTGGCACAGCAATAAGAAAAGGATCAACATTTTGTTTGAATTGTGGTACCAGAATCGTTGGTGGAATGGCAGTGGCTCCCATAGACATTACCTCAGATGAACTACCTCCTACTGAGTTAGAGGACATTGGAGATGATGCAAGTGATGAGGAATCACTACCAGATCTTGATGAATGGGACAAATGGAGTGAAGAAGAGGACCATCTGAAAACTGAAACTCTATCAGAGTTGGATAGCTCTGAATTGGATCTATCAGAGGAAGAGATGCCTGCTACTAAGGAAGAATCTTCATTGAGTTGGGATGAAGGGATCACACTATCAGACGATGGACCAGATGAGGAAGTCAAGTTAGCAGATGAAGATTCTCATATCACCTCGGAGGATTTGGCTTGGGAAACACCTCAGACCTCTACTAGTGATATTAGAGAAGGAATGCCATTCAAGGAGGTAGCACCTCCAAAAGTTGTAGAAGTTGATGAACCTGAAATTAATGGGGCAATCGATGAAGCATCTGCAGTATCCCATCTATTTCCAAGGGGAAGAGGAGAAACGACAGAGGACTTCATCGATGCAGTCGTTGGTAAGCCCAAGAAAATAGGAGCAGACATATCAACATCCATTGTTGAAACTCCGACTTGTCCTGAGTGTGGCACCTCTATAAGTTCTGATTCTTTCGAATACCCAGAGTATGTATATGAGACAATGGGGCGAGCGAGAATGGAACATGGTATGGACCTTTTGCGAGATAATGAACACGAAAAGGCAATTGAGCAGTTCGAGATAGCAAAGAAACTCTATGAACATGCTGGCAGCGACAAGATGGTTGAGGAAGCTGTAAAGCGAGTCGATCAAGGATACGATTCAATGGCCGAACATCATTATGTTCAGGGAGAAACCCTTCTGAAAGAGGGTCAGCATGAATGGAGCATAGTCCAATTTAAGAAGGCAAGAGAGCTTTACATGTTCAGTACAGATGCCAAGAAACGAACCAGATGCTCCCAGAGGGTTCGGGATACATATGAAGAATGGGGTAAATCTCTCGAAGATGAAGGAGATAGATTATCAAAATCTGGGGACACAAGATCTGCACTAGCAAAATACACAGAGGCTGCAGAGAAATACCGCGAGGCAGATGCTCCCAAAAGATTGAGAGGATTGGATAAGAAAATCAGGACTGCGTAGGATCCTAAGCAGGTTTGAATCCAGTCAAGTCCAAGATATTCTTCCTGAAAATCATATCAATGTCATCATCTGAATAGCAGAATTGAGGACAGATTGCCCTTACTGCATTATATTGCTCTTCAAGAATGTTGTAGCGAAATCCTCTTGGGAAGAAGGAGGAATCGGTGCCAAACACGATCCGACCGGGTCCACCTGCTTTCAATGCCTTCTCGAATATCTTGGTTATGGTCAAATCATACGGAAGATACTTCATCCAAGCATTGCTTCCGCTGGTATCCATACTAATGTTATCAGTCTGATACATCAACATAAGCATCTCTCTGAAAAAGCCTGCACCAAAGTGTGCGATCATGAACTTCAAATCAGGAAAATCGTGTGCTGGTTTTTGTAAATCTATTGGATTACCATATTGTAGATTCGCTTGGGTTCCGATAGTAATTCCGAAATGAGCTATTACCAGAAGCTTCTGCTTGAGTGCCTCCTCATAGATAGGATAGACCCTTTCATCAGAAGCATGAAAGTTCCAAGAAGTAGGATACAACTTGATACCTTGAAAGCCATCAGCACCGGCACGTTTTACCAATTCTACGGCATCATCGTCAGCGGGATTGATGTTTGCATATCCTAGAAATCTGCCTGGAAAACGGCGTCTTGTGTCAATGAATTCATCCCAAGATTCCTTGCCAATCATCATTCCAATCGCAGATATACCATATCTATCAAGCTCATCAACCCACATCTGTCCAGCATCCCAATTCTCATCAGGGAGCTTGAATTCTTTCATATCTGTAAGCGATGAAACACGTTTCTGCATCTTCGCAAACTGGTCTTCGTTTGATTGTTGAGCAGACCTCTCAATTATTCCTTTTACAGTGCTATATGTCATGAAATGAGCATGTGCATCTATGACTTCGATTCCGACCTTTGAGAGTTTCAAGAACTTTATCCCCCAGATTCCATCAAGGAACTAGTACAATCATCTAGTTAAGTTCACTATAGTTTAATCAGTATAAGACTGTTGCACTATGTACATTATTCGGAATCAAAAAGAAGACCGCAGATGTGCGGTCTACTGAGTTCCTTTTAGATCCAGTCGCCAGTCTCAAGCTTCTGAGGGAGGTAGACATCAGTTAGGTATTCGAATGAGTGACTTGCAAAAGCCTGTATCTCAGCCTTTTCCTTCAAGGAGAGCATGAGTTTTAGGTCTTCTACCCATTCTTTGTTCTTCTGAACGAATGGTTCCTTGAGCATCTCACGTACTCTCTTAATGTCTGCGGGCTCCATGGGAATCCTTACACTCTTTGGGATATTGAACGCATCTAGGTCGCGGCTCAACACTCCAAGGAGTTTTAATTCGGGAGTGGCAATGAATGGGGACTCATAGCTAAGTCTTTTGCTGCCTCTCAGGAATACGGAGTAAATGTAGTGTCCATAGGGATCACTATCTACCAGAGCGAATGCAGGGATCTCTAGCTCTTTGACCAGTTGCTTCAGAAATGCACGGGTTGCAATGTCACCTGAGCCTTTGCCTGTTATTACGATGCAAGGCTGACGATTCCAAAACTTCGCTTCCGCCAATCGCATTATTGCGGCGTCCTTCTCAGCCAATAGAATGAACTCTGCATCACTTTCGACAATCTCCAGCTGATCAAGGAAAGGCGTGACCGCCCATCCTCCTGTGCCCATCTTTGTAAGATCGATGAGATCGCCACCATCCCGAATAACCACTCTGCCCATGCATGAACCACGGGCACTAGCAACAATATGAACGCTGTCACGAGTGGTGTTCAGCATTGAAGATACATCTTCAATGATCTTGTCACTGTACTTCTGATCTCTAAAGAGGTTAACATCACTATAGAACACCTCTCTTTTGGTTGCGTGAAGATTGGAACGCAATAGTTGATAGATAATCTCCATAATCCTCGCAGTTCTTGTGGCATCTACGACCGAAGCAAGAGAATGATATGGACGACTAATGGTTTTCATTCCTAGAAGAAGAAGGTCTCTGAATTCATCCCATACTATGTTATCACCTGAACGACTTGGAATCTCAAACGCTGGACGACCTGTAACGAGTGCTTCATTCAGTACGTCTGTTGCAGTTTCTATAAGTCGGGAGGTAGTTTCTGATGCTTCAAGATTGATGACCTCTACGGTTTCAGGTAGATCGGTTGGCAGCTCACCAGCAGCTTCCATTCTCTCGACCTCAGCCCAAGTAGCTTTCATCTCCTTGGCAAATTTCTCAACGGCTTTTGGCACTTTTAGACCCGAGGATTTTCTAATAATTTCGGGTTTCTTCTTCTTCGGAGCGGTTTTTCTTTTTGGTTTACTCACAGGAGCTTCCTCTGCTTTCGTGGGTTTCTTAGATGGTTTCTTCTCCGGCGGCTTGTACTCAATGGGCTCTGGAAGGTCTACTTCCTCCTCAACTTCTGGTTCTGATTTCTCCTCCACTTCCTTTGATGCTTCCTTGGGAACGACCTTCTTGCTGGAAACGGCAATTGTGGGAGTAGGTTCCTCGCCTAGGATAATGCTTCGCTCACGATCCTTGACATATTTCCTTGCGGCTTCAATTAGCTTCACGGCAGCTTTCTCACCGAGACCATCTACTCTTTGAGCAAGACCATCAGCTTGCGCTCTCGATAATCGTGAGATTGAATTATATCCTGCTGACTCCAATGCTCGTGCGAGCTTCGTACCTACGCCGGGAAGTTCTGTCAATGAAGGCATGACATATTCTTCTACTGCCTCTTCGCTCCTTTCAGCAGGGATTGCCTCTTTTGTATCGCTTGTCAAAACCCTCTTTGCTTCACTTATGATGCGTGTCGCACCACTTTTGCTTAGCCCTTCTACCCTCTTAGACATTGCATCTGGTCTTGATTTAGATATTTTCTCTATTGAATTATAGCCAGATTCCACAAGTTTCTCTGCCATCTTTTCTCCAACGCCAGGAAGGTTGGTGAGTGGAGGACCTTCAAGTACGAATTTTGGTTTCTTTGGTTCTTTCTTGGCAGATGTCTTCTTTGCTTGTTTCTTTTTGGCTGGTGCTTTCTTCTCAGAAGTTTTCTTTGGAGTTTCTTTCTGAACTGGTGCTTTTTCAGGGGTTTCTTTCTTGGCAGGCGCCTTTGTGGAGGTCTCCTTCTTAGTAGATGCTTTCTTGGAGATCTCTTTCTTAGTGGGTGCTTTCTTTGGGGTTTCTTTCTTTGATTTTGATGCACCATCTGTAGCAGGCGGAGTTTCCTTCTTCTTCGACTTTGATGTCTTTGTTGATTTCGACTTTTCTTTTGGTTTTGATTCAGTATCTTTCTTTTTGGTTTCCTTCTTTGGGGTTTCCTTCTTTGGGGTTTCTTTCTTGCTGGAGGGTTTCTTCGACTCTTTTGGTTTTTCTTCGATTACATCACCAAGTGTAGATTGAACAGGTTCCTTTGTGGATTTCTTCTTCTTTGACATTATCATTCATCCTCCATCTCTATTCCTTCATCCCCATCTAGAGGTATATCTGCCACCAGGTCACTTCCTTCAGAGTCTGTTTCCGTTTCTTCTTGATCTGATGCCATTTCAAATCCAGATATCGAGTCTCTAATCTTGCTGGCAATTAACTCGGCATCAAACCTCTCCTTCCCACTAGCATCGTTGACAATCGCAGTAAGGCTTTGTGCGAATTGATCTGCGTACATCGCTAGAATTCCAGCACGTTTTGCCTTTCGACGAGCAGTTTCTCTACGGGTTATGAATCTCCTGAACTTTCGCCCTGCGTCTTCCAATGCGAGCTTGATCTCTTTAAGGAGGACCTCATCCTCTGCCAAAGCTTGTTTGCTCTGGCCCTTGAACATTACATGCACATAGGCTCCTGCGACATGAATGAAAATCATCACGGGTCCTCGGGGAATGCCATTATCAAAGGTCTGAACCTTGTAGTTCTTCCAGTTGACCAAAGTACAGGCTTTCCATGTCGCACAATCACTATTATCACGAAGCTTTGGCACGCGATTTACGAATCTCCAAAGAACCATCGGAGCAGAAGTAGCATTCTTGATCTCCCCACCATATGCAATGCATACCTCTACAGCAAAGGAAAGACCCTTTCCAGAAGTCGGTTTTCGAGTAACAGCAGCAACAAAATCGGGATTATATGCTTTCTTGATCGTTTCCTCGAATATCTCCTCTCCTACCGGTACGACAGTATCTGTGGGAGGAGCAATATAATCCTCATTTGAAAACGCCTTATACAGAAGCTCGATCTCTGTTTTATCCAGGGTATCTGTAGGTGTGCTTGGCGTTAATGTATCCAAGTGTCGCTTTCTAAGGTCTTTATTGGCGGATTGAATTATCGTTTTCGCTTTGTTCCCACTAAGTCTAACGAATGCCTTTGTTAGGAAACTCCTGAGATCTCTGGTCCCAGACTCTCTGAGGAGATCCTGAAACTCTCCAATTCTAATACTAGCAGGATGAGGTTGTGCATATTTTGGTTCTTCAGGAAATGCCTTCACTTTCCGGGGAAAGATGTGCACTGTGCCATAGGGATCAATGAAAACAATAGTCACATGTGAGTTGAGTAGTGATGCCATCTCAGCATATGTATCAGCATAGCCACGTCGATATTGAATATTGAGATAATTGAGTCGAATGAATGTTCCCTGAGTAAATGGAAGTTCCATCTCGAGAGGACCACCGACATAGTCCTTCGTATTGGCAGTCGTTGTATAGAAATCAGCAACCGTAGCTATTTTCGATGTGAACCTCTGTGAAACAGTGAATATCGGTTTACCAGTCGTATTCTGTGCATCACTGAATGCAGAAGGAGCACCAAATCCTTGACTTCCACGAGTTTGTCGAAGCTTCTCAGATTTGCTTGATGCAAGGTAAATCCCGAATTTCTCAAGATCCTTTGGAACCATACCTACGCCATTATCAAAACAAATGAATTCATAGACCTTGAATCCTTCTTCATCGTCAAGTGGTACTAGGTCAGGCATGAAGACCTCTGTGAGCTTCATTACGACCAAGGGCTCTCGCTTGTTTATCATAGAACGAAATGGGACAACAAATTTCCTAAATTGAGTTAGACGATCATCAAGGGTCTCTTTCTTCTGTGGTGGAAGATTCACCTCTTTCCCTGCGCGCGCGTCCTTCTCCAGTTGTTTGCTCAATGCAATGGAATCAAAGAGTTCATCCTTGAGTTTGTCCCTGATTTCATCGACTATGGCGGGATCAAGATTGTCCTGCAAACGAGGCCGACTGTCAGTTTTCCACCACCAACTCTCAATGGCGTCAATTGCGTTATCTAAGAACTCAATAGCATATTGAGTGTGTTTGTTCAGTCCAGTTTCAAATCCAACTAGCTGAGTTCTCTTTCGCATGAATTTTGCAATTGTCCCTTGTTTAATGTCCCCGCCACTGCCTGTGTAGGGACTAGCATCTTTACCACTCACTGTTATCACACCATAAGGTCTACTTCTTGTGTTGTTGGTGGAACAACTCTTAGAATGCAGTATATGCACTCTACGATAGTATATGCGTCTTTCTAAGACTTCTTGAAAGTCTTCGTTCTCTCCTATAACATTTTCCCGTAGATGGTATTTTAGCGCGATAAACGACTCTTAGGAACCATTTTGATTTTTTCAGTCAATCTTATCAGAATCACCACCTTTTTTCGGAGCATCGTACACGGTGAATGAAGTAGGTCTGTGTTAGTGATGGAAGAGGTAATTGAAATCATTCCTGTTCAAGGAATTCCATTGATACATCCTGGGAGCGACATAGTTGGTTTAATATTTGAGTCAATCCGACAGTCAAAGCTTGATATTAGAGATGGTGATATCTTCGTAATTGCACATACCGTTGTCTCTAAGGCTGAAGGACGTATTCAAAAAGCGTCAGATATTACAGTCTCTTCCAAGGCTAGAAAGATTGCAGAAAAGAATGATTTTGATCCGATACAGGTAGAAATTGCACTGAATGAAAGTCAAAGGGTTCTGCGTGATGATCGTGCTCTCATAACTGAAACGAGGAATGGGCATATCTGTAACTTCAGTGGAGTGGACCACTCCAATGCACCTCCGGAATCCTATTTGTTACTCCCTCTTGACGCTGATAGAAGTGCAGATTCGATACGAAAAGGGATTGAGCAGATAGTACAAAGGAATGTTGCAGTAGTAATATCAGACACAGAGGGCCGTCCATGGCGAAAAGGCGCAATCAATATTGCAATTGGCTGCTCGGGAATTAATGCCTACAGGCACAATCAAGGAAAACCAGACCTGTACGGAAGAATTCTTCAAAGATCACTGGTATGCCAAATCGATCAAATTGCGTCTGCAGCCGAGCTAATCATGGGACAGGCAGATGAAGGTATTCCTGTTGTGATAGTTCGTGGATTCATCTATGAAAAAGGAGAAGAAACAGCTAAAGATATTCATCGATCAAAGGAGGAAAACCTATTCCTATAAAGAAGTAGAGAGGCAGAGGAGAACCACTGCCTCATGAATTACTAGGCATCTACAATGGATTGCCACACTTACCACAAAATCGTCCATCGTCGGGAGCAGGATTTCCGCAGTTTGTACAGAACCTATTGCCACTTCCACCCATGGATATCGTAACAGACTCTTGTCCTCCTGACGGACCTCCTCCACCTTCCAAAGCGGCCCCACAGTTTGGACATTTGTTAGCATGTCCAGCAGATGTGCCACAGAAAGGACATTTGCCTTTGTTTTGGGCTGATGTGATATTAGCAATAATAGAAGGAATCACCTTCTTCTGTTTGAATTCAAATTGCATATCCCCACCAGATTTCAGCTCGATTACTAGACGATTTCCGCTCTGTGCCGCTTGGCTGATTGCTACAAGAGGAAGAGCAAGACTCTCTGTATTCCCATTCTTATCCTTGTTGTAATAGGAATCCATGGTCCAGCTAGTTATCGCTGCTCCAACGGCCATGTAGCCCATTCTATGACCAGTGCGGCTTATTGCACGACCTGCAAAACCTCCAACTGAGTCACCAACTGCATCGATTGCAGCTGCAGCCGCTAAGGCTCCAGCTAAGGCACCCACTTTCTTCAATCCTCCCATCTTGGAGGGTTTCTTGTACCAGACGATGCGGATATCCGTTAGTTCAATGGAACCATCATCCCCATCGAATTTTACATCCTTTTCATGAACCATCTTCTTTTCATGTCCGAGGGTATCAAGACCTCCGCTCGAATATGAAACTGTTAGAAAGGCTGGACGGTCACTCATTATAATCACTGGACTACTGGTAACACAAGAGAGTATTAATCTTGCTGCAACGGTGTCAAGGAAAAAAAGAGTGGAAGGGTGGGCAGAGAAGGCAACTACTCTTCTACTGCCACCACTTCAATTGTCATTTCATCATGGTGACCTTGAGGTGAAATATCGCTAGCAATAGGTTTCGGATGACTCAATCCCTTTGCAATCATTATCACACCGATGATGGAGATAGCTGCACAGAGAGTCATGGTTATGGGGAAGCCTGCATTAGGAATGAGCCACCCGAAGAGAGCGATTTGGGGCATTGCCAACAGAGTCGCAATAGTTGGAGATAGAGAGTACATGCTATTGCGGATCTTGTTCGGGATAACATCTAGCAACTCACGCTGAGTCAAGACCTCAGCAAATCCGCCAGCAAAGCCTGTAATTGTGAATGTGATCGTCATCAGCAGCAGGGGTAGAATACTCGAAGTCGGAAGCTGCATGATGACGATCTGAGTGTACGGGATTGTAAGCATGATTAGTTCGGCTCCCGCTTGAGCAGGAGGAAGGAAGAACATGATGGCTGCAAATGAAAGATAGAATATCGCTCCTACACCTTGAAGGAGTCTGAAACGGGGGATCCATTTCTTGGGTTCAAATCTCCTCGACCAGATGCCGCTACGTTCTTGGTTCACAACTCCTATACCGAAGAGCATAGTACGGAAACTGGACACTGCAACATCAGTAAGAAGATAGCTGAAATACATTGGAAATAGAATGAGATTTCCCCAGACCATTCCAGCACTCATAACAACACAGCCTCCAAGTATGATATAGGTCACATATTTCTCACTGAACAGAAATCTCACACCTGACGCCAACACGTCTGTGTATTCTTTCATGGACGGACGTTTCACGCGAGATTCCTTGACCTCTGGAAAATCATCAATTATCTTGAAACATACCAAAGCAATGCCCAAACACATGAATGCTTGTATTTGGAATACCCAAGCTCTTCCAAAGATAACAGCTAGAACACTCCCTGGGATTAAAGCCAATGTAGCCACTACTTGATAGAGCATACCGACCTTTCCCATGAAGACGCCATACTGCTTTCTATCACTATCGGAGGGCATGGCAACTCTGTAATTATTATCGAACCATGCCATGAAGGCGCCGCTTAACTGAGAGTTGCCAAAGCCCATTAGGAGATAGATGATAACAACATAAAGAATAGGAGTGCCTGGACCAACCAGTGCAACCATGTAGAAGCAGACTGCAAAGGTGAGGAATGATGACGTAATGATCCATCTCTGTCCGATTGCATCACCCAAAGCAGCTGTTGGATAGTCTAATAGTGTCTGAACACCCATCTGAATGACGACTAAAATCCCAACGAGGGCAAGTCCATCTATATAGGACCCACCTCCGAGCCACTCGGCCACGAATATCATAAAGAAAGTCGTACTTAGTGTGGTAGTCAGAGCTACAATTGGCAGAAGAATTGAGAGTATTGATGATAGTCTTAGAATCTTCTCGTTTGCATCAGTAAGCCCAAAGAATGTTGCAACCTTGCTCATCCTTCAAGCCTCCAATGATAGTCATAGAATAGAGATCGTATCTCATCAGGATAGGAAGAAGATGATAGAAGAACTTCGAGTTGCGACATTTTTGCATGCGAAACTTTTGTCATGGTCATTACCTCAGGTGGTTATAGACTGGTCACTGCATATGCCACTGGTGGGAGAAAGTGACCACCGTCGTGACCACTTAGTGACCAACTCAACAGCTTGTTCGTTATTCCACGATTCAATGACCATCGCCATAGATTCTACCTCCGGAAGTAAGCCTGAGTGATAGCCTTAGTAGAGATCTGGGTCTTGGGGGACTTGGATACTTTCGCTAATGCCATGCTGATTACCTCACAACAGTTCTGTATGCGTAGGTTATAGCCTGAGTCTTGATGATCTCATGCTTGTTCTGCTTCACGAGTCGGGTTCTGTAGTTAGTTGCTAGAGCCATGATATTTCACAAGTATATGGTAGCAGATTTAGTATATATACCGAAGCCACAA
>JBHLQH010000010.1:116055-120409 GCA_048884965.1 Candidatus Thorarchaeota archaeon | reverse complement strand
GAGGGATGAAGGAGTGACGAAAATGAAACTTATTCCAGTAGCAGCCATTGCAGCTATGATACTATTGCAGATTATATCAGGAGTCGTGATCACCTCACCTATCATTAGTTCTTCAAGCACTCCTGGAGATTCTTCCACTTTCGTAGATATCGGAGATGGTCAGGTAATCGAGGTTGCTCCCGACGAAATTCTTCACAAGTTTGTTTTGACAAGCCAAGGATGGGTTGAATGGAGTGGAGAATCATCTGAATTGATTGCAGCTGAATTCGGGAATGCAACTGTGATTCAGAATAATGTGGCGATGTCCTACCTCCCCATAAATGTGACCAGTGAGGCCTCAGTAAACGTACCTTCCGGTAGTGACTGGGATGCCTATCACGTAGATACGCAGCTGACTGATATCTACGAGAATAGAACCTGGACAACAAATCCTGATCTCACCGGTTCTGCGACAGGTTGGACACTAGGAACCACTAGCGGTGGTGGGTATTCTAGCGAAGTATCTCAGTACAATTCAAGTGGACATGGTACTGGAGACGGTAGCTTTGATTTCTTCATAAATTCAAACACTCCTGATCCAGGACCAACATATTATTACTCTAACAATGACCGAGCGTGGGCTCGTCAGACAATGACAGTACCAAGGGGTGAGGTGGTCTGGGCTGGATTCAGAACAGATTATTACGCAAATACACGAGATGACAATGTGTACCCTGGTCTACCCAAGTACTATGACATGACAGGAGCTTTTTCAATATACGTTGCAATAGAGACTGCATGGACGTGGGAGCTATCATTTACTGAGATCGGTGCCGAAGAAACCTGGTATGACTCGGGAATGGTATTCGTTCCTACTTCTGCATTCAATCTCCCCACCGATCAAAGCGTCACCATCGAGGTTGGTCTGTGGTGCAAGGGTACCTATGGCTATGCACCCAACATTCTGCCTGCAGCGAAGTTTGATAACATCGAGCTCTATATGAAGACCCGTGCAACTCCTACCAGCCTCAATCTTGAGATGAATGGAAACGCTGTTAGCGATAGTGCTGGGTACGGTTCTGGATTCATATCTGAAACTCCAATGTCTCCATGGACTACAAATCCTGTTCAGTTGAATTTCACATGGGCTCCGACACCAATCAATCCCAATCCCAATAGAACGATTTTGATTGAGTTCGATGTGAACGTAAACATGTTTGGTAAGCGGCTTGATATTGGCACAGTGAATCAGATCAATCCGACTGCATATGGAGAGAAATTCTCTATACAAAATGGTACAGATGGCTTATACTCAACATACTTCTATGCGAATATACCCTCTGGATATCCTAATCGATATTTCTTCAACCTGTCCATACCTGACAATAGGGATGTCTACTTTGTTGCTCGTCCGCTGGCACCATCAACCAATCTGACAACGGGATGGAGTGGAGGTGATCCAAATGATGGATTCTTGAACGTATCAACCTATGAAGTGGCAACTGAAGCAGGCAGGTACGGATACTGGAGAATACTAAGCCGGTCACCCAATATGATATCAGACATAGAGCTATATGACCCCAACAATGCTCTATGGAGTAGGAATGTTGACCTCAGAGCTGGTAACTCAACACAGATTCGCGCATATCTTGGAACTAGCTACATCAATTCTATAGTG
The DNA here is from genome assembly GCA_048884965.1 of Candidatus Thorarchaeota archaeon. Classification (GTDB taxonomy): domain Archaea; phylum Asgardarchaeota; class Thorarchaeia; order Thorarchaeales; family Thorarchaeaceae; genus MP5-2226. The sequence continues at coordinate 118,752 of JBHLQH010000010.1, read as the reverse complement.
AATTTCACAGTATTTGATCCGGATGGGAGTAAGTGGTACAGTGTCAATGCGACTACGGACGGTTCAGGATATGCGATAACCAATAACCTGACCTTTGCAGGCGCAAATGCATCTGCAGGTTCATGGATGATACAGGCGTTCTGCAATGATGTAGGAACTAATACTGATTGGAGGTCAACTGGATTCTTCAAGAGACCCTTCTCAGTTAGTCATAGATCCGCTCTAACAATAGACTATCCAAATGATGCAGTTGGCACATGGGAAACCAATGTAACCTATGGCGATCTCCTATTAATAGTGATTACAGCCAATGATACAGATAGTGAGGTTGTTGTACCTGGCGGTACTCTCAGTTTAGATTGGATTCTTGGGGTAGATACCTTCGATGATGGCGGCGCCGGTCAGTATACCAAGGTTCTAGACACTTCCCTGCTTTCACACAAAGGTCAATACTTGATAGATTTACAGTGGACAGCGAACAACTATGATACTGCGGACGCTATACTCGTAGTCAATGTGAACTATGATGCTGAGCTTAGCTCTCCGGACTATCCTGGAATCCAAGGTCCCATAGGAAGCGATCAAACCTTCATTGTTGATCTCAAGAATGTGAACGGAACTGGTATCTTGGGTGCTGATATTGCCACAAATTGGACAGGAGTCGAGTCTGTGATCGAGCTGGGTTTGGGTCAGTATGAAGTGACTCTTGATACATCTGGTGTTGTGATTGGCGAGTACCCTGTCCTGATAACTGCAAAGGCATCATTTGTTGAAACACAGGAAATGCTGATGTTTGTCGAAGTCCGCGAGATCTACAATACTATTAGCTATTCAGCGAATCAGCTTTCCATTCCTGTTGGTGAATCAGCATCATTCACAATATCCTGGTACGATACAGACAATGGTCAGCCTATTGCTGGTTTAGCATCAGCAATTACTTGCAACTGGACATCATTCCATTCAATTGGTGAACAAAACTACACTGTGGTTCAGACAAGTCCCGGTGTATACACAGTGACTCTCTTCACTGAAGCAGATGATCCACTGACAGCAGAGGATGCATTCTACACAGTCAATTTCGATGTTTCACGAAAGGACTATCAGAATCATACCTTCTCAATAGGTGTCCAAGTTCGTAGACACAATACACTATTCATCCTAGACACACCTGTTGAACAGACACCAATCGGACAAGAAATTGTCGTCTTGGTTTATTATCAAGATACAGATCTTCTCCAAGGAATTACGAATGTGTCAGGGTACGTTGATTTCGATATCACCACACCTGAAGTTGCCTCTCTAGCATTCATATCATCAGTATCATCATTCGGAGATGGTCACTACAACATTACCATATCAAGTTCTCAGTGGGGATCAATAGGATGGAAGAATCTCACAATAACTGCATCTTGGATTGGTGGAGATACATACTATTCTCAAGTACTCGATACAAGAGTACGAGTGCTAGGTACTGACACAGATCTTTTCCTAGAGATCGCTCCGACAGCCACGAATTACCTAAACAATTTCACCTTCACACTTGTCTACTATGATGTCATAAATGCTACGAGAATCTCCAATTCAACGAACGATGTTTTTGTGGTCGTTACTCCTATCACGACCGGACATAGTGTGACCCAATCAGATTTCATCATATTTGAAATTGGCACAACTGGAACCTATAGCTTTGAGATTAATGCTTCGTTGTTCGGGTCCGCATCTTCATTCAAGTTCCAAGTTGATTTTCTATGGAGTAAAGGTGTGACTCCTCTCTATGAGAATCAGACAATGACAATAACCCTTGTAGTTCGAGGAATACCGACATACGTTGACTATACCCCAGTTGAGTCAACTCCCTTTGGAGAAATAGCAGAATTCTCATTTAGCTACATAAACTCTCTAACATCAACGAAGATAGCTAATTCAAGCAGTCTTATCATTTCGCTCATAGAAGGCGGAATATCATACACACTCAGCTATGATAGTGTTACTCGATTATTCACTCTGCATATCAACACAACTGCATTAGGAGTGGGCACCTCCATCTTAACGCTCAATGTTGTATGGCTAGGTGAGCCGTATTACGATCAGAAACTACAGACATTCAGTATCACAGTGATTTTGCGATCAACTCAACTGTCACACCTGTCCTTTGCCACTCCTCAATGGGGTGATACCGTTTCTATCGAATTCATCTACACGGATCTTGTATCAGGTTCTTCCACTCTGATGACTGGCACTCTGTCATTGGATGCGGTCTTTGCCAGTTTTATAACAATAACTCCACTAGGCAATGGCCACTATCTCGTTGAGCTAGATTCAACTGCATTCACAGGGACAGGAGTATTCCTAATCAATGCCACAATAGTCTACACTGGCTCTAATTATGCTGCAGATGCCACAGAGAGCTTCTCTCTGAGTGTGATAGAGCGAGTGACACAAATGGGCTACGAGTCTCCAGACCCCACTGAATATCTGAATAATGTCACTTTCATAATTGCATACAATGATGACGGTACAGGTACTCCTATTGCAGGAGCGGTTGTTTCTATTGATTGCTCAAACTCAACCTCAACACTCGTTCTTGATACAAATTACTGGGTCACAGATCTAGGTACTGGTGAATACCTTATCGAAATCGATAGTACTGCTCTTGGTGCAGTAGGTATCTTTGTGTTAGAGGTCACTATCTCAAAG